>NZ_JBFADU010000010.1:0-205378 GCF_040641575.1 Streptomyces sp. NPDC020807
CGCCCGGTTACATTCCGAACCCGGAAGCTAAGCCTTTCAGCGCCGATGGTACTGCAGGGGGGACCCTGTGGGAGAGTAGGACACCGCCGAACAATATTTCAGGACCCTTGGTCCCAGCGTTCACGCTGGGACCAAGGGTCCTTTTGTTTTTCCTTGGATCTTTTCCGATGCGCGGCGGAGTGCCGGCTGCGCGAGAATGACTGCAGTACCCGAAGACAGGAGTCACCCACATGTCCACCAACTCTCCCGACGGCCGTCCGGAGCGCGAGCCGCGTCGCAACGACGGGGGCGGTGGCGACCGGGGCGGCTTCCGTGGGCCGCGCCGCGACGACAACCGTGGCGGCGGTGGCGGCGGGTACCGTCGCGACGACCGGCCTTCGTACCAGCGGGACGACCGTCGGGACGACAACCGTGGCGGTGGCTTCCGTCGGGACGACCGTCGGGACGACAACCGTGGCGGTGGCGGCGGCGGTGGCTTCCGCCGTGATGACCGGCGCGATGACAACCGTGGCGGTGGCTTCCGCCGCGACGACCGTCGTGACGACAACCGTGGCGGTGGCTTCCGCCGCGACGACAACCGTGGCGGTGGCGCCGGCGGTGGCTTCCGTCGCGACGACCGTCGCGACGACCGTCGCGACGAGCGTCCCTCGTTCCGTCGCGACGACCGGCCTTCGTACCAGCGGGACGACCGTCGGGACGACAACCGTGGTGGCGGCGCCGGTGGCGGCTTCCGTCGCGACGACCGTCGTGACGAGCGTCCCTCGTCGTTCCGCCGTGACGACCGCCGGGACGACAACCGCGGTGGCGGTTTCCGCCGTGACGACCGTCGTGACGACAACCGCGGCGGTGGCTTCCGTCGGGACGACAACCGTGGCGGTGGCGCCGGCGGTGGCTTCCGTCGCGATGACCGGCCCTCGTCGTTCCGTCGGGACGACCGTCGTGACGACAACCGTGGTGGCGGCGCCGGCGGTGGCTTCCGTCGCGACGACCGTCGTGACGAGCGGCCTTCGTTCCCGCGTGACGACCGCCGGGGTGACAACCGTGGTGGCGGTTTCCGCCGTGACGACCGTCGGGACGACAACCGCGGCGGTGGCTTCCGCCGTGACGACCGTCGTGACGACAACCGCCGTGACGACAACCGTGGTGGCGGCTTCCGTCGTGACGAGCGTCCCTCGTCCTTCCGTCGGGACGACCGGCCTTCGTTCCCGCGTGACGACCGTCGTGACGAGCGTCCCTCCTCCTTCCGTCGTGACGACCGTCGGGACGACAACCGTGGTGGCGGCTTCCGTCGGGACGACAACCGTGGTGGCGGTTTCCGCCGGGACGACCGTCGGGACGACAACCGCGGCGGGGGCTTCCGCCGGGACGACCGGCGTGACGGCGACCGAGGTGGGTTCCGTGGGCGGGACGACCGGGGTGGGTACGGGCGTCGGGACGACCGCGACCGGGACCGTGGGGACCGCGCGCCGCTCAAGCGGCTGCCGATCCCGCCGGAGGTCACCGGTGACGAGATCGACGACGATGTGCGCCAGGAGCTCATGAGCCTGCCCAAGGGGCTGGCCGAGGACGTTTCGCGCAACCTCGTCATGGTCGCCCAGCTGATCGATGAGGACCCGGAGCGGGCGTACGAGTACTCCCGCGTCGCCCTGCGGCTCGCCTCGCGTGTCGCGGCCGTGCGCGAGGCCGCCGGCTTCGCCGCGTACGCCACGCAGAAGTACTCCGAGGCGCTGGCCGAGTTCCGTGCCGCGCGTCGGATGAGCGGCGGTGTCGAGCTCTGGCCCGTCATGGCCGACTGCGAGCGCGGCATGGGCCGCCCCGAGCGAGCGCTGGCCATGGCCGGTGAGCCCGAGGTGCAGAAGCTGGACAAGGCCGGCCAGGTCGAGATGCGTCTCGTCGCCGCCGGTGCCCGCCGTGACATGGGTCAGCTGGACGCCGCCATCGTGACGCTCCAGAGCCCCGAGCTCGCCTCCGGCGCCGTGCACCCGTGGACCGCGCGTCTGCGGTACGCCTACGCCGACGCCCTCCTCGCCGCCGGGCGCGACGCCGAGGCGCGGGAGTGGTTCGCGAAGGCCCTGGAGGCCGACAAGGACGGCGCCACGGACGCCTCCGACCGGCTCGCCCAGATCGACGGTGTCGAGTTCGTCGACGCGTTCGACGACTCGGACGACGAGGACGAGGTCGAGGACGTCGAGGACGACCGTGACGAGGACGTCGAGGACGACCGCGAGGACGCGTCGGACGTCGTGTCGGACGACGACGTCGACCCCGACGAGCGGTGATCTCGTAGGACTGTGAAGAAGGGCGGCACCCGGTCGGGTGCCGCCCTTCTCGCGTTTCCGGCTCAGTCGAGCGCGAGGCTTCTCAGGACCAGGCCCGTCGCCGGCTTGGGGCCGAAGGAGGTCGACTTGCGGGGCATCGTGACGCCCTGGCGCGCGAGGTCCCGTACGACCTCCTCGCGTACCGGGTGCATGAGGACCGCCGTACCGCCGCGGCGTTCCGCCTGGGCGACCGCGGCCTCCGTGTCGTGGATGTAGGCGATGTCCTCGGGGGCGTCCGGGATGTGCCAGACGTGGTCCAGGAGGGTGGAGTGCAGGACCGTGGCGTCCAGGGTCCGCCAGGCCTCCGGGCGGTCCGCGCGGATCGTGCGGCTGAGCAGGTCCGGGTCCGGGCGGTCGACCAGGTGGAAGGCGCCGTCACCCGCGAGGAGGAACGCGTTGCCCTCGGCGGAGGCGGACTCCAGGGCTTCGAGGGCCGTCGGGAGCGGGCGCTCGATGCGGCGCACCCGGAAGGAGTCGCCGAGGGCCGCGAGGGCGTCGGCGACCGGGAGGCGGTTGAGGAGGCGGTGGATCGCGCGGACCCGCAGGGGGTAGCGGGCCGTGTCGATCAGGAGGACCAGACCGTAGTTCCAGGGGCCGGGCGCGGTGTGCTCCTCGCGCAGGCGCAGGTAGGTCGCCCAGCGGTGGTGGCCGTCGGCGATGAGGGCCTGGTGGCGGCGGAGCTCGCCGGCGGCGGCGGCCTGTTCGGCCGGGTCGGTGACCGCCCAGAGGCGGTGGTGGAAGCCGTCCTCCGTGGTGGTGGAGAGGAGGGGCTCCCCGAGGACCGCGCGGTCGATGACCTGGTCGGCGTCGTTGCCGGTGTCGCCGACGTAGGTCAGGAGGAGCGGTTCGAGGTTGGCCGCGGTGGTGCGCATCAGGGCGGCGCGGTCCTCGACCACGTGCGGCATGACGTCCTCGTGGGGGAGGACCACGCCCTCGTCCGGGGTGGAGAGCTCCAGGGCGCCGATGATCCCGCGCTGGAGGATGCCGTCGCCCTCCTGCTCGTACACGTAGAGCGCGGGCTCCCGGTCCGGGGCGAGGACGCCGTCCGCGAGCCAGCGGTCGAGGGTGACGGCGGCCTTGCGGTGGCGGGTGCCCGCGGTGATGGCCTGCGGGAGGATCAGGCGGACGATGTTGTGCGGGTCCGCCGACTCCAGATGGAGAAGGCCGTCAGGTCGTACGACGACGTCGTAGGGCGGGGACATCACGGCGGAGAGGCTGCCGACCCGCTCGGGGACGTAACGGAGTCCGCGGAACGGCGCCAGGCGCAGCCCGTCTGCGGCGTCGCGGACGTCTTCGGCCGCGTGACCTGAGGTGTTCATCTCGACATCGTATGTGTGCGCGGGCATGGGAGATGATCGGGGGAGCGGGGGAATTTCACCCGGTGATGTGAGGAGTGAGCGGTGACGACGCGAATCGGCCAGGAGCAGCGGAGCGGTGGCGGCAGGAGGGCTCCGGGTGGTAGCGCGACGCCGTTGAGCGAGGCGTACGACACGGCGCTGCTCGACCTGGACGGTGTCGTCTACGCGGGCGGTGAGGCGATCGCGCACGCCGTCGGCTCGCTCGGGACCGCGCGGGACGGCGGGATGCACCTGGCGTACGTCACCAACAACGCGCTGCGGACGCCTGACGAGGTCGCCGCGCACCTGACCGAGCTCGGGATTCCGGCGGAGCCCGGTGACGTCGTCACCTCCGCGCAGGCGGTGGCGCGGCTGGTCGCCGAGGACGTGCCGGCGGGGTCGCGCGTGCTGCTGATCGGCGGCGAGGGGCTGCGGGTGGCGCTGCGGGAGCGGGGGCTCGTGCCGGTCGACTCGGCGGACGACGACCCGGCGGCGGTCGTGCAGGGGTACGGCGGTCCGGGGATGCCGTGGGCGAGGTTCGCCGAGGCCGCGTACGCGGTCGGGCGGGGCGTGCCGTGGTACGCCTCGAACACGGACCTGACGATTCCCGGCGCGCGGGGGATCGGGCCGGGGAACGGTGCCGCCGTGGAGGTCGTACGGATCGCCACCGGTCACGCGTACGAGCCGAAGGTAGCGGGGAAGCCGCAGCCGCCGATGCACCGCGAGACGGTGCTGCGGACGGGGGCCGCCCGGCCGCTGGTGGTGGGGGACCGGCTGGACACGGACATCGAGGGCGCGTTCAACGGGGGTGTGGACTCGCTGCTCGTCCTGACCGGGGTGACGGACGTGGCGCGGCTGCTCGCCGCGGTGCCGGAGCACCGGCCGACGTATGTCGCGGAGGACCTCCGGGGGCTGTTGGTGGGGCAGCCGGAGGTGGTGGAGGGCCCGGACGGTGTCTTCGCGTGCGGCGGATGGCGGGCTTCCGCGAGCGGGGGCGAGCTGGTCGTGCAGGGTGCCGGGGGCGACGACATGGACGGCGTACGGGCGCTCTGCGGGGCCGCCTGGGCCGCCGCCGGCGACGGGGCCTGCGCTCTCGACGCGGGGAAGGCGCTCGCGCGGCTCGGACGGTGAGCTCCCGGGGGATGGTCGCGAGAGTTGGGTAGGCTAACCTAACCGCGTGTTGGTTGAGAGCACCACTTCCCGAGCGAGCGCGCCGTCGACGCCCGCCGCCCCGTCCCCGACGCGCCGGAACTCCGTGCGCGCCGTCGGGTTGGGGGCAGCCGTCCTCGCGCTGCTCCTGGTCTGCGTCCTGAGCATCATGATCGGCGCCAAGCCGGTGCCGCTCGGGGACGTGTGGCACGGCCTGTTCCAGAACAGCGGCGTCGGCAACGACATCGTCGTCCACGACGTCAGGGTGCCGCGCACCCTGCTCGGTCTGCTCGTCGGCCTCGCCCTCGGGCTCTCCGGGGCCGTGATGCAGGGGCTGACCCGCAACCCGCTCGCCGAGCCCGGGCTGCTCGGGGTGAACGCGGGGGCCGCGGCCGCCGTCGTCTCGGCCATCGCCTTCCTCGGCGTGGTCGACGTCAGGGACTACGTCTGGTTCGCCTTCGTGGGCGCGGCCGTCGTCGCCGTCGTCGTCTACGTGCTCGGCGGCAGCCGCAGCGCCACCCCCGTGCGGCTCGCGCTCGCCGGGACCGCCGCGACCGCCGCGCTCTACGGGTACGTCAACGCCGTCCAGCTGCTGAACTCGGCCGCCCTCGACCGGATGCGGTTCTGGACCGTCGGCTCGCTGGCCTCCGCCGACATGGCGACGGTCCGGCAGATCGCCCCCTTCATCCTCACCGGCGCCGTCCTCGCGCTGCTCATCGCGCGGCCCCTGAACGCCATGGAGATGGGCGACGACACCGCCCGGGCGCTGGGCGCGAACATCAACAGGACCCGGGCCGTCGCCATGGTGGCCGTGACCCTGATGTGCGGCGCCGCCACGGCCGCCTGCGGCCCCATCATCTTCCTCGGCCTGATGGTCCCGTACATGGTGCGGGCGGTCACCGGGCCCGACATGCGCTGGATCCTGCCGTACGCGGCCGTCCTCGCGCCCGTCCTGCTGCTCGGCTCCGACATCGTCGGGCGGCTCGTGGCGCGGCCCTCCGAGCTCCAGGTCGGCATCGTGACCGCGCTCATCGGCGGGCCCGTCTTCATCCGACTCGTCCGCCGCAAGAGGATGGCCCAGCTGTGACCACCAAGACCCTGCGGGCCGGCGGAGGCTTCTCCGTACGGTACGAGCCGCGGGCCGCGCTCTCCGTCCTCGGTCTGCTCGTGCTCACGGTCGCCGCCGCCGTCGTCCTCATCGGCACCGGGGACTTCCCGATGACGCCGACCGAGGTCGTCGACACGCTCCTCGGCAAGGGCACCGCCGTCCAGGAGTTCGCCGTCATGGACCTGCGGCTGCCGCGGGTCCTCGTCGCCGTCTTCGTCGGCGCGGCGCTCGCCGTCGGCGGGGCCGTCTTCCAGTCGATCTCCCGCAACCCGCTCGGCAGCCCCGACGTCATCGGCTTCGGTCAGGGCGCCAGCGTCGGCGCCCTCCTCGTCATCGTCCTCTTCCAGGGCAGCGCGGCCGCCGTCGCCGGCGGGGCCGTCGTCGGCGGGGTCGTCACCGGTCTGGCGATCTACCTGCTCGCGTGGAAGAAGGGCGTGCACGGCTACCGGCTCGTCCTCGTCGGCATCGGTGCCGCCGCCATGCTCACCTCGGTGGTCAACTACCTCATCACCAAGGCCAGCCTGGTCGACGCGACCCGCGCCACGGTGTGGCTGACCGGCTCCCTCGACGGGCGTGACTGGGCGCAGTTCTGGCCGCTGCTCGCCGTCTGCTGCGTCCTGCTGCCGCTCGTCCTCGGCCACGGGCGGGCCCTGCGCATGCTGGAGATGGGCGACGACGCCGCGTACGCCCTCGGAGTGAAGGTCGAGCGGACCAGGATCGTCCTCATGGCCTCGGCGGTGGTGCTCGTCGCCGTCTCCACCTCGGCCGCCGGGCCCATCGTCTTCGTCTCGCTGAGCGCGCCGCAGCTGGCCCGCCGCCTGACGGGGGCGCCGGGACCCAACCTCGCCGCCTCCGCCCTCATGGGCTCGGCGCTGCTGCTCGTCGCCGACTGGATCGCCACGAACGCCTTCGGCGACCGTCAGCTGCCCGTCGGCGTCGTCACCGGCATCCTCGGCGGCTGCTACCTGCTCTGGCTGCTCGTCACCGAACGCAAGGCGGGCCGGATATGACCACGAACAAGGAAATGGGGAGTACGGGTATGGGCGGTCGGCAGAAGCAGCGGCTGAGCGCGGAGTCGGTCACCCTCGCGTACGAGCAGCGGGTCATCGCCCGCGACCTGTCCGTCGAGATCCCCGACAACTCCTTCACGGTCATCGTCGGACCCAACGCCTGCGGCAAGTCGACCCTGCTGCGGGCGCTCTCCCGGATGCTCAAGCCCTCTCAGGGGCAGGTCCTCCTCGACGGAGCGTCGATCCACTCGCTGCCGGCGAAGAAGGTCGCCAAGACCCTCGGCCTGCTCCCGCAGTCGTCCATCGCCCCCGACGGCATCACCGTCGCCGACCTCGTCGCCCGCGGCCGCTACCCCCACCAGGGGCTGCTGCGCCAGTGGTCGCCGGAGGACGAGCGGGTCGTCCAGGAGTCGATGGCGTCGACCGGTGTCGCCGAGCTCGCCGAGCGGTACGTCGACGAGCTCTCCGGCGGACAGCGCCAGCGCGTCTGGATCGCCATGGCGCTGGCCCAGCAGACGCCGCTGCTCCTCCTGGACGAGCCGACGACCTTCCTCGACATCCAGCACCAGATCGACGTCCTCGACCTGTGCGCGGAGCTGCACGAGACGCAGGGGCGGACGCTCGTCGCCGTCCTGCACGACCTCAACCACGCGGCCCGTTACGCGACCCACCTCATCGCCGTGCGGGACGGCGAGGTCGTCGCCGAGGGCCCGCCGTCCGAGATCGTCACCGCCGAACTGGTCGAACGGGTCTTCGGGCTGCGTTGCCAGGTCATCGAGGACCCGGAGACGGGGACGCCGCTGGTCGTCCCGGCGGGGCGCCAGGCCAGGGCCCGGGGCCGTGCCGCCGCTGCCGCTGCCGACGCCGCCCCGGCCGTCGACCCGGCCGTAGGACAGGCGCCCGCGCTACAGAAGTGACCGCAGGCGCATCAGGTCGCGGAAGCCGGCCTCCAGCCTGACCCGGCCGGAGGCCCAGGCCTTCGCGAAGTTCAGCTCGCCGCCGACCATCGCCACCAGGTCGTCGCCGGTCATCGCGAGCCTGATCTGGGCTTTCGTCGCGGGCGGGCCGGCCGCCGTGTCCACCACCTCGATCCGGCCGTCGGAGAGACGGCCGGTGAAGGTCGTGTCCAGGTCCGTGACGTGGCAGCTCAGGGTGCGGTCGAACGCGGCCGCGCCGCGCACGCCGTCGTCGGCCCGCGCGAGGTTGTCCGACAGCCGGTCCAGTGCGTCCCGGCACTCAGTGATCGTCGCCATGGCCGTCGACCGTACCCCAGGGCTTCGCGATAGCGTCGTGGCATGAGCGACGAGACGCCCGAACCCGCCGGCCAGACCCCGGAACCCGCCGACCGGGCCCCGGAGCCGGAGACGCACGAGCCCGCCGCGCCCGCGCCGCTCGGCGTCCCGCGGGAGGCCACGGGGCACGAGGCCGTCGACGCCCACCTCGCGCGTCTCGCCGAGGTGGACGACCTCCCGGCGGACGGACACCTGGCGGTGTACGAGGATGTACACCGTGGACTGCGCGCCGAGCTGACCTCGCTGGACGCGCACCCCACCCCCCGTACGCACGACAACAGGAGCTGAACCGAACGTGGCAGGAGTGGCACGCCGCCGTCTCGACGCCGAGCTGGTCAGGCGCAAGCTCGCGCGCTCGCGCGAGCACGCCAGCCAGCTGATCGCCGCGGGTCGGGTGACCGTCGGCAAGACCGTCGCCACCAAGCCCGCCACCCAGGTCGAGACCGCCGCGGCCATCGTCGTCGTCCAGGACGACTCCGACCCCGACTACGTCTCGCGCGGCGGCCACAAGCTCGCCGGGGCCTTCGCGGCCTTCGTGCCCCAGGGGCTGCGGGTCGAGGGCCGGCGCGCCCTGGACGCCGGGGCCTCGACCGGCGGCTTCACCGACGTGCTGCTGCGCGCGGGCGCCGCGCACGTCGTCGCCGTCGACGTCGGCTACGGCCAGCTCGCCTGGTCGCTCCAGAGCGACGAGCGCGTCACCGTGAAGGACCGCACGAACGTCCGCGAGTTGACAGTCGACGCGATCGACGGCGTTCCCGTCGACCTCGTCGTCGGCGACCTTTCGTTCATCCCGCTCGGCCTCGTCCTGCCCGCCCTCGCGGCCTGCACGGCGCCCGACGCCGACCTCGTCCTGATGGTGAAACCCCAGTTCGAGGTGGGCAAAGAGCGGCTCGGCACCGGCGGAGTGGTCCGTTCCACCGAGCTGCGCGCGGACGCCGTCAAGAACGTGGCGCGTCAGGCCGCCGAGCTCGGTCTCGGTGTTCTGGGCGTCACCGCCAGCCCTCTGCCCGGCCCCTCCGGCAACGTCGAGTACTTTCTGTGGCTGCGGGCGGGTGCGCCCGCGCTCGATCCGGCGGATGTCGACCGCGCCGTGGCGGAAGGACCTCGTTGAGCTCAACGGCAGCACCACCAGAGACAGCAGCACCAGAGACAGCAAGCCGTACCGTCTTCCTGCTCGCGCACACCGGCAGACCCGCCGCCGTGCGCAGCGCCGAACTGGTCGTCCTGGGGCTGCTGCGCTGTGGCATCGGCGTCCGGGTCCTGGAGGCCGAGGCCTCGGACCTGCCGCTGCCGCCGTCCGTCGAGAAGGTGCCGGAGGCCTGCTCCGACGCCCTCGACGGCTGTGAACTCCTCATCGTCCTCGGCGGGGACGGGACGCTGCTGCGCGGCGCCGAGTTCTCCCGCGCCTCCGGGGTGCCGATGCTCGGCGTCAACCTCGGCCGCGTCGGCTTCCTCGCCGAGGCGGAGCGCGACGACCTCGACAAGGTCGTCGACCGGGTCGTGACGAAGGCGTACGAGGTCGAGGAGCGCATGACCCTCGACGTCGTCGTGTACGAGAACGGCGACGTCCTCCACCGCGACTGGGCGCTCAACGAGGCCGCCGTCCAGAAGGTCTCCCCGGAACGGATGCTGGAGGTCGTCCTCGCGATCGACGGCCGGCCGGTGACCGGATTCGGCTGCGACGGCGTGATCTGCGCGACACCCACGGGGTCGACCGCGTACGCCTTCTCGGCCGGCGGACCCGTCGTGTGGCCGGAGGTCGAGGCGCTCCTCATGGTGCCGATCGGCGCCCACGCGCTCTTCGCCAAGCCGCTGGTCACCACCCCCCAGTCGGTCCTCACCGTCGAGGTCGAGCCGCACACCCCGCACGGCGTGCTGTGGTGCGACGGGCGGCGGACCGTGGAGCTCCCGGCCGGGGCGCGGGTCGAGGTGCGGCGCGGAGCCGTCCCCGTCCGGCTCGCCCGGCTGCACCACGCCTCCTTCACGGACCGGCTCGTCGCGAAGTTCGCGCTGCCGGTGTCGGGGTGGCGGGGCGCTCCGCACTGACCCGCCCGGGCGCCGCGCAACGAGCGGCGCGCGGGAGGGTTACGCCCGGCCCGATGTCGCATCCGACCCGGGAAACCTCGTATGGTCTGGGGCGTGCTGGAGGAGATGCGGATACGGTCGCTCGGGGTCATCGACGACGCGGTGGTCGAGCTGTCGCCCGGCTTCACCGCGGTGACCGGTGAGACCGGCGCGGGCAAGACCATGGTCGTGACCAGTCTGGGCCTGCTGCTCGGCGGACGGGCCGACCCGGCCCTCGTACGGATCGGCGCGGGCTCCGCGGTCGTCGAGGGACGGATCAGCGTGCCCAGGGGCGCGCCCGCGGCCGTGCGCGCCGAGGAGGCGGGGGCCGAGCTCGACGAGGGCGTGCTCCTCGTCAGCCGCACCGTCTCCGCCGAGGGACGCTCGCGCGCCCACCTCGGCGGGCGTTCCGTGCCCGTCGGGCTGCTCGCCGAGCTCGCCGACGAGCTCGTCGCCGTCCACGGCCAGACCGACCAGCAGGGCCTCCTCAAGCCCGCCCGGCAGCGCGGCGCGCTCGACCGGTACGCGGGCGAGGCCGTCTCCGGGCCCCTCGCCTCCTACGGGGAGGCGTACCGGCGTCTGCGGGCCGTCACCGGCGAGCTGGAGGAGATCACCACCCGGGCGCGCGAGCGGGCCCAGGAGGCCGACCTGCTGCGGTTCGGGCTCGGCGAGATCGAGGCCGTCGCCCCGCTGCCCGGCGAGGACGTCGAGCTCGCCGCCGAGGCGGAGCGGCTCGGCCACGCCGAGGCGCTCGCCTCCGCCGCCGCGCTCGCGCACGGCGCGCTCGCGGGCAACCCGGAGGACCCGGAGGCCGTCGACGCGACGACCCTCGTCGCGGGCGCGGGACGGGCCCTGGAGGCCGTACGGTCGCACGACGCGGCCCTCGCGGCGCTCGCCGACCGGATGGGGGAGATCTCCATCCTGCTCGGCGACGTGGCCACCGAACTCGCCGGGTACGCCGACGACCTCGACGCCGACCCGCTGCGGCTCGCCGCCGTCGAGGAGCGGCGCGCGGCCCTCACCCAGCTGACCCGGAAGTACGGCGCCGACATCGCGGGCGTCCTCGCCTGGGCCGAGGAGAGCGCCGGACGGCTCGGCGAGCTCGACGGCGACGACGACCGCATCGAGGAGCTGACCGCCGAACGCGACCGGCTCCGCGACGAACTGTCCGTCCTCGCGCAGGCGCTCACCGACGCCCGCACGGAGGCCGCGGACCGGTTCGCCGCCGCGGTCACCGAGGAGCTCGCCTCGCTCGCCATGCCGCACGCGCGCGTGTCCTTCTCGCTCGCGCAGACCGAGGACCCGGAGGGCGTCGAGGTCGGCGGCCGGCGGGTCGCGTACGGGCCGTCCGGCGCCGACGAGGTCGAACTGCTGCTCGCGCCGCACCCCGGCGCGCCGCCGCGGCCGATCGCCAAGGGCGCGTCCGGCGGTGAGCTCTCCCGCGTGATGCTCGCCGTGGAGGTGGTCTTCGCCGGGGTCGACCCCGTGCCCACGTACCTCTTCGACGAGGTCGACGCGGGCGTCGGCGGCAAGGCGGCCGTGGAGATCGGGCGCCGGCTCGCCAAGCTCGCCAGGACCGCGCAGGTCGTCGTCGTCACTCACCTGCCGCAGGTCGCGGCCTTCGCCGACCGGCAGCTGCTCGTCGAGAAGACCCACGACGGCTCCGTGACCCGGTCCGGCGTCACGGTCCTGGAGGGCGAGGAGCGCGTACGGGAGCTGTCCCGGATGCTCGCGGGCCAGGAGGACTCCGAGACGGCCAGGGCCCACGCGGAGGAGCTGCTCGCGGCGGCCCGGGCCGACGCGTGAGGCGGGAGCCCGGGCGCATAGGCACCTTCGCCCTGGCGTTCGGGGCCACCCGGCTCGCGTACGCGGGGCTGCGGCAGCGGCCGCCTGGGAACTCCGACGGGTGGGAGCGGACCAATTTCGCCGGGCGGAAGGTCGCTCTCCAGGCCGGTCCCGCCGCCGCGTTCGGCTCGGCCGTCGCCGTGCTGCCCGGCGCTCCGGCGGCCGCGCTTGCCGTCGCCGCCGGGGCCGTCTGCGGGCGGTACGACGACCTGCGCGGCGACCACCGGCGGGGATTCCGTGCGCATCTGACGGCGCTTCGGGAGGGGGAGGCGACCAGCGGGGCCGTGAAGCTCCTCGGCATCGGGGCCGCGTCCCTGGTGGCGGGGGCGCTGCTCAAGGAGCGGCCGGTGGACAAGCTGCTCGCCGGTGTCGTCATCGCCGGCAGCACCCATCTGGTGAACCTCGTGGACGTACGGCCCGGGCGTGCCGGGCTCACCGTCCTCGCGCTCGGCGCGCCCGGGCTGCTGCGCGGCTCGCTCGCCGCCGCGCCCATGGGGGCCGCGGCGGCGGTCCTCGGCGACGACCTCGCGGAGCGCGCCATGCTCGGCGACGCGGGAGCGCACGCGCTCGGCGCGGCCGTCGGCGCGGCGATCGCCGTCGGGAACGGCAGGGCGGGGCTCGCCGCGCACGCGGCGGGGCTGGTCGCCGCGGCGGTGTGGGGAGAGCGGGCGACGGGCTCGGGCGTCTGAGGGGAGCGGGCGACCGGCTCGGGCACTCACTCGAGTGGGTGAACCCGTAACGGTGTCTTCGCGCCACGCCCCTTCCGTACAAGGGAACGACGCCGTTTCGGTGCCGGAACGTGCGTACGGTCGCGGGTGCGGGCTGGCATCCTGTGCACGTGACACAGCTCCGTACGGTTCAAGTGCTGGGCGGCGGCAGCGCTGGCAGTAGCGCGCACGTCCGATCACTCGCCTCGGGGCTGGTGGCGAGGGGCGTGCGGGTGACCGTGTGCGCCCCGGCGGCGCTCGACCGCGTCTACGACTACCTCGGCGCCGGCGCCCACTTCGTGCCGCTGCCGCGCCTCGGCGATCCCGCGACCGTCACCGCGCTCCGCAACGCCTGCATCGGCGCGCACGTCGTCCACGCGCACGGCCTGGCCGCGTCCGTACGGGCCGCGCTCGCGCTCTCCGGGGAGGCGCGCCCGCCGCTCGTGACCACCTGGCACAGCCGGAGCCATCTGGCGGGTGCGCGGGGCGGGATGCGGCGGCTCCTGGAGCGGCGGACCGTGCGCGCCTCCACCGTCGTCCTCGGCACGTCCTCCGAACTCGTCGACCGGGCCCGGCGCAGCGGCGCGCGGGACGCGCGGCTCGCGCCCGTGACCGTACCGCCCGCGCGCGGGCCCGTCTGCCTGCACGACGGCAAGGCGCGGGCCGAACTGGGCGCCGTCGACCGGCCGTTGCTGATGGCCGTCGGCGCGCTGGAGCGGGGGCGGGGGTACGACACGCTGCTCGACGCGGCGCGGGTGTGGCGGGACCTCGATCCGCAGCCGCTGCTCGTCGTCGCGGGGGAGGGGCGCGAGCGCGCCCCGCTGCAGCGGCGGATCGTCGCGGAGGGCCTGCCCGTGCGGCTCGTCGGGCGGCGCGACGACGTCGCGGAGCTCCTGGCGGCGGCGGACGTCGCGGTGCTGCCGTCGCGGTGGGAGGCGCGGTCGCTGCTCGCGCAGGAGGCGCTGCGGCTGGGGGTGCCGCTGGTCGCCACGGCGGTGGGCGGGGTGCCCGAACTCGTGGGGGACGCCGCGGAGCTGGTGCCGTACGGGGACGCGGAGGCGCTCGCCGGTGCGGTGCGAGGGCTGATGGAGGACGTGGAGCGGCGGATGGACCTCGCGGCCGCGGGGCGGGTGCAGGCGGGGACCTGGCCGACGGAGGACGAGACCGTCGCGCATGTCCTGAGCGTGTACGACGAGTTGGCGGGGCGGTAGCCCGTAGCGGGCGGTGGTGCGTCCGTCCGTCCGTGCCGGTTGCGGGGCGGGGATTCTTCCCCCCGCCCCTTCCCGTAACCCTGCCGGGGGCTGTTCGCGGGTGCGGGCCGGTGGGTGATTTGTGCCCACCCGTTCCGCCCCGGCGGAACGCATGCCCACAAACCGCCTACGTCGTGTGGCGGCGGGCCCTGAGGGCCAGGGAGAGGGCCAGGACCGTCTGGGGGTCGTCCAGGTCGGTGCCGAGGAGTTCGGAGATGCGGGCCAGGCGGTTGTAGAGGGTCTGGCGGTTGAGGTGGAGTTCGCGGGCCGTCTCCGCCTTGCGGCCCGCGTGGGCCAGGTACGTCTCCAGGGTGGGGAGCAGCGGCGGGCGCGAGGTGCGGTCGTGGTCGCGGAGCGGGCCGATCGCGCGGTCCACGAAGGCCGCGAGGTCCGGGTGGTCCCGCAGGCGCCACAGGAGCAGGTCGATGTCGAGGCGGCGGGCGTCGTGCCAGGGGCGGTCCGAGAGGCCCTGCGCGGCCGTCGCCGTCTCCGCCGCGTGGCGCAGGCCCGCCGAGGCGGCCGCCCAGCTGCCGGCGACGCCGACGACGACCACCGGCGGGTTGGCGCCGGAGCGCTCCAGGCCGGCCCGTTCCACGCCCGCGCGCAGCGCCGCCGCGACGCGGTCCGCGACCGCGGTGCGCTCGGACTCCGAGCGCAGGCCGAGGAGGAGCGGGACGCGGCCTTCCACGGGCCGTACGCCGAGGAGGACGGGTACGCCGACGGAGGAGAGCTCCTCCAGGACGGCGCGGGCCAGGAGGGCCCAGTTCCCCGAGGGGGAGAGTTCGGAGGCCAGGCGCATGACGACGGGGAGGAGGGGGCCGTCGCCGGGGCGGAAGCCGAGGACGCGGGCCTGGGCGGGCGCGGCCTCGGTCGTGATCCGCCCCTCGGCGAGGTCCGTCAGGAAGTCGCCCCGGCCGCGCGCGGCGAGCTCCTCCTCCTGGCGGGCCTGCATGAGGACCACCGCGAGGATGCCGGCGGCCCGTTCGGCCGCCATGCGGTGCACGGGGGAGAGGGCGCCGGAGACCGCGAGGAGGACGAGCCGGGCCCGTACCGAGCCCGTACCGGGTCCGCCGCCGGGGACGTCGACGATGACCGTGCCCGCGGGCGGGCCGGACTCGCGGGCCGCGCGCTGGCCGCGCATGCCGTCCCACACCTGGAGCGGGTCGGCGGGACCGGACTCGGTGCCCGCCGCGTACAGGAGCTGGCCGTCGGCGGTCTCCAGGAAGACGGGGTTCGCGGCGAAGTCGGAGAGGATCCGCAGGACCTGCGGGACGCCGCCGCCGCCGAGCAGCGCCTCGGTGCACTGGCGGTGGACCTCCTCCGCCTGGCGGAGGAGCGCGTAGTGCCCGTTGACGATCTCGGTGTGTATCTCCTCCGTGACCGCGACGAAGGGAACCTCGCGGTGCAGCTGGACCAGGGGCAGGCCGGCGGCCCGAGCGGTCTCCACTATGGTCGCCGGCAGCCGGGCGAAGCGCGGGCCGAGCTCGACGACGAGGGCCGCGATGCCCCGGTCCGCGAGGCGCCGGACGAAGGAGCGCTGCTCGGCCGGGCGGGTGCCCAGGCCGAGTCCCGTGGTGAGCAGCAGTTCACCGCCCTTGAGGAGCGACGCGATGTTCGGCACCTCGCCCGCGTGCACCCAGCGCACGGTGCGGTGCAGCCGGTCCGCGCCGGCCACGACCTCCGGGAGTCCGCCGCGCAGCCCCGGAAGCTCCAGCGCCCGCTGCACGGTGATCCCGCCCTGATTGTCCATGGGCCCGGACGCTACCCGCGTCTGTGTTCCGGGGACATCACCTCACGGTTACGGGAGGGGACACTTCGTACACCAGCGCGACAACTCGTCGTCCTGTGGCCGGAATTGTTTGACCGCATGTCGATTGTGGCTTGTGTCACACGCGAGGATGCTCCTGCGCCATGGCAACCAACTCCACCCCAGAGGTCAACCGACTCAAGGCGAACTCGGTCGGTCTCGTCGGCGTCGTCTTCATGGCCGTGGCCACCGCGGCCCCGATCACGGCGATGACCGGCAACCTCCCCATCGCCGTCGGCTTCGGCAACGGCGTCGGCGCTCCCGCCGGTTACCTCTTCGCGACGGTCGTCCTCACGGTCTTCTCGGTCGGCTACGTCGCCATGGCGAAGCGGATCACCGCCGCCGGTGCGTTCTACGGCTTCATCTCACACGGTCTCGGCCGCATCGCCGGCATGGCCTCCGGCATGCTCGCGGTCCTCGCGTACATCGTCTTCGAGGCCTCGATCGTCGGCGTCTTCGCGTACTTCGCCAAGACGACCGTCGTCGACCAGCTCGGCGTCGATCTGCACTGGATGGTCTACGCGGCGGTCATGCTGGCCGTCACGGCCGTCCTCTCGTACTTCGACATCAACCTGACCGCCAAGGCGCTCGGCGTGATGCTCGTCGCCGAGATCGCGGTCCTCTTCGCGGTCGCCACCGCCGTCCTGATCGCCGGGGGCGGCCCCGACGGCATCCCGACCGAGCCGATCAACCCGAAGAACGCCTTCACCGGCACCTCCGCGGGCCTCGGTCTCTTCTTCGCCTTCTGGTCCTGGGTCGGCTTCGAGTCGACGGCCATGTACGGCGAGGAGTCGCGCGACCCGAAGCGGGTCATCCCGCGCGCCACGCTGATCTCCGTCATCGGCGTCGGCCTCTTCTACATCTACGTCTCCTGGATGACGATCGCCGGCAACGGCCTCGACGAGTCCGTGAAGCTGTCCTCCTCCAGCTCCCCGCTCGACCTCTTCTTCGCCCCGACCCAGTCCTTCATCGGCGCCTGGGCCGTCGACGCCTTCCAGTGGCTGCTGCTCACCGGCTCCTTCGCCTGCGGCATGGCCTTCCACCAGTGCGCCTCCCGCTACCTCTACGCCATCGGCCGCGAGGGCTTCCTCCACCCGGCGCTCGGCCGCACCCACGCGAAGCACGGCTCGCCGTACATCGCCTCCTACGTGCAGAGCGTCATCGCGGTCGGGCTCGTCGTGGCCTTCTGGCTCACCGGCCAGGACCCGTACCTCCACCTGTACACCCTGCTCGCGATCCTCGGCACCATGGCGATCCTCATCGTCCAGACCCTCTGCTCCTTCGCCGTCATCGGCTACTTCCGCAAGAACCACCCCGAGGACCGGCACTGGTTCAAGACCCTCGTCGCCCCGCTCCTCGGCGGCGTCGGCATGGTCGCCGTCGTGATCCTCCTGATGATCAACATGGAGACCGCGGCCGGCGCCGCCGCCGACTCCTTCTTCTTCAAGGCGATCCCGTGGATCGTCGGACTCGTCTTCTTCGGCGGCCTCGGCCTCGGCTTCTACCTCAAGGCCCAGCGGCCCGAGCGCTACGAGATCATCGGCCGCATCGTCCTGGAGGACGCCGCCGAGCGCTCCGAGGACACCCCCGACGGGGCCCCCGACGCGACCCCCGACACCGATGCCGACGCCGCGACCGCCGCCGTGAAGAGCTGATCTCCCCAAGGGTTTCCCCACCCCCCACTTTCTTTCGTCTTCTTCTTCCTCGCAGGAGCGCCCCATGGCACGCACCAACCCGATGCACCTCCTGAAGCGTCTCGCCGCCGAGCACGCCGACGCACGACGACTGAACATCCCCGTGGACGAACTCCGCGGCATGAGGGCCGACACCCTCGGACGCCGCTCGCTCCTCAAGTACGCGGCCGCCGCCGGTGTCGCCGTCGGCGCCGGCGGAGCCGCCACCCTGGGCGGGGCCGTCCCCGCCCGCGCCGCCACCCTCGACCCGCCGATCAACAGCACCGCCCGGATCGCCGTCGTCGGCGCCGGCATCTCCGGCCTCACCGCCGCCCTGACGCTCCAGGACGCGGGCCTGCGCCCGACCCTGTACGAGGCCAACCCCTCCCGGGTCGGCGGCCGCATGTGGACGCAGCGCGGCCACTGGGCGTACGGACAGACCTCGGAGATCGGCGGCGAGCTGATCGACACGAGCCACAAGAAGATCCTGGAACTCTGCCGCCGCTTCGACCTCCAGGTCGAGGACTTCCTCGGCGGCGGCCCCAACGGGGCCGAGGAGGTCCTCTGGTTCGACGGCGCGTACTACCCGCGCCACCAGGCCGACGAGGACTTCAACGCCGTCTACCAGGCCCTGCGCCGCGACCTCTCCGAGGCCGGCGAGGTGTTCTGGAACCAGACGACGCCCACCGGCACCGCCCTCGACAACATGTCGATCCACCAGTGGATCGAGAGCCGCGTCCCCGGCGGACACACCTCCCCGCTCGGCAAGTTCATCGACGTCGCCTACAACGTCGAGTACGGCGCCGACACCACCGAGCAGTCCTCGCTCGCCCTCGTCCTGCTCATGGGCTACCAGACCAATCCCGGCAACTTCAACATCTGGGGCCTGTCCAACGAGCGCTACCACATCGTCGGCGGCAACGACCAGCTCCCCAACGCCATAGCGGGCGCGCTGACCGCCGGCACCCTGCGCCAGGGCTGGTCCCTGACGGCCGTACGGGCCAACGCGGACGGCACCCAGACGCTGACCTTCACCGAGGCCGGCGCCACCCGTACCGTCACCGCCGACAAGACGGTCCTCTGCCTCCCGCTGCCGATCCTCAAGCAGCTCGACCTCTCCCTCGCGGGCTTCGACCCGCTCATGAAGAACCTCCTGCGGGACGCCCGCATGGGCTACTGCACCAAGCTCAACATGCAGTTCGGCACCCGCCCCTGGCGCGGCACCGGCGCCTGGCCCGGCGTCTCCGCCGGTGACTGCTTCACCGACTCCGAGGTGCAGCAGACCTGGGACACCACGAAGATCCAGGGCGGCACGGGCGGCATCCTCATCCAGTACGGCGGCGGCAGCCTGGCCAAGAACCTGAACCCGGCCGGGCCGTTCTCCACCGAGTCCGACCCGTACGTCCGCTCCCTCGTCACCCGCTACCTGGCCGGCATCGACGCCTTCTTCCCCGGCACCTCCAAGGCGTACAACGGCCGCGCCCAGCTCTCCGCCTGGCACAAGAACCCGTACGCCCTCGGGGCGTACTCCTGTTGGCCCGTCGGCTACCTCCACCGCTACGCCGGGTACGAGGGCAAGGCCCAGGGCAACGTCCACATCGGCGGCGAGCACTGCTCGTACGACTTCCAGGGCTTCATGGAGGGCGGGGCCACCGAGGGCGAGCGGGCCGCCAAGGAGGTGATCGCCGCCCTGCGGTGAGCCCGGCGCGCCGGCTCACGAGGCAGGAGCGATGTTCTGGTTGAACCGGAACACGTTGTCGGGGTCGTAGGCGGCCTTCACGGCGGCGAGCCGGCGGTGGTTCTCCTCACCGAAGGAGGAGACGATCCGCTGCTCGCCCTCGGCCCCGACGAAGTTCAGATAGGTCGCGTCGAGCGCCCAGGGCCGTACGTCCTCCCGCACGTCGTGCACCCACTGCCTCGCGCGGTCGTCGTACGCCGGGTCCTCCCAGGTCGCGAACGGGTGCACCGCCCACGGAGCGGTGCGCCACGGCTGCGGGTACACGGAGGGCCCGGCGGCCACGGCCCCGCCCATCGGGAACAGCACGTGCTGGGTCGCCGTCGACGCGGGGATCCGCGCGCCCCGCTCGCAGAAGACGTCCACGACGGCGTCGGGGCACTCCCTCAGGTACTCGGCCGACCAGTAGTTCCGCAGTCCGGGCGGGTCGTCGATCATGCACTGCAGGTCGGCGTACGGGATGTCGGTGACCATCTCCACCACGGGGCCGACCGGGAACAGCGGCGCCGTGAGCTCGCGCACCTCGGAGACCGGGCCCGCGTACGTGAACAGGACGCCGCAGAGCAGCTTCCCGACCAGCTCCTCGGGGATGAACGGCTCCGGCGGCGCGGGCAGGTAGAGGGCGCCGCCGCCGATCCCGTCGGGCGCGGCCTCGATCAGGTCACGGTAGATCCTGACCACCTCGGGCGCCTTCTCCGGGGTGAAGAACAGCATCACCATGCTCATCCGGGGCAGCGGATGCAGCCGCAACGTCAGCGAGGTCGCGACCCCGAAGTTCCCGCCGCCGCCGTGCAGCGCCCAGAAGAGGTCCGGGTTCTCGTCCGCGTCCGTGTGGACGTGCTTGCCCTCCGCGGTGATCAGGTCGGCCGCCAGGAGGTTGTCGCTCGCGAGCCCGAACTTCCGCTCCAGCCAGCCCGAACCCCCGCCGAGCACGAACCCGCCGATCCCGGTCGTGGAGACCCGGCCGCCGGTGGTCGCCACGTGGAAGGGCTGGCACGCCCGGTCCAGGTGGGACATGGTCGCCCCGCCCTCGATGCGTACGGTCATGGCCTCGGGGTCCACGACGACGCCGTGCATCCGGCGGAGGTCGACGACGAGGGCGCCGTCGATCACCGAGGTCCCGGCGACGCTGTGGCCGCCGCCGCGCACCGCGATCGGCAGCCCGGTCTCCCGGCCGAAGCGGACCGCGTTGGAGACGTCGTCCTGGCCGGCGCACTGCGCGATCACCGACGGGCGGCGGTCGATCATGCCGTTGTGCACGGCACGGGCTTCGTCGTACCCGGGATCGCCGGGGAGGAGGACCTCGCCGGCCAGGTCGTCGACCAGTCCGGCCAGAGCGCTTTCGGAGACCTGGGGAGCCATGGGAGCCCCCCTTTCCGTACGGGGGACGGGACCCTCTCATCGTAGGTCCGGGTCCCGTCCCCCCGCGCCCCGTGGGCGGCGCCTCAGCCGCCGTACGCCCCGCTTGCCGTCAGGCGCAGGGCGGTGTCGATGAGGGGGACGTGGCTGAACGCCTGCGGGAAGTTGCCCACCTGCCGCTGGAGGCGGGAGTCCCACTCCTCGGCGAGCAGGCCCAGGTCGTTGCGGAGCGAGAGCAGCTTCTCGAAGAGCGTGCGGGCCTCGTCGACGCGGCCGATCATCGCCAGGTCGTCGGCGAGCCAGAAGGAGCAGGCGAGGAACGCGCCCTCGTCGCCCTCCAGGCCGTCGACGCCGGCCTCGTCGCCGGCCGTCGGGTAGCGCAGCACGAAGCCGTCCTCCGTGGACAGCTCCCGCTGGATCGCCTCGATCGTGCCGATGACCCGCTTGTCGTCCGGCGGCAGGAAGCCCATCTGCGGGATCAGCAGCAGCGAGGCGTCGAGCTCCTTGGAGCCGTACGACTGCGTGAAGGTGTTCCGCTCCTTGTCGTAGCCCTTCTCGCAGACGTCCCGGTGGATCTCGTCGCGCAGCTCGCGCCAGCGCTCCAGGGGGCCGTCGGCGTCGCCGGACTCGATGAGCTTGATCGTGCGGTCGACGGCCACCCAGGCCATCACCTTGGAGTGGGTGAAGTGGCGGCGCGGGCCGCGGACCTCCCAGATGCCCTCGTCGGGCTGGTCCCAGTGGGTCTCCAGGTACTTGATCAGCTTCAGCTGGAGCAGGGAGGCGTAGTCGTTGCGGGACAGGCCCGTCATGTGGGCGAGGTGCAGGGCCTCGGTGACCTCGCCGTACACGTCCAGCTGGAGCTGGTTGGCGGCGCCGTTGCCCACCCGGACCGGGCCGGAGTTCTCGTACCCGGGCAGCCAGTCGAGCTCCGCCTCGCCGAGCTCGCGCTCGCCGGCGATGCCGTACATGATCTGGAGGTTCTCCGGGTCGCCCGCGACCGCGCGGAGCAGCCAGTCCCGCCAGGCGCGGGCCTCCTCGCGGTAGCCGGTGCGCAGCATCGAGGAGAGGGTGATCGCCGCGTCCCGCAGCCAGGTGTAGCGGTAGTCCCAGTTCCGTACGCCGCCGATCTCCTCGGGCAGCGAGGTCGTCGGGGCGGCCACGATCCCGCCGGTCGGCGCGTACGTCAGCGCCTTCAGGGTGATCAGGGAGCGGATCACGGCCTCCCGGTAGGGGCCGTGGTACGTGCAGTGCTCGACCCACTCGCGCCAGAACTCGGCCGTCGCCTCCAGGGAGCCCTCGGGGTCGGGGAGCGGCGGCGCCTCCTTGTGGGAGGGCTGCCAGGAGAGGGTGAGGGTGACCCGGTCACCGGGGGAGACGGTGAACTCGGAGTACGTGGTGAGGTCCTCGCCGTGCGTCTCCGCGTCCGTGTCGAGCCACACCGAGTCCGGTCCCGCGACGGCGACCGTGCGCTCGCCGACCTTGTGGACCCAGGGGACGATCCGGCCGTAGCTGAACCGCATCCGCAGCGCGGAGCGCATCGGGACCCGGCCCGAGACGCCCTCCACGATCCGGATCAGCTGCGGGGCGCCGTCGCGCGGGGGCATGAAGTCCGTCACGCGGACCGTGCCGCGCGGGGTGTCCCACTCGGACTCCAGGATCAGCGAGTCGCCCCGGTAGCGGCGGCGGTCGGCGGGGGCCGGATCGGTGTCCCCGGGCCCGGCCGGGCCCACCCGCCAGAACCCGTGGTCCTCCGTGCCGAGGAGTCCCGCGAAGACCGCCTGGGAGTCGAAGCGTGGGAGGCACAGCCAGTCCACGCTGCCGTCCCGGCAGACCAGGGCGGCGGTCTGCATGTCTCCGATGAGTGCGTAATCCTCGATGCGCCCGGCCACGTGCTTCACTCCAGTCGAACGGCCACGTCCGCCCCGAGCGGGGCGCTTGCTCCAGTTACCCGAATGTCAGCGGTCTAAGGGGTCGTCGCCGAGCTCGCGGTCCGGTTGACGGGCGGGGTGGTGCCGCTGGCCGGCCGGCTCGGCGGGCAATGTCCGAGCAGGATACGACGCACCCTAGTGACCCGGTGATCACTCGGGTAACGGCGCTGCTCCGATCGGGTGAACACGCTCTCGGCGGTGAAAACCGAACTTCGCCGAACATACTCCGAACATATTCCGAACGTATTTCGTCCGGTCGCCGAGCCGTCGGAGGCGGGCGTTCCCGCGGGTCTCCGCGCGTGTCGCGGACCGCGGCCACCCGACTGCCACGCGTGGCCGGAAGCGGCCTCCCGATGTCGCTGATACCCTGGTACCCCGTGGACCGGTGGGAAACGGCGACAGCCGAGGACCCCGAAACCGCAGCGACGGCACCCCCCGATTCTTCCGGAGGGGACGCCGGAACGCACCTCCAAACGCGACCACGGGAGCCCCCTCTTGGCGATGCCGCCCAACACCACGACGACCAAGCACATCTTCGTCACCGGGGGTGTCGCCTCCTCCCTCGGCAAGGGCCTGACCGCCTCCAGCCTGGGTGCGCTCCTCAAGGCCCGCGGTCTGCGGGTCACGATGCAGAAGCTCGACCCGTACCTGAACGTCGACCCGGGCACGATGAACCCCTTCCAGCACGGTGAGGTGTTCGTCACCAACGACGGCGCCGAGACCGACCTGGACATCGGCCACTACGAGCGCTTCCTCGACGTCGACCTCGACGGCTCGGCCAACGTCACCACCGGCCAGGTCTACTCGCAGGTCATCGCCAAGGAGCGGCGCGGCGAGTACCTCGGCGACACCGTCCAGGTCATCCCGCACATCACGAACGAGATCAAGTCCCGGATCCGCCGCATGGCGACCGACGACGTCGACGTCGTCATCACCGAGGTCGGCGGCACGGTCGGCGACATCGAGTCGCTGCCGTTCCTGGAGACCGTCCGCCAGGTCCGCCACGAGGTCGGCCGCGACAACGTCTTCGTCGTGCACATCTCGCTGCTGCCCTACATCGGCCCCTCCGGCGAGCTGAAGACCAAGCCGACCCAGCACTCGGTCGCCGCCCTCCGCAACATCGGCATCCAGCCCGACGCGATCGTGCTGCGCGCCGACCGCGAGGTCCCGACCGCCATCAAGCGCAAGATCTCCCTGATGTGCGACGTCGACGAGGCCGCGGTCGTCGCCGCGATCGACGCCAAGTCGATCTACGACATCCCGAAGGTCCTGCACACCGAGGGCCTGGACGCCTACGTCGTCCGCAAGCTCGACCTGCCCTTCCGCGACGTGGACTGGACCGTCTGGGAGGACCTCCTCGACCGCGTCCACAACCCCGTCCACGAGGTCACGGTCGCGCTCGTCGGCAAGTACATCGACCTGCCCGACGCCTACCTGTCGATCACCGAGGCCATGCGCGCCGGCGGCTTCGCCAACAAGGCCCGCGTCAAGGTCAAGTGGGTCACCTCCGACGACTGCAAGACGCCGGCCGGCGCGGAGAAGCAGCTCGGCGACGTCGACGCGATCCTCATCCCCGGTGGCTTCGGCGACCGCGGCGTGAACGGCAAGATCGGCGCGATCCAGTACGCCCGCGAGAAGAAGGTGCCGCTGCTCGGCATCTGCCTCGGCCTCCAGTGCATCGTCATCGAGGCCGCGCGGAACCTGGCGGACATCCCCGAGGCGAACTCCACCGAGTTCGACCCGGCGACCGCGCACCCCGTCGTCTCGACGATGGAGGAGCAGCTCGCGTACGTCGAGGGCGCCGGCGACCTGGGCGGAACGATGCGCCTCGGCCTCTACCCGGCGAAGCTCGCCGAGGGCTCGGTCGTGCGCGAGGCCTACGGCGACGAGCCGTACGTCGAGGAGCGCCACCGTCACCGCTACGAGGTGAACAACGGTTACCGCGCCGAGCTGGAGAAGAAGGCCGGTCTGGTCTTCTCCGGCACCTCCCCGGACAACAAGCTCGTCGAGTTCGTCGAGTACCCGCGCGAGGTCCACCCCTACCTGGTCGCCACCCAGGCGCACCCGGAGCTCAAGTCGCGTCCGACCCGCCCGCACCCGCTCTTCGCGGGCCTGGTCAAGGCGGCCGTGGAGCGCAAGACCGCCAAGTAGCACGGCGCGTTAACGTAGCCGGGGTACGGGTCCCTCACCGGGACGCGCACCCCGGCTTTCGTGTGTTTTCGTAGGTCACGTTCGGAGGACAGTGATGCAGGTGCAGGACACCCCGGAGCAGTGGCAGGTCGTCGCCACCGCGACCCCCTTCCAGGGCAACAAGACCAGCGTCCGCACGGACGACGTCGTGATGCCGGACGGCTCCGTCCACCGTCGCGACTACCAGGTCCACCCCGGGTCGGTCGCCGTCCTCGCCCTCGACGAGGAGGACCGCGTCGTCGTCCTGCGCCAGTACCGGCACCCCGTGCGGCAGAAGCTCTGGGAGATCCCGGCCGGCCTCCTCGACGTGCCCGGGGAGAACCCGCTGCACGCGGCGCAGCGGGAGCTGTACGAGGAGGCGCACGTCAAGGCGGAGGACTGGCGGGTGCTGACGGACGTCTACACGACGCCGGGCGGGTGCGACGAGGCCGTGCGGATCTTCCTCGCGCGGGACCTCGCGGAGGCGGAGGGGGAGCGGTTCGAGGTCGCCGAGGAGGAGGCGGACATGGAGCTGGCGCGGGTGCCGCTCGCGGAGCTCGTCCGCGGGGTCCTCGCCGGCGAGCTCCACAACAACTGCCTGGTGGTCGGCGTCCTCTCGCTCGCCGCGGCCCGGGCGGCCGACGCCCTCGACACCCTCCGCCCGGCCCAGGCCCCCTGGCCGGCGCGCCCGTTCGAGGCCTAGGGCGTGTGTGGTGTGACCATCGGCTGATCCGATCGGGGGACGTGTCCGTCGTGCTCCGCCGGGGCGCGCGCGGGGGCTGAACTACGCTCGGGAACGCCCGGGAGGAGATCCTCGCGGGATCGGCTCGTGCGCAGGTGGACGGGAGCGTGGCCCGTGACGGATCAGGCGGTGGCGGCGGCCGTGGGTCGCCGGTTCTTCGGCCGGCAGCGGGAGTTGAAGGCCCTGCGCGCCGACATCGAGCGCACCGGCCTCGACACGCTCACGGGCCGCAAGGCCCCCCGCGCCCGGGTCCTGCTCGTCGCGGGGAAGCCCGGCTCGGGCCGTACCGCGCTCGCCGACGAGCTCGCCGCGGCCGTCGCCGACCGGTACCCCGACGGGGTGTTCCGGGCCCGGCTGAGCGAGCCCGGCGGGGAGCCGGTCCCCGCGGCCCGGGTCGCGCAGGAGCTGCTCGCCGCGCTGGGGGTCGCCGAACCCCCCGGAGCCGCCGAGGACGAGCTGACCGAGCTCGTGCGCGGCGCGCTCGCCGAACGGCGGGCGGTGCTGATCCTCGACGACGCCGTCGACGCCGAACAGGCCGACCCGTTGATCCCGGACGATCCCGGCGTGCTCGTGGTCGGGGTTTCCACGGGGCCCCTCACCGGCATTCCGGACGTCCGCCCCTGCACGCTCGGCGGCCTCGACCCCAAGTCCGCCATCGAGCTGCTCACCGGCTTCACCGGCTCCGTACGCGTCACCGTCGACCCGCAGGCCGCCGAGTCGCTCGTCGAGGCCTGCGGCGGACTGCCCGGGGCCGTCGTCCTCGCGGGCGGCTGGCTCGCCGCCCGGCCGAAGGCCTCCGTCGCCGATCTCGCCAAGCAGCTGCGCGGGCTCACCGGCGATCCGCTCACCCGGGCCTTCCTCGTCGCCCACGAGGGCCTGCCGGGGACCGCCGCCCGGATACTGCGCTACCTCTCCCTCGCCCCGCTCGGCCGCGCCGACGCGCACACCGCCTCCGCCCTGGCCGGCTGCTCGGTCTCCGCCGCGGCGACCACCCTCGCCGACTTCGCCGCCATGGGGCTCGTCTCCGCCGGCGAGGACGGGCAGTACGAGGTCCCCGGCCACCTCGTCCCCCTGCTCCGCGCCCAGCTGGAGGAGCGCGACCGGCCCGCCGAGGTGCAGCTCGCCCGGGCCCGGATGCTGGAGCGGACCGTACGGCTCCTCCAGTCGTGCCGTGCGGTCACCGAGCCCGAGGGCTCGGCCGCCCACCGGAAGCTGGCCGGGCTGCCCCGCGCCCTGCGCTTCGCCGGCGCCGAGGCGGGCGCGGAGTGGCTGCGGTCTCGCCAGGCCGTCCTGCTCGCCTCCGCCCGGATCGCCGTCGCCGACGGCGAGCTGGACACCCTGGCCCGCCGCCTCATCGCCTCCCTGGTGCGCGCGCTCGCCGCCCACCGCGGCGCCGAGGCCGCCGCACCGGAGCTGTACGGCCTCCACCGGCTCGTCCTGGACGTGGCCGAGCGGCGCGGGCTGCACCGGGAGCGGGCCGCGGCCCTCCTCAACCTCGCCGATCTCGATGCGGGCACCGGACGGACGAAGGAGGCATTGCTGCGATATCGGTTGGCTTTGGAGGCCGGAAGAGAAGCAAATGATCCGTACGCCACCGGTCGCGCAATGGAATCCGTAGGTGGCGCGTACCAGGAGCTGGGAGACTGGATGCGGGCCGGCGACTGGTACGGGCGGGCGCTCGCGCAGCGCCTCGCCCGCGACGAGCGCGCCGACCAGGCCCGGCTCTACGCCCGCCTCGGCGCCGTGCAGACCTACGCCGGGCGGTACGGCGAGGCGCTGCGCCACTGGCGGGCCGCCGCGGCCGGGTACCGCAGGCTCTCCGATCTCCCTGGATACGCGCGGGCGTTGAGCGAGGCGGCGCGCGTGCAGGAGTACGCGGGCCGTCCCGAGGAGTCGCTGCGGACCTGCGAGGAGGCGGTGGAATGGGCCCGCAGGGCCGAGGACGTACGGCTCCAGGCAGCGCTCCGGATGAGGCTCGCGGACACGCTGGACAGGCTCGGCGACCCCGCCGCGGCCCGGCTCCACAGGGTCGCTGCCGAACGATTGCTGGAATCTGACGCCACAGCCTGCGAAATCCGCAGTGGGTTCGAGAAAGATTAGTACTTTGAAAGGCTAGACACCGGGAACTCCTTCATTAAACTGGGTCCGCCGCGTTCGAACGTGGTCTGCCCCGGTGCGCCGCAGTGCATCCGGGTATGTATCGCAGTACCCCAGTTGTCCCCCCAGATTCAAGGACCGTGATCGACGATGAAGGTCGGCATCCCCCGCGAGGTCAAGAACAACGAGTTCCGCGTGGCCATCACCCCTGCTGGTGTCCACGAGCTCGTCCGCAACGGCCACCAGGTCTTCATCGAGCAGAACGCCGGTGTCGGCTCCTCGATCACGGACGCCGAGTACGTCGCCGCCGGCGCCGAGATCCTCGCCACCGCCGACGAGGTCTGGGCCACCGCCGACCTGCTGCTCAAGGTCAAGGAGCCCATCGCGGAGGAGTACCACCGCCTCCGCAAGGACCAGACCCTCTTCACCTACCTGCACCTCGCCGCCTCCCGCGAGTGCACGGACGCGCTGCTCGAGTCCGGCACCACCGCCATCGCGTACGAGACGGTCGAGACCGCCAACCGCGCGCTCCCGCTCCTCGCCCCGATGTCCGAGGTCGCGGGCCGCCTGGCCCCGCAGGTCGGCGCCTACCACCTGATGCGCTCGGCCGGCGGCCGCGGCGTCCTCCCCGGTGGCGTCCCGGGCACCCACGCCGGCAAGGCCGTCGTCATCGGCGGTGGCGTCTCCGGCTGGAACGCCGTGCAGATCGCCGTCGGCATGGGCTTCCACGTGACCCTGCTCGACCGTGACATCAACAAGCTCCGCGAGGCCGACAAGATCTTCGGCACCAAGGTGCAGACGGTCGTCTCCAACGCCTTCGAGCTCGAGAAGGCCGTCGTCGAGGCCGACCTCGTCATCGGCGCCGTCCTCATCCCGGGCGCCAAGGCCCCGAAGCTGGTCACCAACGAGCTCGTCGCCAAGATGAAGCCCGGAAGTGTCCTTGTCGACATCGCGATCGACCAGGGCGGCTGCTTCGAGGACTCGCACCCGACCACCCACGCCGAGCCGACCTTCCAGGTCCACAACTCGGTCTTCTACTGCGTCGCCAACATGCCGGGCGCGGTTCCGAACACCTCCACCTACGCCCTCACCAACGCCACGCTGCCCTACATCGTGTCGCTGGCGAACAACGGCTGGGTCGAGGCGCTGCGCCGCGACTCCGCGCTCGCCCTGGGCCTCAACACCCATGACGGCAAGGTCGTTTACAAGGAGGTCGCCGAGGCCCACGGTCTCGAGCACGTCGAGCTGAGCACCCTCCTCGGCTGACCGTCAACGCGAGTCGTCAATGCCACACACCCGGCCGGACCTTGTTCGACAAGGTCCGGCCGGCTGTGTCTCCGGCCACGCCAAAACGTTCGGCCAACTCGCCTCGAACGTAACTGTTTAACCGTTTCGCGCACCCCTGAAACGTACGGATGCATGCCCGCGCACCCTTGACAGAGGGGTGTTCGGTTGCCGACACATCGGGCCGGGTCCGGCGGATTGTGTTGCTGCGGACCGGTGACACGCCATAGAGTCGCCAACCGTCGGCATGGTGCCACGCTGACCTATCGATAAATGTTCCTGGTGACATCCAAGGAGGTAAGACGACTTGTGAATGAGTCGACAATTACTCCCGGGAGCCGCGCGCCAGGTGCCCACACGATGAAGACGATGGACGGCCTACACGTGAACGCCACGGCCGGCAACGAGATGGGCCGAGAGTCCACCCACTTCGCCGCCTTTGACGAGGTGCCCGAGGGGCACTTCTACGACCCCGACGCCGAGTACGAGCCCGACCCGGAGTACGCGGCCACCCTCGCACCCGACGCTGCCCGCCAGCGCCGCGAGCGGATCGGCCCCACCGGACGGCCGCTGCCGTACTTCCCGATCCCGGGTCCGCTGACCGACCACGGACCCGCGAAGATCATCGCGATGTGCAACCAGAAGGGCGGCGTCGGCAAGACCACGTCGACCATCAACCTGGGTGCCGCGCTCGCCGAGTACGGCCGACGGGTGCTGCTCGTCGACTTCGACCCGCAGGGAGCCCTGTCGGTCGGCCTCGGCGTGAACCCGATGGAGCTCGACCTCACCGTCTACAACCTGCTCATGGAGCGGGGCATGTCGGCCGACGAGGTCCTCCTGAAGACCGCCGTCCCCAACATGGACCTGCTGCCGAGCAACATCGACCTCTCGGCCGCCGAAGTCCAGCTGGTCAGCGAGGTCGCCCGCGAGTCGACGCTCCAGCGTGCCCTCAAGCCGCTGATGAACGACTACGACTACATCGTGATCGACTGTCAGCCCTCGCTCGGCCTGCTGACCGTGAACGCCCTGACGGCGGCTCACAAGGTCATCGTGCCGCTGGAATGCGAGTTCTTCGCCCTCCGCGGCGTGGCCCTGCTGACCGAGACCATCGAGAAGGTCCAGGAGCGGCTCAACCCCGAGCTCGAACTCGACGGCATCCTCGCCACGATGTACGACTCCCGGACGGTGCACAGCCGTGAGGTCCTGGCGCGCGTCGTCGAGGCCTTCGACGACCACGTCTACCACACGGTCATCGGGCGGACCGTGCGCTTCCCGGAGACCACGGTCGCCGGCGAGCCCATCACCACCTACGCCTCCAACTCCGTGGGCGCCGCCGCGTACCGCCAGCTCGCCAGGGAGGTGCTCGCCCGGTGTCACGCCGAGTGAGTCTGCCCGGCGCCGACGAACTCTTCCGTACGACCGGGGGGATGGCGCTCCAGTCGTCCTCACCCCGCCGGGCCGTCCCGGCCCCGGCGGGCGAGAGCGACACGGCGGCGGCCGAGGGACCCGCGGAGCACACGGCTGCGGACTCCGAGGCGGCCGAGCCGCGCGCCCGGACGGCGGAGCCGGAAGGCCCCGCCCCCAAGGCCGCGCCCGCTGCGGCGGTCCCCGCCCCGGGCACCCGGCGGCGCGGCGGCCGGACCCCGAGCAGGCGGCCCAGCGGCCGCGAGCGCCACGACGAGAAGATCACGGTCTACGTCTCCGCCGAGGAGCTCATGGACCTGGAGCACGCCCGGCTCGTGCTCCGCGGCGAGCACGGGCTCGCCGTCGACCGCGGCCGGATCGTCCGGGAGGCGGTCGCCGTCGTCCTCGCGGACCTGGAGTCCCGGGGCGACGCGAGTATCCTCGTCCGCCGTCTGCGCGGCCGCTGACGGTAGCCTGCGGGCTGCCGCGCTCCCCGTACCACCTGGACATCCATGCACCACGCCTCTGACGAAACGTCCCGCCCGCCGGGCCGCCGCCCCCTGGGCAGCGGCCCGGGCGAGACGCCGGGGGCCGTGCCCCCCGCCGCCGACGAGCGGTTCACCGTCCGGCTCGCGAACTTCGAGGGCCCCTTCGACCTGCTCCTCCAGCTGATCACCAAGCACAAGCTGGACGTGACCGAGGTCGCCCTCTCCCAGGTCACCGACGAGTTCATGGCGCACCTCCGCGCCCTGGGCCCCGACGGCGACCTCGACCAGACCACCGAGTTCCTCGTCGTCGCCGCCACCCTGCTCGACCTCAAGGCCGCCCGCCTGCTGCCGGTGGCCGACGTGGAGGACGAGGCCGACCTCGCCCTCCTGGAGGCCCGCGACCTCCTCTTCGCCCGCCTCCTCCAGTACCGCGCCTACAAGCGGATCGCGGAGATCCTGGACGACCGCTGGGACGGCGAGGCCCGCCGCCGTCCCCGTACCGTCGGCCTCGAACCGCACCACGCGGCCCTCCTCCCCGAGGTCGTCATCTCCATCGGCCTGGAGGGCTTCGCGAAGCTCGCCGCCAAGGCCATGCAGCCCCGGCCCGCGCCCGAGGTCTACGTCGACCACATCCACGCCCCGCTCGTCAGCGTCCGCGAGCAGGCCTCCGTGGTCGTCGCGCTGCTCCGCGAGCGCGGCACGGCCGTCTTCCGCGAGCTGATCGAGGACGCCGGGGACACCCTCACCGTCGTCGCCCGCTTCCTCGCCCTCCTGGAGCTCTACCGGGAGCGGGCCGTCGCCCTCGACCAGGAGACCGCCCTGGAGGACCTCACGGTCTCCTGGACCGGCGGCGAGACCGACCCCTCCGGCGCCGTGACCGACGAATTCGACCAGGAGGCCACCGCAGCGTGAGCGACCTCAAGCCCGCCCTCGAAGCCGTCCTCATGGTCGTCGACGAGCCGGCCACCGAGAAGGACCTCGCCAAGGTCCTCCACCGCACCCCCGACGAGGTCTCCGACGCCCTGCGCGAGCTCGCCGACGAGTACACCGCCCAGAACCGCGGCTTCGAGCTGCGGTACGTCGCCGGGGGCTGGCGCTACTACACCCGCCCCGCCCACGCGGCGGCCGTCGAGGCCTTCGTCCTGGAGGGCCAGCACGCCCGTCTCACCCAGGCGGCCCTGGAGACCCTCGCCGTCGTCGCGTACCGCCAGCCCGTCAGCCGTTCCCGCGTCTCGGCGGTCCGCGGAGTCAACTGCGACGGCGTCATGCGGACCCTCCTCCAGCGGGGTCTGGTGGAGGAGGCGGGCGCGGAACCCGAAACAGGTGCGATCCTGTACAGGACGACGAACTACTTCCTGGAGCGGATGGGCCTGCGAGGCCTGGACGAACTCCCCGAGCTCGCGCCCTTCCTCCCCGAGGCGGAGGCGGTCGAGCCGGACTCCCTCGAAGGCGTACCGTCGTTCGATCCGGACGCAGACGTAGACGACAAGACGGAAATGTGATGCGAAGCAGCAGCGGCAGGAACAGCAGCGGAAACAACGGCGGGAGCCGTGGTGGCAACAGCGGCGGCCGCGGCGGCAGCAGCGGCGGAGGCCGTGGCAACAGCGGCGGTGGCGGCGGGCGCGGGAACTACCGCGGCGCCGGCAACGGCCGCGACGACCGCCAGGGCGGCGGCCGTCCCGGTCAGGGTGGCGGCCGTCCGGGCCAGGGCGGCGGCGGCCGTCCCGGTCAGGGCAGCGGGCGCCCCGCGCAGGGCGGCGGCCGGCCGACCGGCGCCGGCTCGCGCAACGCGCGCCCGGAGGAGCGTACCTACGACGAGCGCTACAGCCCCGGCGGCTCCTCGCAGGGCCCCAAGAGCGGCCGCGGCGCCTCGGCGCGCGGTGGCGCCAAGGGCGGCCCCCGGCAGTCCCCGCAGCGCGGCGGCGGCCGCACGGCCCCGGCCCGCTCGCGCGAGTACGACGCCCGTACGGAGGAGCGGAACCGGGAGCGGTACGCCGGCAAGCCCGAGATCAAGCTCCCCAAGACCTTCCCCGGCGCCGAGCAGGAGGGCGAGCGCCTGCAGAAGGTCCTCGCCCGCGCCGGCATGGGCTCGCGCCGCACCTGCGAGGAGCTGATCGAGCAGGCGCGCGTCGAGGTCAACGGCGAGATCGTCATGGAACAGGGCATGCGCGTCGACCCGGAGAAGGACGAGATCAAGGTGGACGGCCTCACCGTCGCCACCCAGTCGTACCTGTTCTTCGCGCTGAACAAGCCGGCCGGCGTCGTCTCCACCATGGAGGACCCGGACGGCCGCCAGTGCCTCGGCGACTACGTCACCAACCGCGAGACCCGGCTCTTCCACGTCGGCCGTCTCGACACGGAGACCGAGGGCATCATCCTGCTCACCAACCACGGCGAGCTGGCCCACCGCCTCACGCACCCCAAGTACGGCGTGAAGAAGACCTACCTCGCCGCCATCACCGGCCCGCTGCCCCGCGAGGTCGGCCGCCGCCTCAAGGACGGCATCGAGCTGGAGGACGGGTACGCCCGCGCCGACCACTTCCGCGTCGTCGAGCAGACCGGCAAGAACTACCTCGTCGAGGTCACCCTCCACGAGGGCCGCAAGCACATCGTCCGCCGGATGCTGGCCGAGGCCGGCTTCCCGGTCGACAAGCTGGTCCGCACGGCCTTCGGCCCGATCGGCCTGGGCGACCAGAAGTCGGGCTGGCTGCGCCGCCTGACCAACACCGAGGTCGGCATGCTGATGAAGGAAGTCGGGATGTAGTTCCCGCCTCCCCGCAACCTCCTTGCGGTTCGGGCCCACCCCCCTTAGAGTCAAACTGACGCTAAGGGGGGTGGGCCCCTTTGGCGACCGGAAGGGCGGCCCCGCATGAACCTCGCACGCACCGCGACCAAGCAGGCCGCGACCGGGGCCCTGATCGGGCTCGCGCTCGGCGACGCCCTCGGGTTCCCCACCGAGTTCAACGACGTCCCGGCGATCCTCGCGAAGTGCGGACCCTGGCGGGAGATGGCCCTGCCCGTCAAGAACAAGAAGGCGTACGTCACCGACGACACCCAGATGACCCTCGCCTTCGCCCGGGGCATCCGCACCGCCATGGACCGGGGCGTCCTCGCCCCGCTGCGCCTCGCCCGGCCCGTCCGCGACGAGTTCGTCGACTGGTACCACTCCCCGGAGAACAACCGCGCCCCCGGCAACACCTGCCTGCGCGCCTGCATGCTCCTCGACGGCGACCGGCCCTGGCAGGACGCCAGCCAGATCCACTCCAAGGGCTGCGGCGCCAACATGCGGGTCGCGCCCATCGGCCTCGTCCCCGGACTGAGCGAGGAGCAGCGGGCCGGTGCCGCGCAGCTCCAGTCGGCGCTGACCCACGGCCACCCCACCGCCCTCGCCGCCTCCGACCTCACCGCGCGGGCCGTGTACCTCCTCGCCCAGGGCGTGGACCCGGCCGGGCTCGTCGGACAGCTGCGCTCGTACGCGTACGAGAACCGCGACGTGTACCACGAGCACTGGCTCGGCGACCTCTGGACCCGCTCCCAGGACCCGAGCGCCCTGTCCTTCGTCCGGCGGGGCTGGGACGAGTGCCTGGCCGTCCTGGAGCGGCTCGACGCCGTCCAGCGCACGGCCGACCCGGAGCTCGACCCGTGCGAGTACACCGGCGACGGCTGGATCGCCGAGGAGGCCCTCGCGACCGGTCTCCTCTGCTTCCTGCTCTTCCCCGACGAGCCGCTCACCGCGCTCCGCCGGGCCGCCTGCACGCGGGGCGACTCCGACTCGATCGCGGCCCTCGCGGGCGCGTTCGCCGGGGGCCACCTGGGCGCGGCCGCCTGGCCCTCCGAGTGGGCGGACGTCGTCGAGTACCGGTCCGAGCTGGTGACCTTCGGGGCGCTCTGGGACGCGTGACCCTCAGGCGAGGGCGGACGCGCGGCGCGTACGGACCAGGAAGTCCTGCACGCGCGCGTGGTCCGGGGCTGCCGGGAGCGGGCTCGTGTCGTGGGCCCGGTCGGCCTCGTCCTGGAGGCGGTTCATCCAGGACTCGACCCCGGACCACGCGACCTCGCCGCGCTTCACCGCGAGGAGGCGCTCGCGCTCCTCGCCGACGTCGACCCGGAGCTCGCCCGTGCGCAGCAGGTCGCGGCAGCTCGTCAGGAGCCGCAGCAGGTGCATCGCGTGCTTCCAGCGCGGATGCCCGTACTGGCGGACGTCCGCCTCCAGCTTGCGGCGCTGCCCGCCGGCGTACCGGACGAAGGTCTGGTGGGCCTGGCGGGAGAGGAAGGCGTCGCGGAGGGCGAGGAGTTCGCGGCCCGTGTCGTCGACCTGCTCGACGAGGGGGGAGTGGAGGCACTCCAGGACGTTCGGGTTGTTGCGCAGGGCCAGTTCGCAGAAGCGTTCCAGCTCCCAGCTGAACTGCTCGTCGGCCGGGCCCTCGACATGGGCCGGGGGCTTCTCGAAGCGCCAGAACAGCGGCGTGGGCGCGAGGTAGACCCCCCGTACGTCCGTGTCGCTGTCCTCGGTCGCGAGACCGAAGGCGCGCGAACCCATGACGCAGGAGTAGATCGTGTGGTCGCGCACCAGCTCTTCGGGAGTCATGCGCGGCAGGCTATGCCAGGGTGATCGTTTCGTCCGACACAATAATCGGCTCCTCGGGGAGCGGGCGGGGAGCCGGACCCGCCGCCACCGAGCCGTCGGCGACCCGGTACCTGGAGCCGTGGCAGGGGCAGTCGATGGTGCCGTCCGCGACCTTGTTCACCAGGCAGCCCTGATGGGTGCAGACCGCTGAGAAGGCCCGGAAGTCGCCCTCGGTGGGCTGGGTGACCACGATCTTCCGGTCGGCGAAGACCTTGCCGCCGCCGACCGGGATCTCCGAGGTCTTCGCGAGCGGGGCCCCGTCGGCGCCGCTCGGCGCCGCGCTCGCGGGCTCCTCGGTGCCCGTACCGCCGTCGCTTCCCTCCCCGCCGCCCGAGCCGCAGCCCGCCGTGAGGGCCGCGGTGGCGAACAGGGCGGTGACGGTACGGCGCGGGGGCATGGCGCGGGAAGTCATGGCGCCAGCTTGGCGGCGCCCGGGGCGGAGATCCCGCAACACGCCCGCGCGTACTCCGAGTGGCGGAGCATCCCGGTCTGGGTGAGATTGGGCGTGTTCCGGTTCGGACGAAAGGCAGGATCGACCATGGCGGGTAACGACCTCGGCAGTCTCCTCGGCCGCCTCCTCGGAGGCGGCGGGCAGGGCGGCAGCGGCGGCGGTGGCGCCGGAGGCGTCCTCGGCTCCCTGCTCGGCGCCCTCATGGGCGGCGCGGGCGGCGGCGCGGGCGGAGGCGGCGGAGCGGGCGGCTCCAACCCGCTCGGCGGACTCCTCGACATGCTCACCAAGTCCGGCCTCGCCGACCAGGCCCAGTCCTGGATCGGCACCGGCGACAACCAGTCCGTCAGCGGCGCCGAGATCGCCCGGGCCCTCCCCGACGAGACCCTCCAGAAGGTCGCGGCCGAGGCCGGCGTCAGCCCGGAGCAGGCCGCCGACGAGCTCGCCCGGTCGCTGCCGCAGGCCGTCGACAAACTCACCCCCGGCGGCTCGGTGCCGAGCGGCTCCCTGGAGGACATCATCCGGCAGCAGCAGCTCTGACGGCCGCCCCCGACCGTCCCGCGACGCCCGCCCGCCGTCTCGGAGGGCGGGCGCCGCGACGAGCGGGCCCCGGCGCTGACTACGCTGGTCGGGGCACCCGACACAGGTGCCGCAGGTGACGCAGGCGAAGGAGTACGACGTGGCGGTACGAGCGGTCCGAGGCGCCGTCCAGCTGGAGCGGGACGAGGCCGGGCACATGCGCGAGCAGGTCGAGGAGCTCCTCACCGCCGTCCTCGCCCGCAACGAGCTCACGCCCGACGACCTCATCAGCATCTGGTTCACGGCCACGCCCGACCTGCACAGCGACTTCCCCGCCGCCGCGGCCCGCGAGATCGGCATCGTCGACGTGCCCCTCATCTGTGCCCAGGAGCTCGACATAGAGGGCGCGATGCCCCGGGTCGTCCGGCTCCTCGCCCACGTCGAGACCGAGCTCCCCAAGTCCGACGTCGCACACGTCTACCTCGGCGCCGCGGCCGCCCTCCGCAAGGACATCGCCCAGTGAGAACAGCGCTCGTCATCGGCACCGGCCTCATCGGCACCTCCGCCGCCCTGGCCCTCCAGAGCCGGGGCGTCACCGTCCACCTCCGCGACCACGACCCGGCGCGCGCCCGCACGGCGGCGGCGCTCGGCGCCGGCACCGACGAGGCGCCCGAGGGCCCCGTGGACCTCGCCGTCGTCGCCGTACCCCCCGCGCACGTCGCCGCGACCCTCGCCGACGCGATGAAGGCCGGGCTCGCCCGCGCCTACCTCGACGTCGCCAGCGTCAAGGGCGGGCCGAAGCGCGAGCTGGAGGCGCTGGGCCTCGACCTCACCGCGTACATCGGCTCCCACCCCATGTCCGGCAAGGAGCGCTCCGGCCCCCTCGCCGCGACCGCCGACCTCTTCGAGGGGCGGCCCTGGGTCCTCACCCCGACCCGGGACAGCGACACCGAGGTCCTCAACCTCGCCCTGGAGCTCGTCGCCCTCTGCCGCGCCGTACCCGTCGTCATGGACGCCGACGCCCACGACCGGGCCGTCGCCCTCGTCTCCCACACCCCGCAGCTGGTCTCCTCGATGGTCGCCGCGCGCCTGGAGGAGGCCGACGAGTCCGCCGTACGCCTCTGCGGGCAGGGCATCCGCGACGTCACCCGGATCGCCGCCTCCGACCCGCGCATGTGGGTCGAGATCCTCTCCGCCAACCCGGGCCCCGTCGCCGACGTCCTCGCCGGCGTCGCCGCCGACCTCGACGAGACCGTCCGCGCCCTGCGGTCCCTCCAGTCCGACGACGCCGACGAGCGGCAGGACGGCGCCACGGGCGTCGAGGACGTCCTGCGCCGGGGCAACGCCGGCCGCGCCCGCGTCCCCGGCAAGCACGGCGCCGCGCCCACGACGTACGAGACGGTCGCCGTCCTCATCAGCGACCAGCCCGGCGAACTGGCCCGGATCTTCGCCGACGCGGGCCGCGCGGGCGTCAACATCGAGGACGTCCGCATCGAGCACGCGACCGGCCAGCAGGCCGGCCTCGTCCAGCTCATGGTCGACCCGAAGGCCGCCCCGGCCCTGGGCGAGGCCCTGAAGGAACGGGGCTGGGCGCTGCGCGCGAGCTGACGCCGGGGCGACCGGCGGGGGGCCGATACGGAGCCCCCGTGCCCCGGCGGGCACGGGCTGGGCCGAACGGGTGCGTGGGACTCGGTAACCTTGTGGGGGTCCCCGCAACCCCGCCGGGCCCCTGCACGCTCCCCCAGGAAGGTGTTCCCACCGTGGAATCCGTGATCGTCGCCATCGACGGGCCCTCTGGCACGGGCAAGTCGAGCACCTCGAAGGCGGTCGCCGCCAAGCTGGGGCTCAGCTACCTCGACACCGGCGCCCAGTACCGCGCGATCACCTGGTGGATGATCAGCAACGGTGTGGACGTGCACGACGCCGACGCCGTCGCCAACGCGGCCTCGAAGCCGGTCATCGTCTCCGGCACCGACCCGGCCCGCCCGACCATCACGGTCGACGGCGCCGACGCCTCCGGCCCGATCCGCACCGAGGAGGTCACCTCCAAGGTCAGCGCCGTCAGCGCCGTCCCCGAGGTGCGGACGCTCATCACCGAGCTCCAGCGGTCCATCGCCAAGGGCGCCGAGCTCGGCATCGTCGTCGAGGGCCGGGACATCGGCACCACCGTCCTGCCCGACGCCGACCTCAAGGTCTTCCTCACCGCCTCGCCCGAGGCCCGCGCCGCCCGCCGCTCCGGCGAGCTCAAGGGCGCCGACGTGCACGCCACGAAGGAAGCCCTGATCAAGCGGGACGCGGCCGACTCCAGCCGCAAGACCTCCCCGCTCGCCAAGGCCGACGACGCCGTCGAGGTCGACACCACCGAGCTCACGCTCGACCAGGTCATCGAGTGCGTCGTCACCCTCGTCGAGGAGAAGAGGGCGGCCGCGAAGTGACCCCGCCCTCCGAGAGGGGCGCCGCGGTCGGCAGACGCATCGGCATCGGCCTGATGTACGGCTTGTGGAAGCCGCGCGTCCTCGGCGCCTGGCGGGTGCCGGCCTCCGGCCCCGTCATCCTCGCCGTCAACCACGCGCACAACATCGACGGCCCCATGCTCATGGGCACCGCACCCCGCCCGGTGCACTTCCTCATCAAGAAGGAAGCCTTCGTCGGACCCCTCGGGTCCTTCCTGGAGGGCATCGGGCAGGTCAAGGTCGACCGCGACAGCACCGACCGGAACGCGATAGGCAACGCCCTGGGCGTCCTGGAGCAGGGCGGCGTCCTCGGCATCTTCCCCGAGGGCACCCGCGGCGAGGGCGACTTCGCCTCGCTGCGCGCGGGCCTCGCGTACTTCGCCGTACGGAGCGGGGCGCCGATCGTCCCCGTCGCCGTCCTGGGAAGCACCGAGCGCCGGGGACGGTTGGTCAAGGCACTGCCTCCGCTGCGCGGCCGCGTCGATGTCGTCTTCGGTGACGCCTTCGACGCGGGCGACGGCTCGGGGCGCCGCACCCGCAAGGCGCTCGACGAGGCCACCGTACGGATCCAGGAGCGGCTCACCGGCCACCTGGAAAACGCCAGGCGCCTCACCGGGCGCTGAGCGAGACTTTCAGTAGTGGGCCCCGCCGTCCGGGGACCCACCGACCACGAATGATCAAGGAACGGACTTCATGAACGACCAGCACGACCACGGGGCACTTGGCGACGCCGAGTACGCGGAGTTCATGGAGCTCGCCGCGGAAGAGGGCTTCGACGCGGAGGACGTCGAGGGCGCGATCGAGGAGGCCGGGCACGGCCCGCTCCCCGTCCTCGCCGTCGTCGGCCGTCCGAACGTCGGCAAGTCGACCCTGGTGAACCGCATCATCGGCCGCCGCGAGGCCGTCGTCGAGGACAAGCCGGGCGTCACCCGCGACCGCGTCACCTACGAGGCCGAGTGGGCCGGCCGCCGCTTCAAGGTCGTCGACACCGGCGGCTGGGAGCAGGACGTCCTCGGGATCGACGCCTCCGTCGCCATCCAGGCGGAGTACGCGATCGAGGCCGCCGACGCCTGCCTCTTCGTCGTGGACGCCACCGTCGGCGCCACCGACACCGACGAGGCCGTCGTCAAGCTCCTGCGCCGCGCCGGAAAGCCGGTCGTCCTCGCCGCCAACAAGGTCGACGGCCAGTCCGGCGAGGCCGACGCCGCCACGCTCTGGTCCCTGGGCCTCGGCGAGCCGTTCCCCGTCTCCTCGCTCCACGGCCGCGGCACCGGCGACCTCCTCGACGAGGTGCTCCGCAAGCTGCCCGAGGCCCCCGAGCAGCGCTTCGGCAACGCGGTGGGCGGCCCGCGCCGCATCGCCCTGATCGGCCGTCCGAACGTCGGCAAGTCCTCCCTCCTCAACAAGGTGGCCGGCGAGGACCGCGTCGTCGTCAACGAGCTGGCCGGCACCACCCGCGACCCGGTCGACGAGCTCATCGAGCTCGGCGGCGTGACCTGGAAGTTCGTCGACACCGCCGGCATCCGCAAGAAGGTCCACCTCCAGTCGGGCGCGGACTACTACGCCTCGCTGCGGACCGCGGCCGCCATCGAGAAGGCGGAGGTGGCCGTCATCCTCATCGACACCACCGACAACATCTCGGTCCAGGACCAGCGCATCATCACGACGGCGGTCGAGTCCGGCCGTGCCATCGTCATCGCCTACAACAAGTGGGACGAGCTGGACGAGGAGCGCCGCTACTACCTCGAGCGCGAGATCGAGACCGAGATGCAGCAGGTCGCCTGGGCGCCCCGGGTCAACGTCTCCGCCAAGACCGGCCGCCACATGGAGAAGCTGGTCCCGGCGATCGAGACCGCCCTCGCCGGCTGGGAGACCCGCGTCCCCACCGGTCGGCTCAACGCCTTCCTCGGCGAGATCGTCGCGGCCCACCCGCACCCGATCCGCGGCGGCAAGCAGCCCCGCATCCTCTTCGGCACGCAGGCGGGCACCAAGCCGCCCCGCTTCGTGCTCTTCGCCTCCGGCTTCCTGGAGGCGGGCTACCGCCGCTTCGTCGAGCGCCGCCTCCGCGAGGAGTTCGGCTTCGAGGGCACCCCGATCCACATCTCGGTGCGCGTGCGCGAGAAGCGCAGCCGCAAGAAGTAGGACCCGCGGAAGCAGGACCGGCGAGGGCCGGGACCCGCGGGAAGCAGGACATGGCCGAGGGCCGGGACCCGTGGAGTCCCGGCCCTCGGCCGTTCTCAGATTCCCCTGCGGGGGCCCGGCGGGAGTGCCGCCGGGGCGTGGTGCTGCGGTGCCGTCCACATCGGCTGGTACGCGGTGGAGTGCCGGTACCCGAGTCCGTTGCCGCCCGCGGGCCCGTGGCCGTACGGCGGGGCGGCGTAACCGCCTCCGATCCCGTTCCCGCTCCCGGTCCCGCTTCCGTACAGTCCGGTGCTCGCGGTCGTGCCGAAGGCCCGGAACGGGACCTCCTCCTCGCCGCTGCGGTCACCCGGCAGCGTCCGGAACGACCGGCTGTACTCCGCGTACAGGGCGTCGAAGATCGGCGTGGCCGACTGGCCGGCCGTGACGTCCTGCGCCGGGCGCATGGCGGGGATCTGGCTCGGATACGGCTGGAGGAATGGGTCGTATGGGTGCACGTACGTGCCAACGACCCCGCCGCCCGTCGGATGCGGGCGGCTCTCCGAAAGAGGCGCGCGCCGGGGGTGCGGGACGGTCGCCCCGCTCCGTCCCGTCGCGCCGCCCGGGCCGGCGGGCCCGCTCAGGTCCCCGAGCAGCTCCTCCAGCCTGCCCAGGTCGCCCAGGCCCCCCGGGGTGGGGCCCGTACGGCCTCCGGGGGCCCGTACGGGCTCTATGCCCGGCCGGCCGTCCTCCATCAGGTGCCGGCCAGCGGCATCGCGGCAGCCACCAGGCGGCCGTTGGCCGCGGCCTTCTCCAGGGCGTCGCGGAGCAGGTCCTCGCGCGGCTGCTGGCCGATGGAGCCGACCGGAGCGGCGAAGACCAGCACCGTGTGCGACTTGTTGGCGGCCGCACGCCAGCCCTCGGTGACCTGGAGCGGCTGGTGGGCCTGCCACCACGCGGCCTGACCGGCGCCGTTCGGCCCCGGCTGGAGGACGGAGTGCAGCTGGCCCATGGCCACCAGCACCGACCAGCCCGGCAGCGTCGCCGGCTTCTCCTCGAGACCGGAGACCGGCTGGAAGCCCTGCTCGGCGAGGAGCGACAGGAACTCGTCGACCTGGCCGTCCGTGCCCGGACGCGCCACGGGGGCGGTCGGCTCCACGACCAGCGCCGGGTGCAGCTCGCCGTCGATCAGGACCAGGCCGCTGGTGACGCCGAGCACCGCCTGCTCGGGGTGGGCGGCGGACAGCTCGTCGGCGGCGTCGGCCGCGGCGATGGAGGCGACGGCGCCCTGGAGCTGGTCCTCCGAGACGCGGACGACCTGCGAGGGGATGCAGGTCGCGTGGGCGAACGCGAGGACCGCGGTCTCCACGCCGACGAACAGCACCGTGCTGGTGCGCTCCCGCTGGGAGTCACCCGGCGTGCGGCAGGAGGTGCAGTCGTAACTGCCCGGGGCACTGTCGCCCTCGAGCAGCCGATTGGCTTCTTCGTCGCCGATCTCGGCGCGTACGTCCTCGCTGACGTCGAGCATGCGCGGCACGGGTGGCTCCCTGACTAGGAACGGGGGGACGCCGGGCCGTTCCCGGGCGCCTCATGCCGAGTTCAACGGGTCAGGATCGGCCGGGGTCACGCGTGGAAGCGGGGCAACTTGCCACGGGCGTGTGCGACGGGTGCGCGGGGGTGTCCGTGACTCCGACCGGGTGGGGTGTTGACACTGTTCCGCGCGGCACGGGCCGGGCCCGCGGGGCGGCTGCCTAGCCTGCCCCGATGTCGAAGATCCGATTTTGGACGACGGCCGGTTCCCTCCTCGCGGCCGTGACGCTGACGTCCGGGAGCGCGGTCGCCGGTACGGCGGACACGGCGGCGTCCGGGACCGTCCCGGCGGCCGTCTCCGCCGCCGCGGCTTCCTCCGCCGCCGTGGCTTCCTCTTCCGCTGTGGCCTCCTCCGCCGACGCCGTACGGGCCGCGGCCAACGTGCCGGACTACCCGTGCGCGGGCGACCAGTGGCCGTGGGGGTGCGTCGCCGACTGCGAGAGCAGCGGCCGCTGGCACGTCAACACCGGGAACGGCTTCTACGGCGGGCTCCAGTTCTGGCAGCCGACCTGGGTCGAGCACGGCGGACAGAAGTTCGCCAAGCGCGCCGACCTGGCCACCCGGCCGCAGCAGATCACGACCGCCGAGGAGGTGCTGCGCACCCAGGGGTGGGGCGCGTGGCCCGTCTGCTCCAAGCGGTACGGACTGAGCGGGCGCGTCCACACCGTGCAGCCGGGGGACTCGCTCGGCTCGGTCGCGCGCCGGTTCGCGGTGAAGGGCGGCTGGCAGGCGCTGTACGCGGCCAACCGGAGCGTCATCGGGGCCGACCCGAACCGGATCGTGGTCGGGACGATGCTGCGGATCGCCCCGCTCTGACCACGGGGCCCCTCCTCGTCCCGTGGTCAGTCCGACGTGAACTCGTACGGTTCCCCGCTGGCGGCGAGGGAACCGCGCCGCAGCTCGTGCACGACCGTGCCGCGCGGCAGGCCCGGCGGCACGCGCCGCTCGGCCAGGACGACCGCCGCCCCGGCGTCCCCGGCGAGCGCCGCCAGGAGGCCGTACGTCCGCGCCGCGACCGCCGGGGCCAGGCCGAGCGACGGCTCGTCGACGAGCACCACGCGCGCGCGTGCCAGCAGGGCGCGGGACAGCGCCAGCATCCGGCGCTCGCCGCCGGAGAGCGTCCCCGCCGGGCGGGACAGGAGCGGGACCAGTTCGGGGTACGGGGGAGGGGCGCCCTCCGGCGCCGTGAGCGCGAGGTTCTCGGCGACGGTGAGCCCCTCGTACACCGCCCGCCGGTCCGGTACGAAGCAGAGCCCGCGGCGCGCCCGCTCGTCGGCCCGGAGCCCGGTCACGTCGGCGCCCCGCCACACCACCCGGCCGGCCGAGAGCCGTACCGTCCCCGCGAGGGCCCGCAGGGCCGTCGTGCGGCCCGCGCCGTTCCGGCCGAGCAGCACGGTCACCGTGGCCGCGGGGACGGGCAGGTCGAGGCCGTGCAGGGCCTCCAGGGGGCCGTAGCGGACCCGGGCGGCGCGCAGGGCGATCTCTACGGTCATGACAGGAGCCGGCCGCCTTCCATCGAGTGCACGGTGTGCGCGATCCCGGCGACGATGTCCGGGTCGTGCTCCACGACGAGGACGGTCAGGCCGTCGGCGGCGAGCGCGGAGAGGATCCGCGCCAGCGCGGCGGTCTCGGCGGCGTCCAGGCCGGCGGCGGGTTCGTCCAGGAGCAGCGTGTGCGGGCGCGCGGCGAGGGCGCGGGCGAGCTCGACGCGGCGGAGGGTGCCGGTGGGGAGGCCGGCGGCGGGGTGGTGGCGGACGGGGCCGTCGAGGGCGAGGAGGCGGAGGGCCTGCTCGACGGCGGTGGCGGTGGCGGTGGTGCCGGCTATGCGGACGCTTCCGTCCGCGCCGAGGCGGACGTTCTCCTCGACCGAGAGCGAGGGGAAGACGGCGAGGCGCTGGAAGGTGCGGGCGATCCCCAGGCGGGACCGCGCGTGGGCCGGGAGGGCGGTGATGTCGATGCCGTCGAGGGTGACGCCGCCCTGGCCCCTGCGGGGCCGCAGCGTGCCGGCGAGGCAGTCGAAGAGCGTGCTCTTCCCGGCGCCGTTCGGGCCGACGAGGGCGGTGACGCGGGCGGGGGCGAGGGCGAGGGTGACGTGGGAGAGGGCGGTGACGCCCCCGGGGTAGGTGAGCGTGAGGTCACGGACGCGGAGCCTCGGAGGGTCACTCGTGCGGGTGGCGCCGACGCGGCGCGGCGCGGCGGGCCGGGGGGCGTCGGCGGCCTGGGCGCGGTGGTGGTGCGTCCGTCCTTCGGCCGGACCGGGGTTCCCACCCGCACCGCCCGTGCGGGTGGGTGCGTCGGGTGCGGGTCCTCCCGTGGGGGGCTCGGCGCCGTCGGCGGCCGGCTGGCCGGGGTGCCTACGGCCTGCGGCCGTGCCACGGTGGCCTGCTGGGCCTGCTGGGCCTGCTGGGCCTGCTGGGCCTGCTGGGCCTGTCGGGCCTGTCACGTTTGCCGGGCTTGCCGGGCCTCCTAGGCCTCCTGGGTCTGCCGGGCCTGGCGGTGCTGCCTGGTTCGTCGGGCTTGCAGGTATTGCCAGGTCTGCCGGGGCTCCCCGGCCTGCCCGGCCTGCCCGGCCTCCCCGACCTCCCCGGCCTGCCCGGCCTGCTCGGCCTGCCCGGTCTGCCGTGGGCCGGCGTGTCGTTCGAGTGGGGGGAGGGTGGCGGGGCGTGGGACGGGGTGGGCGGCGGGCTGTCCGGGTGGCCAGGAGGCCGATCAGGGCCGCTGCCGTGCCTGCTTGGGGGCCTGCCTCCAGCGTGGCCAGGAGGGTGGCCGCGAGGAGCGGGGTCAGGAGGCTGTCCGCGCCCAGGACCAGGACCGCGGCGAACCACAGCAGGCCGCGTACCGGGTCGTACGCCTCCGGGTCGAAGGCCCGCCCTCCCAGGCTCAGCAGCGCCCCGCCCAGGGCCGCGAGCGCGGCCCCCAGCGTGAAGGCCCCCAGCTTCAGCGCGGCCGCCGGGACGCCCGCCGCCTCCGCGCCCGGCTCGTGGTCCCGCAGCGCCGCGAGGGCCCGGCCCGTCCGGCCCCGGCGCAGGGCCCCCACGACGACCAGGCAGCCCGCCAGGGCCGCCAGTTCCAGGGCGTAGAACGCGCGGTCGTCCGCGAAGCCCGCCGGGCGCTCCACCGACAGACCCGTCGTCGCGTACGGCTGCGTCAGGACGAAGCGGCTCACCGCCACCCCCGTCGCGAGGGTCGCCAGCGCCAGCGCCAGGCCGTGGCGGCGGATCGCCGGCCAGGCCGTCAGGGCGCCCACCGCCGCAACCGCCGGGACCGCGAGGCCCAGCGCCGCCAGGACCGGGACGCCCCGCGCCGCCAGCAGCCCCGTCAGCAGTGCCCCCAGGCCCGCGTACGCCGCCTGGCCCAGCGCGATCTGGCCTCCTCGGCCCGTCACCACCACCAGGGACAGCAGGATGACGGCGAGGGCCGGGATCCGCAGTGTCGTGTGCAGGTCCTCGCCCGCCGGCGCGAGGGGGAGGAGGAGCAGGGCTCCGACCAGGAGCCGGACCGCCGGCGGCACCCGGCGCCGGCCCGTCGGCGGCGGCAGCGCGTCCCTGCCCCTGCCGCCCACCCCAGGCAGCGCGAGCGCCGCCACCAGCAGGGCCACCACGAACAGGTTCGCCGCCACCGCCCGTACCAGCGGCTCCGCCCAGCCGCCCGGATGGAGGCGGGTCAGCTGGGCCTGGGCCACGCCCAGGGCCACCGCCGCCACCACCGCGACCGTCAGCGACCGCATCCGGGCGATGACCGCCACCGCGATCACCTCCACGACGAGGAGCGGCATCCCGTACGGGTCGAGCCGGACGTACGGCGCCAGGAGCACGCCCGTCAGTCCCGCCGTGAACGCGCCGAACGCCCACCCCGCCGCCGCCACCCGGTCCGCCCGCACCCCCGACAGGACGGCCAGCGGGCGGTTGTCCACCACCGCCCGCAGCTCACGCCCGAACGGCGTCCACCGCGTCACCGCCGTCACCAGGCACGCGAGGGCGACCACCGCCCCCAGCTGCGCCCACGGATCGTCCCCCAGCAGCGCCGGAGCGTCGTCCCGTGCCCCCGGCCCCCACAGCAGCGTCGCTCCGCCGACGAGCAGCACGAACACGCCGGTCGAGGCCACCAGCGTCCGCGCCGGGTCGGAGCCGAGGAGCGCGAGCGGACGGAAGACCCCCCGGTCCAGGACCAGGCCGAGGCCCGGGGCCACGAGCAGCAGCGTGACCAGGGCCCCCACCGGGAGCGGCCAGCCCCAGTCGACGACCAGCTGCCGCAGGACGTACGCGCAGACCATCGCCACCGCGCCGTGCGCGAGGTTCAGCACCCCCGTCGCCCGGTACGTGACGATCAGGCCGATCCCGGTCAGCGCGGCCGCGCTGCCGATCGCCAGCCCCGCCAGCGTCAGCTCGTACGTCAGGGAGGCCACGGCTCACACACCGGGCAGGGGGAGAGGGACGTGGGCGGCGGGTCCTCGACCTCGCGCGCCTCCGGTCTGCCCACGACCAGGGGACAGTCCGGGCGGTGGGCCAGCGTCCCGCCGGGGAGGTGGAGGGGCGGCCCGGTGGAGGAGGGCGGAGGCGTGCCCCGCCACTCCTCCACCGGGGGCGGTTCGGGGGCCGGAGGGGGTACGGGGGAGGTCAGCGCCGCCGCCACCAGGACCGCGCCCGACACGAGGAGCGCCGCCCCCGGTACCACGCACGACGCCAGGTACGGCAGCTGTCGTTCGACGTACCGCTCGCCGGAGATCCCGTACCAGCCCAGCACGCACAGCACCGCGCCCCCGGCGGCCGCGACGGCGCCGGACCAGAGGAGCAGGCGGACGCGGGATGTCGGCACGAGAGGTTCCCCTTCCTCCCCTCCGCTCTCTTCCTTGCACTATGACCCGTTCCGTCCCACCCTGGAAGCATCAGGCCGAACGGCCCGGTGAGACACCCGGTGGTGAGCCAGATGGTTCTGACACGACTCGGCGGACGCTCCCGGCTCGCTGCACTCGCGGCCGCCGCCGTGCTCGCCCTCGCGCCCGCCGTAGCGGGCTGTTCCGACGACGACACGGGCCAGGCGGACACCGGCAACCAGGTCGCGTCGAACCCGCCGCCCGGGATGACGGCCCAGCCGCCGGACGGCGACGAACCCGACGACCCCGACGCGGCCAGGGCCGAGGTCACCAAGAACTGGGAAACCTTCTTCGACCCCGGGACCCCGACCTCCGAGCGGGTGGAACTCCTGGAGAACGGCCCGGAGATGGAGGCGGTCCTCGCCGCCTTCGCCGGGAACGAGAACGCGGCCGGGACCTCGGCCGAGGTCACCGAGGTCGACTTCACCTCCGACAAGGACGCCGACGTCACCTACGACCTGCAGGTCAACGGCGCACCCGCGCTGCCCGACGCCGAAGGCACCTCCGTCCTCCAGAACGACACCTGGAAGGTCTCCGTCAAGACCCTCTGCGGCCTGGTCGAGCTGAGCGGTGTCACCGTTCAGGGCTGCTGAGGCGGTCGCGGCGCTCCTCCTGGCCGCGCTGCTCGCCCTCCTCGCGGGGTGCGGCAGCCGGCTCCCGGACAGCGCCTTCGAGACGCGGCCCACCGTCACCCCCTCCGGCGGTGAGCCGCTCCGCGTCGGGATCGTCACCAGCGCCACCAGCGCGGTCGGCGGCACGGCGCTCACCGGGCCGCGCGACGGCGCCCGCGCCTACTTCGACGCCCTCAACGCCCGAGGCGGGCTCGACGGACGCCGGATCGAGGTCGAGACCTGCGACGACGGCGGCAGCGGCGTCGGCAACAACGCGTGCGTCCACCGGCTCCTCGACGAGCGCCGGGTCTTCGCCCTCGTCGCCACCACCGCCCTGAACTACGCGGGCGCGCCCCGCGTCGCCGAGGCCGGCGTCCCCGACGTCGGCGGCCAGCCCCTCACCCCCGCGTACGACACCCATCCGCACCTCTACGGGATCTACGGCAGCCTCGCCCCGCGCACCGGTGCCGCGCCCGGCTGGAACGGCACGCTGTACGGCGGGACCGAGGTGTACCGGTACTTCGCCCGCGAGCGGGGCGCGCGGACCGCCGCCGTCGTCTCGTACAACCAGGCCGCCTCCGCCGCGTACGCGCGGCTCGTCGCGCGGGGGCTGCGCGCCGAGGGGTACCGCGTCGTCGACGAACAGGTCGACTTCGCGCTGCCGAACTTCCGGGCGGTCGCCGCCGACCTGCGGGAGCGCCGTGTCGACGTGCTCTTCGACGCGATGGACGCCCACGGGAACGCGCGGCTGTGCGAGGCGATGGAGGCGCTCGGCGTACGGGTCGACGCCAAGGTGACCCACGTGCAGAACTGGTCCTCCTCGGTCGCGCGCGACTACGCCCGCGCCCCCGGCTGCCTGCGCGCGCTGTGGGCGACCGGGTCCAGCCGCAACCACCAGGACACCGCCCACCCGGCCGTCCGGGAGTTCCGGGAGGGCATGGCCCGAGCGGGCCAACGGGAGCTCTCGCAGTGGCAGTTGGAGGGGTGGGCGGCGGCCATGTGGTTCACCGACGCCGCCCGGTCCTGCCTGGGCGAGGGGGAGCTCACCCGCGCCTGCGTCGAGCGGTACCTCGACCGGCCGGAGCCGTACACCGCCCGCGGCCTGCTGCTGCCGGTGCGCTTCGCGCACCTCGCCCGGCCGCCGGCGACCCGGCACACCTGTCTGTCCGTGGCCCGGTGGGAGGGCGGGCGCGGCTGGGTGTCGCAGGGGGAGATGACCGAGAACTGCGCGACCGTGCCCCAGCTGGGCTATCGGCCGTGAACTGCCTTGCCCGTCACGGCAGTACAGTCGGCGCGACCGGCTGACTGACCGACAGGCCGGGAGACCGACTGACCGACTGACCGGGGGGAACCGGCAGCACGATGCGAATTTCCTTTCTGCTCCACAACGCCTACCACTACGGCGGCACGATCAGGTCCACCTTCACGCTCGCCGAGGAGCTCGCCGCGCGTCACGAGGTGGAGATCGTCTCGGTGTTCCGCCACCGCGACCGGCCGATCCTCGGACTTCCCGCAGGAGTGACGATCCGCCACCTGGTCGACCTGCGCCGGGACAGCCCCGGCTACGACGGCGACCATCCCGACTTCCACCGGCCCGCCGAGGTCTTCCCCCGCGGCGACGGCCGCTGGAAGCAGTACAGCGCGCTGACCGACGCGCGGATCGGCGAGCACCTGGGCGGGGTCGAGGCGGACGTCCTCGTCGCCACCCGGCCGGGGCTCAACGTGCAGCTCGCCCGGCAGGCCCGCCGGGGGCCGGTCCTCGTCGGGCAGGAGCACCTGATCCTGGACGGCCACAGCTTCCGGCTGCGGCGGGACATCGGCCACGAGTACGGACTCCTCGACGCCGTCACCACCGTCACCGAGGCCGACGCCCGCGCCTACCGGAGGCTCCGGCTGCCCGGCGTACGGATCGAGTCCGTGCCCAACAGCGTCCCGGCGTCCACGCTGCCGCCGGCCGACCCGGCGGCCAGGACCGTCGTCGCGGCCGGCCGGCTGACCAGGGTCAAGCGGTACGACGTGCTGATCGACGCCTTCGCGGAGATCGCGGCCGACCACCGCGACTGGCGGCTGCGGATCTACGGCAGCGGGGACGCCGTCCAGGACCTCAGGGGCGCGCTCGCCCGGCAGATCGAGGAGCGGGGCCTCGGCGAGCAGGTCTTCCTCATGGGGACCGTCTCCCGGATGGAACCGGAGTGGGTGAAGGGCTCGATCGCCGCGGTGACCTCGCAGCGGGAGTCCTTCGGGATGACGATCGTGGAGGCGATGCGCTGCGGCCTGCCGGTGGTCGCCACCGACTGCCCGCACGGGCCGCGCGAGATCATCGAGGACGGGGTCGACGGGCGGCTCGTGCCGGTCGACGACGTGGCGGCGGTGGCGGGGGCGCTGCGCGGGCTCGTCGAGGACGAGGAACTGCGGGCGAAGGCGGCACGGGCGGCGCTCGCCGCGTCGGAACGCTTCGACCCGGCGCGGACGGCGGTCCGGCACGAGGCGCTCTGGTCGGACCTGGTCGCGCGGGGCGCGAGCGGCAGGACCCACCCGCCGGCACGGGTGCGGTGGCACCGGGCGGTGGGGCGGGCCGTCGACGGGGTGTACGGCCTGAAGGCACGGGTGGGGCGCGCGGTCCGCGCCCTGCGGTGAGCGCCGGCGCCGGGACGCCGGGTGCCGTCGCGGCCTCAGCGTCCCGGCGGGGGGCTCGTGACGCGCATGCGCTCGTACGCGGCGAACTCCGGGTGGTGCAGGTCGAAGGCGGGGGACTCGGAACGGATCCGCGGCACCGCGTCGAAGTTGTGCCGGGGCGGCGGGCAGGAGGTCGCCCACTCCAGGGACCTCCCGAAGCCCCACGGGTCGTCGACCTCCACCTTCTCCCCGTACCGCCACGTCCGCCACACGTTGTACAGGAACGGCAGCGTGGACGTGCCGAGGAGGAAGGCGCCGATCGTCGACACGGTGTTGAGCGCGGTGAACCCGTCGGCGTCGAGGTAGTCGGCGTACCGCCGGGGCATCCCCTCCGCGCCCAGCCAGTGCTGGACGAGGAAGGTCAGGTGGAAGCCGGTGAAGAGGGTCCAGAAGTGGATCTTCCCGAGCCGCTCGTCGAGCATCCGGCCGGTGAACTTCGGCCACCAGAAGGAGAAGCCGGCGAAGGTCGCGAAGACGACCGTCCCGAAGACCGTGTAGTGGAAGTGGGCGACGACGAAGTACGAGTCGGTGACGTGGAAGTCCAGCGGCGGCGACGCGAGGATCACGCCGGTCAGACCGCCGAAGAGGAACGAGACGAGGAAGCCGACCGCCCACAGCATGGGCGTCTCGAAGGAGAGCGAGCCGCGCAGCATCGTGCCCGTCCAGTTGAAGAACTTCACCCCGGTCGGGACCGCGATGAGGAACGACAGCATCGAGAAGAACGGCAGCAGCACCGCACCCGTCGCGAACATGTGGTGAGCCCACACGACCACCGACAGGCCGGTGATCGCCGTCGTCGCAGCGATCAGCGTCGTGTACCCGAAGAGCGGTTTGCGCGCGAAGACCGGGATGATCTCGCTGACGATGCCGAAGAACGGCAGCGCGATGATGTACACCTCGGGGTGGCCGAAGAACCAGAAGAGGTGCTGCCACAGCAGCGCCCCGCCGTTCCCCGCCTCGAAGACCACCGAGCCGAGCCGCCGGTCCGCCTCCAGGACGAGCAGCGCCGCGGCGAGGACCGGGAAGGCGACGATCACCAGGACCGCGGTGAACAGGACGTTCCAGGTGAAGATCGGCATCCGGAACATGGTCATGCCCGGCGCCCGCATGCCGATGATGGTGACCATGAAGTTGACCGAGGCCAGGATCGTGCCGAAGCCGGAGAGCGCGAGGCCCATGATCCACAGGTCGACGCCGACGCCGGGGGAGCGCTCCGGGCTGTTGAGCGGGGTGTAGGCGGTCCAGCCGAAGGCCGCGGGGCCGTCGGGGGTGAGGAGCGAGCCGACCACCATGAGGCCGCCGAAGAGGAACAGCCAGTAAGAGAACATGTTCAGCCGCGGGAAGGCCACGTCGGGTGCCCCGATCTGCAGCGGCACGAGCTCGTTGGCGAAGCCCGCGAAGGTCGGGGTGGCGAAGAGCAGCAGCATGATCGTGCCGTGCAGGGTGAAGGCCTGGTTGAAGGTGTTGTTCGAGACGAGCTGGAGGCCCGGCCTGGCCAGCTCGGCGCGCATGAGCATCGCCATGATCCCGGCGAGCAGGAAGAAGACGAACGAGGTGGCCAGATAGAGGTGACCGATCTTCTTGTGGTCGGTCGTGGTGATCCAGTCGACCAGCAGCCGGCCGTGTCGCTGCCGGGCCGACTCGACGGTCGCGGCCGGTGTCTCGGTGCCCATCCCTGCCTCCGCCCCGCCCCACGCTCGCCGGGCGTCCGGACATGATGCGCGCGGGCGGCCGGGGGAGTCGGGAGGCGGATCGGGCGCTGCTCCGATCAGCGCACACGCCGCCGGCGAAGCGGGGGTAAGCATTCCGTAAGGGAAGCGTGGGGGTCTCGCACGGGGGTGCGGGGGCAATTCACCGGGAGCGGCAAAGGGCGGGCAATTTCCCCTGTTCGCGGCGGCTCCGGAACCCCGCGGGAAGTCTTCGTGCGAACTGCCGGAAGCGCCGGGGAATTACCGGAGAATCGGCCGGAAAGTGTCCCTTCGAGTGACCGTGGGCGTGTCAAACATATGTCGAGAACTTGTGACACAAGCGTGACCGCCGAGGGACTAACGTGAGGTGCATGTCACCCACATCGCGCACTCCCGAACCGCCCCGCGACGCTCCCGAGTCCTATGTGGGCCTCGACGCGGAAGGCGCCGCCGCCCTCGCCAGGACACGGGGCTGGACGGTCGTCAGGTCCCTGCCGCCCGGCACGTTCGTCACCATGGAGTACCTGGCGGGACGCATCAACTTCGAGGTCGAGGACGGCACCGTCACCCGCTGCTGGCTCGGCTGACGGCCGCGGAGCCGTACGCGCGAAGAGCCCCGGTCGACGACGACCGGGGCTCTTCGGCGGTGGAACGAGGGGTGGCGGCCGGCGGGCGCCTCAGCCGCGCGTCGCGGTGGCGCGTCCGCGCGCGACGCCCACGGGCTCCCGGACGGTCTCCCTGGCCGGCTCCTCGGCGGAGGCCGGGCGCGGCGGGAAGAAGCCGGGGCGCGGACCGCCGGAGGCCACCGGCAGCGAGGGCACCAGGCGGCGGCGGTCGCGCATCCGGTCCCGCACGCGGTCGCGCTGGTCGAGGATCCAGGCCTCCGCCACGGCGAGGGCCGGCTCGCACCACGGCAGCGCCAGGAGCACCAGGAGGCCGGCGGCCCAGCCCAGCAGGATGTCGCTCAGCCAGTGGGTGCCCAGGTAGACGGTGGTCAGGCCGACGCCGAGCGCGACCACGGCCGACAGGGCCGACAGGTAGCGCCTGGCCCGCGGGGTGGTCGCCAGGTAGGCGAGGATTCCCCAGGTCACGACCGCGTTGGCGGTGTGGCCCGAGGGGAATATGTCGCCGCCGGCGAAGAGCTCGGCCGAGCCGATCTGGGTCGCGTAGTGGGGGCCCGCCCGGCCGAGGCCGAGCTTCACCGCGCCCACCGAGACGTTCAGGAGCAGCAGCGCGGCGCCGAGACACAGCAGGGGCCGCAGGGTGTGCTGACGCCAGGAGCGCCAGCCCAGCCACGCGGCCACCATGACGGCCGTGGGGCCGCGCTGACCGAGGACGACGTAGTAGTCGAGGAGGCCGTGGATCCCGGGCCACTGCTCGTACGGCCGGAAGAGCATGATCTTCCAGTCGAGGGTCACGAGCCAGGACGAGAGCAGGACCGCGACGACGATGGCGAGATAGAACGCCAGCGTCCCGCCGAAGAGGGCGAGACGCGTGCGGGTCATCCGCGGGACCTCTATCTTCGGCGGTTCCGGCTCCCGGTCCAGCCGGGCAAAGATGTCGGTACGCACCCAATCGACGTTACAGGGAGTGAGAAGCCGCCCCGGTCGATCCGGCGTCTTCGTGATGACCATGTGATGTGGAGTAGGTCTCAGTGGTCGGCCCATTCCGGGCGTCCGTCGGGAAATCCGATGACCTTCAGCCCTATTGTCGAAGCGCTTTCTTCGGAAGAGTGTTTGAACGCACCCGAATTGTCTTACGCGGACGCCGGTAAGGAATTCCATGCGACGCGCGGGTGCGGCCGAGTGGCGTACGCCACACAGGACGGCCCGCCGGGGTGAGAGCTGCACCACGCGCTCGGCGCGTGAACTCGCGTACGCTGACGGCTCACTCGCCCGTCGATGTCGGGGTGCCACGGGGACATAAGCCCTGGTCGGCGCCTGCCGAGCGCGAGAGCTTCACTGGAGGTACGTACATGTCGCGGACGATCACGGCCCGAGCACGTTCCCGTGCCGCCGACGGCGGAGCCAACCGCTGGGTCGTCCTCGTCGTCCTCTGCGTCAGCCTCCTCCTGGTCGCCCTCGACGCGACCATCCTCCACGTCGCCGTCCCCTCGCTCACCGAGGACCTGCGGCCCAGCTCCACCCAGCTGCTCTGGATCGTCGACGCCTACCCCCTGGTCTGCGCCTCGCTCCTCATCCTCTTCGGCACACTCGGCGACCGCGTCGGCCGACGGCGGGTCCTCCTCCTCGGCTACGTGCTCTTCGGCGTCGCCTCCGCCGTCGCCGCCCTCGCGACCGAGCCGGGCGTCCTCATCGCCGCCCGCGCCCTGCTGGGCGTCGGCGGCGCGATGATCATGCCCGCGACGCTCTCCATCATCCGCGCCGTCTTCCCCGACCGCGCGGAACGCGCCACGGCGATCGGCGTCTGGACCGCGACCGCCGCGATCGGCGCCGCCACCGGACCCGTCCTCGGCGGCTTCCTCGTCGAGAACTACTGGTGGGGTTCCGTCTTCCTCATCAACATCCCGCTGATGGCGCTGATCCTGCCGCTCGGCCGCAGGCTCCTGCCCGAGTCCCGGGGCGGCGCCGACGGCCCGTGGGACGTCCTCGGCGCGCTGATGGCCGCCGCCGGAGTCCTCCTCTGCGTCCTCGGGGTCAAGCACATCGGGTCCGGCGGCTCCCCCCTCGCGCTCGCGAGCGCGGGACCGCTGCTCCTCGGCGCCGCGTTCCTCGTCCTCTTCGTGCGGCGGCAGAAGAGGCGGCCGCACCCGCTCATCGACATGCGGCTCTTCTCCCGGGCGGCCTTCACCACCTCGGTCGGCTGCATCGTCATCGGCATGCTGGCCCTGGTCGGCCTGGAGCTCATCGCCGTCCAGTACCTCCAGCTGGTCCTCGGCCTCAGCCCCCTGGAGACCGGCCTCCGGCTCCTGCCGCTCACCTTCGCCGCGATGGCGGCCGGCGCCACCGGCTCGTACACCCTTCGCAGGATCGGTCCGCGCCGGATGGTCGGCTGGGGCTTCACGCTCACCGCCGCCGCCGTACTGCTGCTCACCCTCATGGGGCAGCACGACCGGCCCGTGCTCCTCACCGTAGGCTTCGTGCTGCTCGGCTTCGGCCTGCAGACGACGCTCTTCTCGGCGTACGAGTCGATGCTCAGCGAGGCGCCGCAGGACAGTGCGGGCGGCGCGGCGGCGATCGGCGAGACCTCGTACCAGCTCGGCGCGGGCATGGGCATCGCCCTGCTCGGCAGCGTCATGAACGCGGCGTACGCCCCCGGGCTCGCCTCGGTCCCGGGCGTGCCGACGAGCGCGAGCGACGCCGCGGCGAACTCCCTCGGGGAGGCCTATCAGGTGGCCGAGCAGCTCGGCGGCGCGGCGGGCGACGCCCTGCACCAGGCGGCCAGGCACGCCTTCGTGCACGGTCTGCACGTCACGCTCTGCGTGAGCGCCGCGCTGCTGCTCCTGGGCGCGGTGATGGCGCGGCGGCTGCCGCGGGTCATGGAGTGCCCGGCGGCGGAGTATCCGGCGGCGGAGTGCCCGGTGGTGGAGACCGACGCGGCGGCCGGTGAGGCCCTTGTGCCCGACGAGGGCCGCGTGTCCGGTGAGGCCCACGTGACCGATGAGGTTCGTGGGTCCGGTGCGGTCGCCGGGGCGGTTGCTGCGGGTGGGGTCGCTGCGGCGGACACCGCTGTCGCGCCCGCGGGGGCGCCGCGGGTGCCCGCGACTCGGGAAGCCGTCGAGCCCGCCGGCTCTGGACGCCCCGGGCACTGACCCGAATCCTCGGGTGGTGCCCGGCGGGCGGGAGACCGGCGGACCCGCTCAGCTCTGGTTGAAGAAGCCGTCCTGCCGGTTCCGGCGGTTCTCCCCGCCGACGATCTGGGTGTCCGCGGGGGTCAGCAGGAAGACCCGCGTCGCCACGCGCTCGATCGAACCGCGCAGGCCGAAGGCGAGACCGGCGGCGAAGTCGACGACCCGCTTGGCGTCGTCCGGCTCCATCGCGGTCAGGTTCACGATCACCGGCACGCCCTCACGGAAGAGCTCGCCGATGCCCCGGGCGTCCCGGAAGCCGTCGGGGGAGACGGTGGCGATCCGACGGCCCGCCTCCTGGGCGGTGTCCGTGGCCACCCGGACCCTGGGGTCCGTCACCCAGGGCTCGCCGGCGGTCTCGGGCCCGTCGGCGTACTCGTCGTCGTAGTAACGCTCGTCGTTGTCCTCGACGAGTCCCAGCCAGGCACTCGCCTTGCGCACCGATCCCATGGACGCCTCCTTTCAGCGCGGTCACTTGTGGTTCCGCAATCCCTATCGTCCTTCATGATGCGGATCGCGCGCCAAGTGGATAGTCGGCGCGCAGGGGTTTCGTGACGGTACTGGTGCACAACGTGAGGCCCGATTTCTGGCGATACGTCAGGAAACTTGCGGTCTGCGGGGCCTGACGGAGTGGTCCGCAACTTAAAATATGAAAGTCGGGCCAGAAGGGTGACACTGGGCGCGTACGGGTGAACGAAACGGCTCGCTACGATGCCGTCACGCCGCACGACGGCGCTGCGCACGGCTCACGGGGGGCACTTCATGTTCGGCATCGTCAGACCCTGCACGCACCGGCTCACCGAAGGCCTCAAGACCGCGTGGATGGCCCACCTCTGCGGCCTCTGCCTGGCACTTCGCGCCGACCACGGCCAGTTCGCCCGGGTCGTCACCAACTACGACGGGCTCATCGTCTCGGTCCTGACGGAGGCTCAGACCGGGGTGACCGAGGCCGGGCGGCGCACGGCGGGACCCTGCGCGCTCCGCGCCCTGCGGACCGCGCCCGTCGCCCGCGGCGAGGGCGCCCGCCTCGCCGCCGCCGTCTCCCTCGTCCTCGCCTCGGCGAAGGTGCGCGACCACGTCGCCGACCGGGACGGCCTGTTGGCCCTGGGGCCGGTCGCCGCCGCGGCCCGCCGGGTCGCCCGCTCCTGGGACAGGGCCGGGGCCAGGACCGGCGCCGTGCTCGGCTTCGACACCGCCGTCCTCGTCGACGCCGTCGACCGCCAGGCCGGCATCGAGTCCCTCGCCGGAATCGGTACGCCCCTGCTCACGGTCACCGAGCCGACCGAGACCGCGACCGCCGCCGCCTTCGCGCACACCGCCGTCCTCGCCGGACGCCCGGACAACGCGGAGCCGCTCGCCGAGGCCGGCCGGCTCTTCGGCCGTCTCGCCCACCTCCTCGACGCCGTCGAGGACCAGGCCGCCGACGCGGCGGCGGGCGCCTGGAACCCGCTCACCGTGACCGGCACCTCCCGCGAGGAGGCCCGCAGGCTCGCCGACGACGCGCTCCACGGCATCCGCCTCGCGCTGAAGGACGCCGAGTTCGCCGACGGCCGGCTCGTCCACGTCCTCCTCGCCCACGAACTCCGCACCTCGGTCGACCGCGCCTTCGGCACGACGAGCTGCGCGCACGGCACGCACGCGTCGGGGCAGGGGCCGGTGCCCGGGAACCCGTACGCCACCCCCGGAGGCCCGCCGCCCGGCAACCCCTTCGCGAACCCCGGCGGTCCCGGCGGCCCCGGCGGGCCGTTCCCGCCCGAGCCGCCCAACCGCCGCGGCCTGCTCGCCGGGTGCGCCCTCTGGGTCGGCATGGCCTGCACCTGCCAGATGTGCTGCGGCACGTTCGAGGACCCCTGGAGCAGGCAGCGCCGCGAAGGGCTCTGCGGCCAGTGCGACCCCGGCAGCTGCTGCGACGGCTGCGAGTGCTGCTCCTCCTGCTGCGGCGACGGGGGCTGCTGCGGAGACGACGGCTGCTGCGGCGACTGCGGGTGCGGCTGCGACTGCAGCTGCTGACGCCGCGTCACGGCCGACCGGCCCGGCGCCGCTACTTCGTCGGCGCCGGGATCTCCGGCGGGGAGATCCGCGACCGCTCGATGCCCGAGGCCGTCACCCCCCACTTCCGCAGGATCCGGTCGTACGTCCCGTCGGCCTTCAGGCCGTTCACCGCCGCCTGGAAGGCGGGCGCGAGCGGGGTGCCCTTCCTGAAGGCGAAGCCCACGTCGAGCCGCCGGTACTCGTTCAGGAACCTCACGTTCTTCTGCTGCGTCACCGCGTACCGCACGCCGTTGATCGTGCTCATCACGACGTCGCTGCGCCCCTGCTGGAGCGACATCCACACCGCGCCCGTCTCGCTGAAGACGTTCACCTCGTACGGCTGCTTCCCGGCCTCCGCGCACCGGCCCCTGTGCTGCTCCAGGGTCCGTTCGAAGGTGGTGCCCGCGCCCGTCGCCACCTTCAGGCCGCACAGCTGTGTCAGCTCCGTGACCGCCTTCAGCGGCGAGTCGGCACGGGTGGCGAAGCCCTGGCCGTCGTTGACGTACGTGACGAAGTCGATGGTCTTGCGCCGCTCCTCTGTCACCCCGAAGTTGCCCGTGCCGACCTCGTACTTGCCGCTGCCGAGCGCGGGCAGGATCGCCTCGAAGCCGGCCACCTCGCGCTTCGCCCTCAGCCCGAGCGCCTTCGCGACGGCGTCCGCGAAGTCGATGTCCACCCCGGCGAGCGTCGTCCCGTCGGGCAGGTAGGCCGAGCTGGGCGGGGCACCCACCGCGGAGGCGATCGTGAAGGAGCCGCGCTGCCGCACCTCGGCGGGGAGCAGCTTCGCCGCGGCCTCGTTCTTCCGCACCTGCGTCACCACGTCCTCGGTGGGGAGGGTGCCCTTCGCCCCGCCGGAAGCGCCGGAAGCGCCCGGCGCCGCGGCCCCGGCCGGCTTCGTCGCCGGCTCGCCTCCGGCGCAGGCGGTGAGGGCGAGCGCGGCCGTGGTGATCAGGGCGAAGGCGAGGGTCGTGCGGGTGGTGCCGGAGCTCGTGCGTGTGCTCATGGTTTCGGGGTCTCCAGGAGTTTCTCGAACGGCAGCGGGCCGATCGACTCGGGATCGGCGGACACGTCGAAGAGCGGCCGGTAGCCGGTCGCCAGGTAGAGGCCCCTGGCCTCGGGCTGGCGCGGCCCGGTCGTGAGGTAGAGCCGGGAGTAGCCGCGGGCGGCGGCCTCCCGTTCGAGCACGGTGAGGACGCGGCGGGCCAGCCCGCGCCGGCGGTGGGCCGAGTGGGTCCAGATCCGCTTGAGTTCCGCGGTGTGCTCGTCGTACCGGCGGTAGGCGCCGCCCGCGACGGGCCTGCCCTGCTCCAGGAGGAGCAGGAAGGCGCCGTGCGGCGGGGTGAACTCCTCGGCCGGGTAGCGGCTCAGGTCGTCGGCGGTGCCGTAGCGGGTCGTGTACTCGTGTGCCAGCTCGTCGAGGAGCGGGCGGGCCAGGGGATCGGTGGTCGTGGTCCGGCGTACGGACAACGCGAAGGTCATGACGGCCCTTCGGGAGGAGAGAGGGCGGGGGCGACGCGGGGCATGCGCCCAGGGCAGTGCAGTGCGGTGCAGGGCAGTGCAGTGCGGTGCGGTGCAGGCAGGGCAGGGCAGGGCAAAACAGAGCAGGGCAGGAACAGGAACAGGCAGGACAGGGCGAGGGGAGGGATGAGCTCAGCGCTCGGGAACCCGCGAGGGGTACGCGTGTGAAGGCACCGCGGCGGACAGGGCGCGGTCAGGTCCCGAAAGGCCCGAAAGGCCCGAAAGGCGCGGAGGGCGCGAAAGGCGCGATGGGCACGAGGAACAGGGCGGACCGGTCAGGAGGGACCGGGGCAGCGCAGGGGTCGGCTCAACAGGAAGAGGACCACACGCGACCGAAGTCGATGTGGGAGCGCGTGACCAGCTGCTGCGGATGCATGGCCCCAGTGGAACAGGCATCCGATCCCGCGTCAACCACGATGAGACGCACGACTCACACTCTGGACACCCTTGACAGCGAACGGTGTTGACCGCATAGCCTCGAAGGGTGGACAGGGCTGAGGGGCCCGGTTCCGCGGCTCAGCTCTGTGCGCGTGAAGGCGCATCCCGTGTTCGATCCGTCGTCTTCCGGCATCCACGGAGCCTTCGCATGTCCGCGACCACCCTCGTCGAAACCGCCTCCACGGCCCCGCCCGTCGAACCGCCGCCCCGCGTCGTCCCCACCCGCCGCGCGGGCCAGTGGACCGCCGCCGGCGTCGTCCTCGTCCTCCTCGGGCTCGGCCTCGTCTCCGTCGTCCGCAACAAGGCCTTCCAGTGGGACGTCGTCGCCGAGTACTTCACCTCCGCGTCCGTCCTGCGCGGCCTCGGCCTCACCCTGTGGCTGACGGCCGTCGTCATGGCCCTCGGCTTCGTCCTCGGGACCCTGCTCGCCGTCCTCCGCATGTCCGCCAACCCGGTTCTCCGCGCGGTCAGTTGGGGGTACGTGTGGTTCTTCCGCTCCACGCCGATCCTGGTCCAGCTGCTCTTCTGGTTCAACGTCGGCGCGCTCTACCCGACCGTCCTCGGCGTCCACACCGTCAACCTCCTCGGCCCGGTCTCCGTCGCCGTCATCGGACTCACGCTGCACGAGGCCGCGTACGCCGCCGAGGTCGTCCGCGGCGGCATCCTCTCCGTCGACCGCGGCCAGATCGAGGCCGCCCACTCCCTCGGCCTCGGCCGGTGGCGCCGGCTCGGCCGGATCGTGCTGCCGCAGGCGATGCGCGCGATCGTCCCGCCCGCCGGGAACATGCTGATCGGCACCCTCAAGGGCACCTCCATCGTCTCCGTCATCGCCGTGCAGGACCTGCTCTACTCGACCCAGCTCGTCTACCACCGCACGTACGAGGTCATCCCGCTGCTCCTCGTCGCCACCCTCTGGTACGTCGCCGTGACCTCCGTCCTCAGCCTCGGACAGCACTACGTCGAGCGGTACTACGCCCGCGGGGCGGGGGATGCGCGATGAGCGGGCCCGCGACGGACACCGCCTCGGTCGTCATCGTCGGCGCCGGGCCGCGCGGCACCGGGTTCCTCGAACGGCTCGCCGCCAACCTGCCCGAGCTGTACGGGGACGAGCCCCTCGACCTCCACCTCGTCGACCCCTACCCGCCGGGCCCCGGCCGGATCTGGCGCACGGCACAGTCCCCGCTGCTCTGGATGAACTCCCGGGCCGAGGACGTCACCATGTTCACCGACGAGACCGTCCGCCTCGACGGCCCCGTCCGCCCGGGCCCCACCCTCGCCGACTGGGCCGGCATCGAGGGCCGCGGCTTCCCCACCCGTCCCCGCCAGGGCGCCTACCTCCGCTGGGTCTACGAACGGGCCCTCGCCGCCCTGCCCGACACCGTCACCGTCCACGAGCACCGCACCAGCGCGCTGCGGATCGGCGGCCCCCGCGACGGACGCCAGCGCGTGTGGCTGGAGACCGGCGCCGAACCGCTCCACGCCGACGTCGTCGTCCTCACCGTCGGCCACCTCGGCGCCGAACCCGACCCGGAGCAGCGGTCGCTCACCGCCTTCGCCGCCCGCCACCGGCTCCTCCACATCCCGCCCGGCTTCACCGCCGACACCGACCTCTCCGCCCTGCCCGCCGGCGAGCCCGTCCTCGTCCGCGGCTTCGGCCTCGCCTTCGTCGACCTGGCGGTCCTCCTCACCGAGGGCCGCGGCGGGCGGTACGAGGAGCGGGGCGGCGACCTCGTCTACGTACCCTCGGGGCGGGAGCCGGTGCTGTACGTCGGATCGCGGCGTGGCGTCCCGTACCACGCGAAGATCGGGTACGTCCTCGACGGCGAAGCGCCCCCGCTGCCGCGGTTCTTCGGGTCCGAGCAGACCGACGCGCTCCTCGGCCGGGACGGTCCGCTCGACCTGCGCCGCGACCTGTGGCCGCACATCCGCAAGGAGCTCGGCTGGGCCCACTACCACCGGCTCTTCACCGCCCACCCCGAGCGGACCTCCCTCCCGTGGGACGCCTTCGAGAAGGCGTACGCGCAGGCATCGCCGCACGGTCCCGAGATCGCCGCACTCGTCGCCGACGCCGTCCCCGACACCGCCGACCGGATCGACCCCGACGCCCTCGACCACCCCCTCGACGGAGTCCGGTACGGCTCGGCCCAGGAGCTCCAGGACGGCCTGCGCGACTACATCGCCGAGGACCTGACCCGCCGCAACGACCCCGACCGCAGCCCCGACGCCGCCGTCTTCGCCGCCCTCCTCTCCGTCTACGGACAGCTCGCGCGACTCGGCGACCGCGTCGACACCGACGGCTGGTGGCACGGCTTCTTCAGCTACCTCGCCTCCGGGCCGCCGGGACCCCGGCTGCGCCAGCTCCTCGCGCTCTCCCGCGCCGGGATCGTCCGCTTCCTCGGCCCCCGGGTCACCGTCGAGGCCGACGAGGGGCGCGGGGTCTTCCGGGCCGCTTCCGCCGCCCTGCCGGGGGAGTGGACCGAGGCCCGCGCCCTCGTCGAGGCCCGCCTCCCCGACCCCACCGTCGAGCACACCGACAGCCCGCTGCTGCGCGCGCTCCACGAGGACGGCGCACTGGCCACCGCCGGCGGACTCCTCGTCGTCGACCCCGCCGACGGCCGGGTCGTCGAGCGGGAGGAGGGCCCGCACCCGCGGCGCTTCGCGCTCGGCCCGCACACCACCGCGCGGGCCGGAGCGGCCTTCACCCGGCCCCGTACGGGCGGACTCGCCTTCGGCCAGAACGACGCCGCGGCGCGGGCGGCACTCGCCTTCCTCCGGGAGGGGAGCTGTCGTCTCCCCGTCCCCCTGAGCGCCTGACCCCCGCCCTCCTCCTCCCGACCCGCTTCCGAGGAACCGCCATGTCTCTCACCAGCGATCCGCCCGTCACCCGCCCGGTGACGAGAGCCGAACCGGAGACGCTCGTCGTCGTCCCCGTCCGCCACCCCTGGCGCTGGGTCGCCGTCGTCGTCACCGCCGTGCTGCTCGCCCAGTTCGTCCACGGCCTCGCCACCAACCCCGGCTGGGAGTGGGACGTCTTCGCCGCCTTCTTCACCACCGAGACGATCCTGCACGCCGTCCTGATCACCCTCCAGCTCACCCTGTACGGCACCGTCCTCGGCTTCGCGCTCGGCGTCGTCCTCGCCTTCATGCGGCTCTCGGCCAGCCCGTTCCTGCGCACGGTCGCCTTCGGCTACATCTGGGCCTTCCGCTCCATCCCGCTCATCGTCCAGCTCCTCTTCTGGTTCAACCTCGCCTACCTCTACAAAGAGATCAGCATCGGCATCCCCTTCGGTCCCGGCTTCTTCGCCTTCGACACGATGGGGCTCGTCGGCGAGATGAGCGCGGCCGTCCTCGGACTGGCCCTGCACCAGGCGGCGTACGCGGCGGAGATCGTCCGGGGCGGTGTCCTCTCCGTCGACGAGGGTCAGTTGGAGGCGGCCTCGTCCCTCGGCATCCCGAAGATCCGCCGGTTGCGCCGGATCGTCCTGCCGCAGGCGATGCGGTCGATCCTGCCCAACGCCGCCAACGAGATCATCTCGCTCTTCAAGGGGACCTCGATCGTCTCCGTCATGGCGATCGGCGAACTCTTCTACCAGGTCCAGGTGATCTACGGCCGCAACGGCCGGGTCGTCCCCCTCCTGATGGTCGCCACCGCCTGGTACGTCCTGCTCACCACCGCGCTCTCCGTCGTCCAGCACTACGTGGAACGCCACTACGCGAAGGGGAGCACCCGATGAGCTCCGCCGCCACCACGACCGCCACGACCGCCAAGGTCGAGATCCGCTCCGTCCACAAGCACTTCGGCCAGCTCCACGTCCTGCGCGGCATCGACCTCGACGTCCGCGCCGGCGAGGTCACCGTCGTCCTCGGCCCCTCGGGCTCCGGCAAGTCCACCCTCCTGCGGACCGTCAACCACCTGGAGAAGGTCGACAGCGGCACGGTCAGCGTCGACGGCGTCCTCGTCGGCTACCGCCGCTCCGGGAACAAGCTGTACGAGCTCCGCGAGCGCGAGATCCTCAAGCAGCGCACCCGGATCGGCTTCGTCTTCCAGAACTTCCACCTCTTCCCGCACCTCACGGTCCTCGCCAACATCGTCGAGGCGCCCGTCTCCGCCCTGGGGCGCCCCCGCAAGGAGGCAGAGGCCGCCGCCCGCGCCCTCCTCGAACGGGTCGGGCTCGCCGACAAGGCGGACGCGTACCCCAAGCAGCTCTCCGGCGGACAGCAGCAGCGGGTGGCCATCGCCCGCGCGCTCGCCCTCGAACCGGCGCTGCTCCTCTTCGACGAGCCGACGTCCGCGCTCGACCCCGAACTGGTCGGCGAGGTCCTCGACGTCATCAAGGACCTGGCGGCCTCCGGTACGACGATGATCGTCGTCACCCACGAGATCGGCTTCGCGCGCGAGGTCGCCGACACGGTGGTCTTCATGGACGAGGGCCGGATCGTCGAGCAGGGCCCGCCGGCCGAGGTCCTCGACAGCCCGCGCCACGAGCGCACCCGCGCCTTCCTCTCCAAGGTCCTCTGACCTTTCCGTTTCCCGCCCTTCCCCCTCACGTACAGGAGCATGGTCATGACGACCCGCCGCACCCTCCTCACCGCCCTCGCCTCGCTCACCGCCCTCGGGCTCCTCACCGCCTGCGGAGAAGGGGACGCCTCCAGCGCCATCACGTCCGGGACCTCCGACCAGAAGAAGGAGGGCGGCCTCAACCTGGGTCCGGAGCAGAACCGCGTCCGCACCGCCAAGGTCGACGCCCTCGCTGCCGAGCTGCCCGAGGCCGTCCGCAAGAGAGGGACGCTCGTCCTCGGCGTCTCCTCGGGCGGCGCCGCGCCACTGGCCTTCCGCGCCACCGACGACAAGACGCTCATCGGCGTCGAGCTCGACCTCGCCTCCCTGGTCGCCGACGCCCTCGGCCTGAAGCCCGAGTTCAACGCGGTCTCCTGGGAGAACCTCTTCGTCGGTCTCGACAGCGGCAAGTACGACGGGGTCTTCTCCAACGTGACGGTCACCGAGGAGCGCAAGGACAAGTACGACTTCGCCACCTACCGTCTCGACGACCTGGCCTTCGAGGCGAAGAAGGGCTCCGGCTGGAAGGTGAAGGGCCCCGGGGACGTGGCCGGGAAGACGATCGCCGTCGACTCCGGCACCAACCAGGAGAAGATCCTCGTCGACTGGTCCGCGCAGAACGAGAAGGCCGGCCGCGAGCCCGTGGACATCAAGTACTTCCAGACGCCCTCGGACTACTACCTGGCGCTCCAGTCCGGCCGGATCGACGCCTACCTCGGCCCGAACCCGGTCGCCGCCTACCACGTGCTCTCGGCCGGGCAGAGCGAGATCGTCGGCAAGCTCTCCGGCGCGGGCGACAAGCTCCAGGGCAAGATCGCGGCCACCACGAAGAAGGACAGCGGTCTCGTCGAGGCCTACGCGGGGGCGATCGACCACATCGTCGGGAACGGGACGTACGCGCAGGTCCTCAAGCGCTGGGGTCTTGACAGCGAGGCGGTGCCGAAGTCGGAGATCAACCCGCCCGGCCTGCCCCGTACCCGGAACTGACGCACCGTCGCACGCAGGGCTCCCCGCGCCCGTATGGAAAGGTGAAAACCATGAGCACGGATCCCCAGCAGGACTGGCAGCACTGGCACGAGCAGCGTGAGGCCGCGGTCGCCTCGTCGTACGGCCCGCTCTCCCTCACGGGCACCCACTGGCTCGCGGACCACCCGGGGGGTCGCGTTCCCGCCATTCCCGGTGAGTGGCGGGAGGACGGGGACGAGGTGGTCCTGACGGCGGGTGCCGAGGAAGCGATCACCGTCGACGGCAAGCCGCTGATCGGCACGGTCCGGCTGACCGCCGACCACGGCCCGATCCACGAGTCCCGGGTGGAGTCCGCCGGGCGGCGGCTCGTCGTCCTGAGCCGCGAAGGCCTCTGGGCGGTAAGGGACTTCGACCCCGACTCGACCGCGCGGCGCGCCTTCGCGGGCATCGACGCCACCCCGTACGACGCGCGCTGGGTCGTCCCCGGCGTCTACCGGCCGTACGGGGAGCGGCGCAGCGTGCGCGTCGAGAACGCGGACGGCAAGGAGCGCGGACTCGGGCTCGCCGGGGAGCTGGCCTTCGAGCTGAACGGCGGTGAGCACACGCTCCAGGTGGCCGTCGAGGACGACGGTTCGCTGTGGGCGGTCTTCGCGGACGCCACCAGCGGCCGGGGCAGCTACCGCTTCCGCTTCCTGCGGCCCGCGGCGCCCGCGGCGGACGGCTCGGTGACGGTGGACTTCAACCGCGCGCTGCTGCCGCCGTGCGCCTTCGCGGAGCACTTCATCTGCCCGTTCCCGCCGCCGGGGAACACGCTCGACACCGCCGTCCCGGCGGGGGAGCGGCTCCTCAACCCCATCTGAGCTGGTTCTTCCCCGTGGACGTGCGGGTGACGGGCGCCCCCGGCCTTCGTGGCCGGGGGCGCCCGTCCGTGCGGCGGTCTTGTGCGTGAGGGGCGGGAGGGTCACTATCACTGGCGGCGCATGTCAGGAACACGTCACCGAATGCGTCGCGGGCCCGACATCCACGGGCCCCTCCGCTTTTCGAAGGGAGCACTGTGAGGAACATTCGCACGCGCCTGCTCGCCGTCGCCGCCGGCATCGCCGCCGTCACGGCCCTCGGACTCCCCGGCGCCCAGGCGGCCCCCGCCCCCGGCCCGGCCGCGGCCGCCCAGCTGGCCCGCGCCGACGCCGCCGTCGACGCCGCCGGAGTCGGCGGCACCGCCTGGTACGTGGACAAGGCGGCGGGCAAGGTCGTCGTCACCGCCGACTCCACCGTCACGGAGGCGGGGATGGCGAAGATCCGCGCGGCGGCCGGTGCCGACGCCGGTGCCCTCCGCGTCCAGCGCACGCCCGGCGTCTTCAAGCCCCTGCTCTCGGCCGGCGACGCCATCTACGGCGGCGGCTACCGCTGCTCGCTCGGCTTCAACGTGCGCAGCGGCTCCACGTACTACTTCCTCACCGCGGGCCACTGCGGCAACGCGGTGAGCACCTGGTACACCAACTCGGCGCAGTCGACGCTCATCGGCGCCACCGTCGGTTCCAGCTTCCCGGGCAACGACTACGCCCTGGTCCGCTACGACAACACCTCGCTCTCCCACACCGGCGGCTTCACCGCGGCCGACGCGTACGTGGGCGAGTCCGTCAAGCGCTCCGGCTCCACCACCGGCACCCGCGGCGGTACGGTCACGGGCCTCAACGCCACCGTCCGCTACTCCGGCGGCGGCACGGTCAAGGGCATGATCCAGACCAACGTCTGCGCCGAGCCCGGCGACTCCGGCGGCGCGCTCTACGACGGCACGAAGGCGCTCGGACTCACCTCCGGCGGCAGCGGCAACTGCTCCACCGGCGGCACGACCTTCTACCAGCCGGTGCCCGAGGCCCTCGCCAAGTACAACGTCACCCTGCTCTGACCTTCCCCCCGTCCTCCCCAGCCACCCCCCACGCCAGGAGGAGCACGAAGTGAAGACCACGAAGAAGTTACGGCTGCTCGCCCTCACCGCCGGCCTCGTCGCCGCCGCCGCGACGCTCGGCGTCCCGTCCGCCAGCGCCGACCCCGCGGGCTCCGGCGCCGCGGGGACGTACGGCGCCACCGCGCTCACCGCCGCGAGCGACGCCGTCCTCGCCGCCGACGTCGCCGGTACCGCCTGGCGCGTGGACGGCGCCACGGGCCGGGTCGTCGTCACGGTCGACTCCCGGGTCTCCCCGGCCGACATCGCGAAGATCAAGCGCCAGGCGGGCGCCCAGGCCGGTGCGCTGCGCATCGAGCGCACCCCCGGCCGGTTCAACAAGCTGATCTCGGGCGGCGACGCCATCTACGCGAGCGGCTGGCGCTGCTCGCTGGGCTTCAACGTCAGGGACGGCGCGGGCAACTACTACTTCCTGACCGCCGGGCACTGCACCGACGGCGCCGGAACGTGGTGGTCCAACTCGGCGCGCACGACCGTGCTCGGTTCCACGGCCGGGTCGAGCTTCCCGACCAACGACTACGGCATCGTGCGCTACACGAACAGCTCGGTGACCAAGTCCGGCAGCGTCGGCAGCGTCGACATCACCAGTGCCGCCAACGCCACCGTCGGGATGTCCGTCACCCGCCGGGGCTCCACCACCGGCACCCACAGCGGCTCGGTGACCGGTCTGAACGCCACCGTGAACTACGGCGGCGGCGACATCGTCTACGGCATGATCCAGACGAACGTCTGCGCCGAGCCGGGCGACTCCGGCGGCCCGCTCTACTCCGGCAGCAGGGCGATCGGCCTCACCTCCGGCGGCAGCGGCAACTGCTCCTCCGGCGGGACGACCTTCTTCCAGCCGGTGACCGAGGCGCTGAGCGCGTACGGCGTGAACGTCTTCTAAACCCCCTCCGCGCGCGGGGAAGTCTCTTTGTGAATGCATTCACAAAGGGACTTCCGGCCCCTCCCCGCAGGCCCTTTTCCGATCCTTTCCGCAGCTCATCGGGTGTCGAATGGAGACATCAGAGACATAGGGATCCGATAAAAGGAGAGCCTGCGATGGACGCCAAGGAGATGGTCGACGGACTGGTCGAAAGGGCCCTCGCGGCGCTCACCCGGTTCGAGACCCTCGACCAGGAGCAGGTCGACCACATCGTCAAGAAGGCGTCGCTCGCCGCGCTGAGCGCCCACGGCGAGCTGGCGAAGCTCGCCGTCGAGGAGACCGGCCGCGGCCTCTTCGAGGACAAGGCCGTCAAGAACCTCTTCGCCTGCGAGCACGTCACGAACTCGATGGCCGGTCTCAGGACCGCCGGAGTCATCCGCCGCGACGAGCTGAACGGCATCACCGAGATCGCCGAGCCCGTCGGCGTCGTCTGCGCGATGACCCCGGTCACCAACCCCACCTCGACGACGGTCTTCAAGGCGCTGATCGCCCTGAAGACCCGCAACCCCATCGTCTTCGCCTTCCACCCCTCCGCGCAGCACTGCTCCGCCGAGGCCGCCCGGATCGTCCGTGACGCCGCCGTCGCCGCCGGCGCCCCCGCGGACTGCGTGCAGTGGGTCGAGGAGCCCTCCATGGAGGCCACCGGCCTCCTCATGAACCACGAGGGCGTCTCCACCATCCTCGCCACCGGCGGAAACGCGATGGTCCGCGCCGCCTACTCGTGCGGCAAGCCCGCCCTCGGCGTCGGCGCCGGCAACGTCCCCGCGTACGTCACCAAGAGCGGCAAGCTCCAGCGCGCGATCCACGACATCGTGCTCTCCAAGGCCTTCGACAACGGCATGATCTGCGCCTCCGAACAGGCCGTCATCCTCGACGAGGAGGTGTACGAGGAGGGCATCGCCGAGTTCGAGCGGCTCGGCGCCCACGTCGTCACCGCCGCCGAGAAGACCAAGCTGGAGGAGTACGTCTTCGGCGCCACGGCCTACGGCAGCAACTGCGGCGGCGCCAAGCTCAACGCGGCCGTCGTCGGCAAGTCCCCCCGGTGGATCGCCGAGCAGGCCGGCTTCGAGGTCCCCGAGAACACCTCCATCCTCCTCGCCGAGTGCGCCGAGGTCGGCGAGGCCGAGCCGCTCACCCGCGAGAAGCTCTCCCCGATCCTGGCCGCCCTCAAGGCGGAGTCGACCGAGCACGGCCTCGAACTCTCCGCCGCCATGGTCGAGTTCCACGGCCTCGGCCACAGCGCCGCCATCCACACCGAGGACGAGGAGCTCGCCGAGGAGTTCGGCAAGCGGGTCAAGGCGATCCGCGTCATCGTCAACGCCCCCTCCACCTTCGGCGGCATCGGCGACGTCTACAACTCCTTCCTCCCCTCGCTCACGCTCGGCTGCGGCTCGTACGGACACAACTCCGTCTCCAACAACGTCACCGCGGTCAACATGATCAACGTCAAGCGGATCGGACGGCGCAACAACAACATGCAGTGGTACAAGATCCCGCCGAAGATCTACTTCGAGCGCAACGCCATCCGCTACCTCGGCGAGATGGACGACGTCCACCGGGTCACGATCGTCACCGACAAGACCATGGGCGCCATCGGCTTCGTCCAGAAGGTCACGGACATCCTCAACGGGCGCCAGGAGCCGGTCACCATCCAGGTCATCGACAACGTCGAGCCCAACCCGGAGCTCTCCACCGTCCAGGCCGGCGCCGCCGCCATGCGGGACTTCCGCCCGGACACCATCGTCGCCCTCGGCGGCGGCTCCCCGATGGACGCGGCCAAGATCATGTGGCTGATGTACGAGCGGCCCGAGGTCGAGTTCGCGGACACGAAGGAGAAGTTCTTCGACATCCGCAAGCGCGCCTACCGCTTCCCGCAGCTCGGCGAGAAGGCCAAGCTCGTCGCCGTCCCGACCACCTCGGGCACGGGCAGCGAGGTCACCCCCTTCGCGGTGATCTCCGACCCCGAGGCCGCGCAGAAGTACCCGCTCGCCGACTACGCGCTCACCCCGAACGTCGCCATCGTCGACCCGGTCCTCCCGCTCCACCTCCCGGCCACGGTCACCGCCGACTCCGGCTTCGACGCCCTGACCCACGCCACCGAGGCGTACGTCTCCGCCTACGCCAACGACTTCACCGACGGCCAGTGCCTCCAGGCCATCAAGCTGATCTTCGAGAACCTGGAGACCTGCGTGAAGGAGGGCGGCAAGGCGCCCGAGGCCCGCGAGAAGATGCACAACGCGTCCACCATCGCCGGCATGGCCTTCGCCAACGCCTTCCTCGGCCTGGTCCACGCCATGGCCCACACCCTCGGCAACACCTTCCACGTCGCCCACGGCCGCACCAACGCGCTGCTGCTCCCGCACGTGATCCGCCACAACGGCACCGTGACCCACAAGGCCGTGCCGTGGCCGAAGGCCGAGGTCTACAAGGCCCCGGAGCGCTTCCAGGAGATCGCGCGGATGCTCGGTCTGCCGGCCGCGACCCCGGAGGAGGGCGTGGAGTCCTACGCCCGCGCTGTCGAGGAGCTCCGCACCCGCTGCGGCATCCCGGCCTCCTTCCAGGAGGAGGGCGTCGACGAGGCGGCCTTCCTGGAGGCCCTCCCGCAGCAGGCGATGAACGCCTACGCCGACCAGTGCGCGCCCGCCAACCCGCGGATGCCGATGATCGACGACATGAAGGCGCTGATGACCCGGGCGTACTACGGCAAGTAGGCCGCACGAGGTCCGTACGGGACGCGGAGAGGGCCCCCACGGCCGGTGGGGGCCCTCTCCGCGTACGCGCTCGTTCCTACGCCTTGACCTCGCCCACCTCGGCGGCGAGCGCGCTCTCCTCGGACTTGGGCTTCAACGAGGACATCACGAGGGTCACGGCGGTGCCGACCACCGCCCAGGCCGAGAGGACCAGCATCGAGGCGGTCATGTCGTTGCCCTTGAAGTACGCGATCGAGCGCGCCGCCCAGGTGCCCGCGCCCGGCGGCAGGTAGGGGCCGATCGCCTTCCAGAACGGCGGGAGCATCGGCAGCGGGAAGGCGCCGCCGGCACTCGGGTTGCCCGCGACGACGATCAGCAGGATCGCGAGGCCGATGCCGACGATCCCGAAGACCGACTGGAGGGCCAGGGTCGCGGCGCCGACGGCGAAGACCACCAGGGTGCCCAGGCCCCACAGCGCGGCGATGCTGCCCGGCAGGGCGTTGAGGATCGGGCCGACGATGATCGCGCCGCCGAGGCCGCCGAGGGCGGAGTAGAGCGCCAGGACGCCGAGGCGGATGACCGCGCGCTCGCGGTTCGCGGGCCGGGAGCCGGCGCTGATCGCCAGGATGGCGGCGCAGATGTAACCGCCGACGCACCAGCCGACGACGAGGTAGAAGGCGGAGAGCCCGTCGAAGTCCTCCGGCGAGGCGGGCGCCACGTCGACGGTCCTCACGGTCCGCTGCTGGGTCGCCTCCACCTTCGTGAAGATCGTCTCCAGAGCGCTGGAGAGCACGGTTCCGCCGCCGGAGGCGACGAGCAGGGTGTCGGTACGGCCCGTCGGGTCGACGATCAGGGCGCCGTCGATGTCCCGGTTCAGGATCTGCTCCCGCGCCTCGGCCTCGTCGGTGACCGTCCGGGTGTCGAGCGGGTCGCCCGGGAGCTTCTCCAGCTGTCCGACGAGCTGCGCCGAGACCCGCTGCGGGGCGACGACGCCGAAGGGCACGTCGGTCGGCTTCGGATGGTGCAGAGCCCCGACGTACGAGGTGATGAACAGCAGCTGGAGGGCGAAGACGCCGACCACGAGCAGGGCGGCCCGGGGTGTGACGGCGCTTTTCAGTTCATCGACGAGGCTCATGCCCCCCAGGTTCCGGGGGAGGGGGCGTTTCCGCAGGTGGGAGGGGTCCGAACGGGTTATCGCACGAACGTTCGAAGTTAAGCTACGCTGGGTTCCGGGGGATGGGAACGTATGTACGAATACGAGAGCGGGAAGGCGGAGGTGGCCATGCCGGGATTCACGCACCTGCACACCGCCTCGGGTTTCTCCGTGCGGTACGGGGCCTCCCACCCCGAACGGCTGGCGACGCGCGCCGCCGAGCGGGGCATGGACGCACTCGCCCTGACCGACCGCGACACCCTCGCGGGCGCGGTCCGCTTCGCCCGCGCCTGCGCGAAGGAGGGCGTCCGCCCCCTCTTCGGCGTGGACCTGGCCTACGAGGAGACCCCCGCCCCCGACGGAACCCCGACACCCCGACACCCGTCGGGGCGGGGCTCGTCGGGCGGGGACGCGACCGGTACGGGCCGGCCCGGCGCGAGGCGTCCTGGCTCGGACCCTTCGGGCCGGGGCTCGTCCGGCCGGGGTTTCTCCGGCCGGGGTTTCTCCGGCTCGTCCTTGTCCGGCCCGGGCTCATCCGGTGCGGTCTCGTCCGGCCTTGGCCCGTCCGGCCTTGGCCCGTCCGGCCTTGGCTCATCCGAGCCGGGCTCGTCCGGTCGGGGTCTGTCGTCCGGGCGAGGCGCGGCCGGGCAGGGGTCCGCTCGGCGGGTGCCCGTGCGGGGCGGGGCCTTCGTGGACGAGTCCGCGCCCCGCGCCCTCTTCCTCGCCCGTTCCCGCGCCGGCTGGGCCACGCTCTGCGCGCTGGTCACCGCCGCCCATGCGGGGGGAGGGGAACGACCCGTGCTGTCCTGGCCGGCCCTGGACGGGGCCGGCGCCGACGGCGTGTTCGTCCTCCTCGGCCCCGACTCCGACGTCGGCCGCGCCCTCGCCGCCGGCCGCCCCGACCGGGCCGCCCGCCTGCTCGCCCCCTGGCGCGAGCGGTACGGCGACGCGCTGCGCCTGGAAGCCGTCCACCACGGATGCCCCGGCGCGGGCCCCGGCTCGCTGCGGCTCGCCGCCCGTACCGTCGGCTTCGCCGCCGAGCAGGGCGTCCGGCCCGTCCTCGCCCACGCCGTCCGCTACGCCGACCCCGGTCAGGGGCCCGTCGCCGACGTCCTCGACTCCGCCCGCCGCCTCGTCCCGATCGACCCCCGCAAGGGCCTCGACAGCGGAGAGGCCTGGCTCAAGGGCGCCGACGACATGCGGGCCGCGGCCGAGCGGATCGTCGAGGCCGCGGGCTTCGACCGGGGCGCCGCCCGCCACCTGCTCGAACAGACCGCGGCGGTCGCCGACGCCTGCCGCGTCGACCCCGAGGACGACCTCGGCATCGGCTCCGCGCACTTCCCGGAGCCGTACCTCGTCGGCGCCGAGCACCGCACCGCCCAACGCGTCCTCGCCTCGCGGGCCGCCGCCGGGATGATCCTCAAGGGGTACGAGAAGCGGCGCGCCTACTGGGACCGGATGCACCACGAGCTGGACATCATCGCCCACCACGGCTTCGCCACGTACTTCCTGACGGTCGCCCAGGTCGTCGACGACGTAAGGGGCATGGGGATCCGGGTCGCCGCCCGCGGCTCGGGCGCCGGCTCCCTCGTCAACCACCTCCTCGGCATCGCCCACGCCGACCCGGTCGAGCACGGCCTGCTCATGGAGCGCTTCCTCTCCAAGCGCCGCACCGCCCTGCCCGACATCGACATCGACGTGGAGTCCGCCCGCCGCCTGGAGGTCTACCGGGCGATCATCGACCGCTTCGGCACCGAGCGGGTCGCCACCGTCGCCATGCCCGAGACCTACCGGGTCCGTCACGCCGTACGGGACGTGGGCGCCGCCCTCTCCCTGGACCCGGCCGAGATCGGCCGGATCGCCAAGGCCTTCCCGCACATCCGCGCCCGGGACGCGCTCGCCGCCCTCGACGAACTCCCCGAGCTGCGCGAACTCGCGGGGGAGCGGGAGAGGTACGGACGCCTCTGGGAGCTGGTCGAGGCGCTCGACGCGCTGCCCCGCGGCACCGCCATGCACCCCTGCGGGGTCCTCCTCTCGGACGCCTCGCTGCTCACCCGTACCCCCGTGGTGCCCACCAGCGGCGAGGGGTTCCCCATGTCCCAGTTCGACAAGGACGACGTGGAGGAGCTCGGGCTGCTCAAGCTCGACGTCCTCGGCGTGCGGATGCAGTCCGCGATGGCCCACGCCGTCGCCGAGGTCGAACGCGCCACCGGCACCCGGCCGGACGTCGACGCGGTCCCGGACGGCGACCCCGAGACGTACCGGCTCATCCAGTCCACCGAGACCCTCGGCTGCTTCCAGATCGAGTCGCCCGGCCAGCGCGACCTCGTCGGACGCCTCCAGCCCGCGACCTTCCATGACCTCGTCGTCGACATCTCGCTCTTCCGGCCGGGCCCGGTCGCCGCCGACATGGTCCGCCCCTTCATCGAGGCCCGGCACGGCCGCGCCCCCGTCCGCTACCCGCACCCCGACCTGGAGGAGGCGCTGCGGGAGACGTACGGCGTGGTCGTCTTCCACGAGCAGATCATCGAGATCGTCCGGATCATGACCGGCTGCGACCGGGCGGAGGCCGACCAGGTGCGGCGCGGGCTCTCCGACCCCGGGTCGCAGGGCCGGATCGAGGTCTGGTTCGCGCGGCGGGCGGCGGAGCGCGGTTACGGCGCCGAGGTCGTCGCCCGTGCGTGGGAGATCGTCGCGGCCTTCGGTTCGTACGGCTTCTGCAAGGCGCACGCCGTGGCCTTCGCCGTGCCCACCTACCAGTCGGCCTGGCTCAAGGCGCACCACCCGGCGGCCTTCTACGCGGGGCTGCTCACCCACGACCCGGGCATGTACCCCAAGCGGCTGCTGCTCGCGGACGCGCGGCGGCGCGGGGTGCCGGTGCTGCCGCTGGACGTGAACCGCTCGGCGGTCGCCCATCGCATCGAACTGGTGTCCGAAAAGCCTGACGGCTCGCCGCTCTGGGGTCTCCGCCTCGGCCTGACCGACGTCCACGGCATCGGCGAGACCGAGAGCGCCCGCATCGAGGCCGGACAGCCCTACGCCTCCCTGCTCGACTTCTGGGAACGGGCCCGCCCCCGCACCCCCGTCGCCGAACGCCTCGCCCAGGTCGGTGCCCTCGACGCCTTCGGCGCCAACCGCCGCGACCTGCTGCTCCACCTCACCGAACTCCGCCGCATCCACCGGGGAGCCGCCTCCCACGGCGCCCAACTCCCGCTCGCCCAGGGCGGGAAGACGGCCCCCGTCGGCCTGCCCGACCTCGACGAGAGCGAACGCCTCAGCGCCGAGCTCGGCGTCCTCGGCATGGACGCCTCCCGCCACCTCATGGAGGACCACCACGCCTTCCTCCGCGAGCTCGGCGTCGTCTCCGCCCAGCGGCTGCGCTCCGCCGCCCACGGCCAGACCGTCCTCGTCGCGGGCGCCAAGGCCGCCACCCAGACCCCGCCGATCCGCTCCGGGAAACGGGTCATCTTCAGCACCCTCGACGACGGTACGGGCCTGGTCGACCTCGCCTTCTTCGACGACGCCCACGAGGCCTGCGCCCACACCGTCTTCCACTCCTGGCTGCTCCTGGTCAGGGGCGTGGTCCAGCGGCGCGGCCCGCGCAGCCTCAGCGTGGTCGGCTCGGCCGCCTGGAACCTCGCCGAACTCGTCGAACTGCGGTCGTCCGGGGGCCTGGAGGCGGTGGGCGAGCGGCTGGCCGCTTCCAGGCCGCCCACCGCGGGGAACACCGACCCCGGCCGCCGGATCACGATGCCCACCGGCTACGAGATGAACCCCTGGGCCGACCTCAGGCCGGCCGGGGAAGGCGCCGCGACGCCGTCGCGGAAGCTCTGGCACAGCAGCCCGGGGAGCGCGGGATGATCCTCTGCGTACGGTTCGACGTCGACCCGGCGGGAGAGCCCGCCCTGCCCTCGGCCCCGTCCTCGGTCCTGCCCCGACTGGTCGCCCTCCTCGGCGAGTTCACGCCGACGGTCGAGGCCGCTCCGCCCGGCGAGCTGCTCGCCGACGTGCGCGGCGCGCTGCGCTACTTCGGCCGGAGCCCGGCCGGGCTCGCCGCCGTGATCCGGGTCCGCGCCCTCGCCCTGTACGGCGTCGACTGCGTCATCGGCGCCGGACCCAACCCGATGCTGGCCCGGATGGCGGCCCGCGAGGCCAGGCCCGGTGTCACCCTGGTCGTCGACGACCCGGCCGCCTTCCTGCGGGACCGGCCGGTCGTCGCGCTCGACGGCGTCGGCCGCGCCACCGCCCGCACCCTCTGCGGGTACGGGCTCGACTCCGTCGGCCGCGTCGCCGAAGCGCCGCTCGCCGTGCTCCAGCGGCTCGTCGGCGCGAAGACCGGCCGCGAGCTGTGGGAACGGGCGCGGGGCGTCGACCGCACCCCCGTCGTCCCGAACGCGGCCTCGCGCTCGACGGCGGCGGAGCGCTCCTTCCCGTACGACGAGACCGACCGCACCGAGCAGCGCCGGGCGCTGCTCTCCCTCGCGGACGAACTCGGCGCCCGGCTGCGGTCGGAGGAGCAGGTGTGCCGGGGACTCGCGCTCACCGTGCGGTACGCGGACCGGAGCACGACGACCCGCACGCGTACCCTGCCCGAACCGACCGCCCACTCGGCCGCGTTGACCTCCCTCGCGTACGCGCTCCACGACGCCCTCGGCCTCCAGCGGGCCCGGGTCCGGGGCATCGCGCTCCGCGCCGAGGGGCTGACGGGCGCCGAGGGCTCCGCCCACCAGCTGTCCTTCGACCCGGCGGACGAGAAGGCGCGGCGGATCGAGGCGGTGGCGGACCGGGCGCGGGCGAGGTTCGGCCCGCGGGCGGTGGTGCCGGGGGCGCTGGCGGGTGCGTCGACGGGCCACACGCCGGGGCCCTCGCGCGGCCCCTCGGCCGGGCCCGTGGCCGCCTGACGGCGACACGACACTTTTTACCGACGCGTAACTTCCCCCCGAAGCTACCGCTGCGTAGCTTGGCTGGAGCGCGGCCCCACCGCGCATCCCCACTTGTGGTCCGGACCGCAGGGCACAGCACCCCCACCTTCCCCTTGAGCCGCAAGGAGATCGCCCGATGCTGCCCTGGAAGTCCCGCACGTCACGCGCCGTCAGAGCCCTGTCCGTCCTGGCACTGGCCGCCGTGGCGACACTCGCCCCCACCGCCTCCGCCTCGGCCCGGACCGACACCCTCGCCTCGACGAGCCGCGGCTGGAACGACTGGACCTGCAAGCCCTCCGCCGCGCACCCCCGCCCGGTCGTCCTCGTCCACGGCACCTTCGGGAACTCCGTCGACAACTGGCTCGTCCTCGCGCCCTACCTGGTCAACCGCGGGTACTGCGTCTTCTCGCTCGACTACGGCCAACTGCCCGGCGTGCCGCTCTTCCACGGCCTCGGCCCGATCGCCGCGTCCGCCGGACAGCTCGACGCGTACGTCGACCGGGTCCTCGCCGCGACCGGTGCGCCCGAGGTGGACCTCGTCGGGCACTCGCAGGGCGGCATGATGCCGCGCTGGTACCTCAAGTTCCTCGGAGGCGCCGCCAAGGTGAACGCGCTCGTCGGGATCGCGCCCGACAACCACGGCACCACCCTCCTCGGCCTCACCAAGCTCCTGCCGCACTTCCCCGGCGCCGAGGACCTCATCAGCGCCACGACGCCGGGCCTCGCCGACCAGATCGCCGGCTCGGCCTTCATCACGAAGCTCAACGAGGGCGGTGACACGGTCCCCGGCGTCCGCTACCACGTCATCGCCACCCAGTACGACGAGGTGGTCACCCCGTACCGCTCGCAGTTCCTCGTCGGCCCGAACGTCACCAACGTCCTCATCCAGGACAAGTGCGCGCTCGACCTCTCCGAGCACGTGGCCATCGGCACGGTGGACCGGGTCGCCTTCCACGAGGTCGAGAACGCCCTCGACCCGGCCCACGCCACCCCGACCACCTGTCTGTCGGTGATCGGCTAGCCCTCAGCCCCGGGCCCGCCGCCGGGCGGCCCCGAAGAACAGCGCGGCACCGAGAGACAGCACGGCGGCGCCCCCGACGGCGAAGTGGGCCCGGGAGGCGCCGCCCCCGGTCTCGGCGAGCACGACGGCGGGCGCGGCGGGAGCGGGGGTGTCGGTGGCCTCCGAACCACCGGCGGGAGAAGGCGCGTTGGGCGCACCGTCGCCCTCCGCCTTGCTCCCCTCGCTCCCCTCGCTCCCCTCGCTCTTCTCGCTCTCCTCCGGCTCCGGCGCGGCGGACGTCCCCGAGTGGTCGTGCTCGGCGGAAGGTTCCCCGCTCGGCTGCTCGTTCGGCGCGGAGGCGGTCGGCGTGGGGGTCGTACCGGCGCCGCCCTCGCCTCCGAACACCACGTCCGAGCAGGAGTAGAACGCCTCGGGGGAGTCGGAGCGCTGCCAGATCGCGTAGATCAGGTGGCGCCCGGACTTGGCGGGAACGGTCCCGTCGAAGACGTAGTCACCGTTCTCCATCCTCGGGTCGGTCGCGGTGGCGAAGGGCTCGCCCTCCAGGTCCGACCAGGCGAGCGGCTTCGTCGGGTCGTACCCGTCCTTCGTCACGTACAGCGCGAAGGCGCCCTTGTGCGGCGCGGTCCCCCGGTAACGGAAGGTGCGGGAGCCGGAGTTCATCCGGCCGGCGGGCCAGTCGGCCCGCGCGAGGTCGAGCCCCCGGTACTTGTCGTTGCCCGCGCTGCACAGCTTGCCGTCCGGGATCAACTGCCGGTGCTGACCGGCCGCGTTGGCGATGTTCACCGCGTTCCAGTCGTAGAACGCCTGCGGCCCGCTCGCCGCCACGGCCGCCCGACAGGCGGCCGACCTCGGCGCCTCGGGCCCCTCCGCGTAACAGGCGGCGACCCTGCTCACGGGATCGGTCATCGACCCGTGCGCGTGCGCGGGCGAGACGGCGAGCCCGGACAGACCGAGCAGGGCGGTGACGACCGGGGCCGTACGACGAGAGGTCATGGGGGGACAACTCCTTCACGAGGGTGGGGGTGTGGGGGGTTGTCCAGAAGCTAGCCCGCCGGCTCCGCGAAAAGGCCGCGGACGAGCGACAGACGGCGATCCTTAGGACCGCTTTAAGGCGCGTCTAAGCGGCGCCTGAGGAACTGTCGCCCGGGGTCGTGGCCGGGAGACGTCGTACCGTGGCGGTATGACAGACGTACTGATCCGCCCCGCGGTCGCCGCCGACGTGCCCGTCGTGAAGGGTGTCGTCGACGCGGCCTTCCATCACTACATCGAGCGGATCGGGCTCGTGCCGTCGCCCATGGAGGGGGACCACGCGGCGAACGTCGACGGGGGACTCGTGTTCGTCGCCGAGGTCGGGGGAGTCGTGCGGGGGGTCGTGGTCGTGCTCTCCGAGGCCGACCACCTGTATCTCGACGCCATCGCCGTCCACCCCGACGCCCAGGGCACCGGCGTCGGGCGGGCCCTCATGGTGTGGGTGGAGGGGCGGGCGCGGGAGCTCGGGGTCGGGGAGGTGCGGCTGCTGACCAACGCGATGATGTGGGAGAACCAGAAGCTGTACGAGCGGTACGGCTACGAGGTCGTCGAGCGGCGGCTCGACGGTGCGTACGACCGTGTCCATTATCGGAAGGTCCTGCCGGAGGCGCTCAACTCGCCCGCGATGGGGTGAGTTTCGGACATCGGGCGGCTTGATCCGGTATCCCTGGCGGGCAGCACCACACACCCCCCACCCCGAAGGGACCCCCGTCCATGCGCGTCCGTACCGCCCTCGCCGCAGGCGTCCTGCTCGCCGCCGCCCTCGCCCCCCTCGCGCACGCGGGAGAGGGCGACGGGCTCTCCGTCGACGGGCACGGCACCGTCGCGGCCGACAGCACGGTCACCCTCTCCGGCCAGTACCGCTGCTTCGACGACAGCCAGGGCCCCGTCTTCGTCAGCTCCACGCTCGTCCAGGGGGAACGTTCCACCGGAATCGGCGGCACCCGGGCCGTCTGTGACGGGCAGGTCCACGAGTGGGTCAACAGCGCCGTCGTGAAGGACCCCGCCTTCACGCCCGGCGCCGCCCACGTCCAGGCCGGCCTCATGCAGCTCACGGCCACCGGCGAGATGGGGCTGCCGACGCCCGGCTTCCTCGCCCGCGAGGAAGCCGACGTCGAGCTGCACTGACCCCGCGGGGCCAGTGGCTCAGGACAGCAGGTCGCGCAGGCCCTCCCGGCCCAGCGCCTCCAGCTCGTCGAGCGCCACGACGGCCCGGGCCGCCGCCTCCGGATCGGAGGCGGCGAGACCGCTCGCCGCGAACTCGTCCTCGTCGAGGCGCAGCACCTCGCTGCCGTCCGCCGACACCCACAGGTCCAGGTCCAGGTCCTCGACGACCACCCCGGCCCCGCCGATCTCGGCCGGCCGGGTGATGTCGCAGTACCAGCCCTTCAGCGTGGCGTCGGCGGACCACACCTCCTTGACCGTGTACCAGCGGTCGGCCCAGTAGTGCTCCACGAAGACGTCCCCCGGCTCGAACCGCACGAAGCCGAAGTCCCGTACCCCCTCCGCCGCCCACGGCGCGCGGACCGACAGCCGGTCGCCCCGCTCCACGAGGACCTCCGCCGGGTAACGGATCTTCGTACGGCCCGCCTTTCTCAGGGTGACCTCAACCGATCGTCCGGACATGCCGCACCTCCGTCGCCGCGATCTCGTACCCGAACCACTTGTTGACCGCCAGCATCGGCCCGTTGTCCGCGTCGTTCCCCGTGAACGCCACCGTGTGGCCCGCCTCGCGCGCCCGGTGCAGCGACGCGGTCTTCACCAGCTTCGCGAGCCCGCGGCCGCGGAACGCGGGAGCGGTGCCCGTCATCCCCGTGCGGTACCGGCCCAGGCGGTCCGACTGCGCCGCCGTGAACGCCGCCGGCACGCCGTCCACCAGCGCGACCGTCGTCAGCGACGGGTCGTGGAACGGGTGGTCCCAGGTGGTCGCCCGCCAGTGGTCGAAGTCGTCCAGGTCGAAGCTCAGGTCGCCCGGCTCGTCGGCGGTCGTCAGCGCGTCCAGCTCGAAGAGCGGCCGCGGGTCCGCCGCGAAGTCCTCGCCCGTCCGCAGCTCCACGCCGTCCGGCAGCACGCCGAGCGGCGGCAGGTCGGCGCCGGCCAGGTCGAGCCGGAGGTAGTACGCGGAACGGCTCGGCGCGTACCCGCGCCGCTCGGCCCACGAGCGGTTCGACGGCTCGTCGAGGACCCAGCTGAACAGGGTGTGCGCGCCGTGCGAGGCGAGGTGTTCCTCGGCCGCGCCCAGCAGCGCCGCCCCCGCGCCGAGGCCCCGACGGGCCGGGTCCACGTACACGTTGACGAAGCCGACGCCGGGCTCGGTCGCGTCGTGCGCGATCCCCACCTGTGCGGTCCCGGCGACCGTCCCGTCCTCCGTCACGGCGATGAGCGGCCGGTAGTGGCCGTCCGGATGGGTGTGCGCCCAGTCGAAGGCGAGCTGTTCGGCGGTCACGAGGATGAACGGCAGTACGGCCCGACGAGCCCGGGCGAACGCCTCGGCGTCCCCGGCCTCCGCGGCACGGATGATCAGAGTCATATGCACGGACGCTACGGGCGGAGGACCGACCCGCGCCTCCCATTTTCCGGTGAGGTGAGGGCAGAATCGGAGGGGTGACACTCACCATCGCCGTGGACCATGGATCCACCACCGCTCCGTACGAACAGCTGCGCGCCCAGATCTCGGAGCGGGCCCGGTCGGGCAGACTGCCGGTCGGATACAAGCTGCCGACGGTACGGGGACTCGCGGAGCAGCTGGGGCTCGCCGCGAACACCGTCGCCAAGGCGTACAAGGCGCTGGAGTCCGACGGGGTGATCGAGACCCGCGGGCGCCACGGGACCTTCGTCGCGGCGGCCGGCGACGCGGCCACCCGCCGGGCCGCCACCGCCGCCGCGCAGTACGCCGAGGAGGCCCGCCGCCTCGGCCTCAGCCGCGAGGCGGCCGAGGCCGCGATGAACGAGGCACTGCGGGCGGCGTACGACGCTCCCAGCTAGGGCGTGCGTCGAAAGTGGTGCCTGCCCGGCGGCGCCCGGCACACGCCCTGAGGACCTGCCCGGCGGACCGGGGCCGGACAGGCCCTCACGGGGCGGTGCCCTACAGGTAGAGCCCCGCCCCCGCCGTGCGGGGCTCCGGAAGGTCCGCCGGGGGCGTGCCGCGGCGCAGCGCGAAGAGCTCCGCCAGCGTCGCGCCCTCGTGCGGCACGTCCGTCTCGCGGCCGAGCCACGCCACCGACTCGGCCCGCGTCAGCGGTCCGACCTCGATACGGGCCAGGCAGCGCCCGGGCCTGACCACGGCCGGGTGCAGCCGCTCCAGGTCCTCGTTGGTGGTGACGCCCACGAGGACGTTGCGTCCCTGTCCGAGCAGTCCGTCGGTCAGGTTGAGCAGCCGGGACAGGGCCTGTCCCGCCGTGTGCTTGGCCTCGCCGCGGATCAGCTCGTCGCAGTCCTCGAGCAGCAGGAGCCGCCAGCGGCCCTTCGCCGAGCCCTCGTCCTCGCCGATGGCGATGTCCATCAGGTACCCGACGTCGTTGAAGAGCCGCTCCGGGTCGAGGACGCAGTCCACCTGGCACCAGTCGCGCCAGGACCGGGCCAGCGTCCGCAGCGCCGAGGTCTTGCCCGTGCCGGGCGGCCCGTGCAGCAGCAGGAGCCGGCCCGCGATGTCCTCCGGGGTCACCTTCATCAGCCGGTCCATGGACGCGGCCACCGGCGCCGAGTAGTTGGGCCGCACCTCGTCCCAGGTCCCGGCGCTGATCTGACGGGTCGTGCGGTGCGGGCCGCGCCGGGGCGACACGTACCAGAACCCCATCGTCACGTTCTCCGGCTGCGGCTCCGGCTCGTCCTTCGCCCCGTCGGTCGCCTCCTTGAGGATCCGCTCGGCGAGTTCGGCGTCGGCGGCCGTCACGGTGACGTCCGCGCCCCGGTTCCAGCGGGAGATCAGGAGCGTCCACCCCTCGCCCTCGGCCAGTACGGCGCTGCGGTCGTCGTCCTTCGCGGCGCGCAGGATCCGCGCGTCCGCCGGGAGGAGCGTCGCGTCGGGCCTGACCCGGTCCAGGGTGGTGCTGTGCGCGTGCGGCTGCTCGCCGGTCGCGAAGCGGCCGAGGAAGAGCGCGTCGACGACGTCCGAAGGGGAGTCGCTGTCGTCGAGGTTGAGCCGGATCGGCAGTGCGCGCTGAGGCTCGGACGGAGCCGGTACCGGTGCCGGTGGGGTGTCAGCCATGGCGCCCATGATCCGGCAACGGGGCAGGCCGCGCACGGTGTTTTGCCCGGGGTGTTCCCTGGCCTGAAATCGACGGTGGAAGTGGGAGTTTCGGCGACACCCACCCCTAGTTTTGTCATGGACACTTCCGATCGCGCGGATCCGCTGCTACTACCTGGTAACGCAGAGATCCTGCTACAGGGAGGTTCCATGAGACTGTCCCGCTTCGCGGCCCTTTCGTCCTCGCTCATGCTCGGCGCCGTCCTCGCCCTCACCGGGGCGAGCGCCGCCCAGGCGGCCGAGACCGCCGCCCTCGACTACGTGGCGCTGGGGGACTCGTACTCCTCGGGTGTCGGCGCCGGCAGCTACGACAGCGCCAGCGGCGACTGCAAGCGCTCCACGAAGGCCTACCCGGTGCTCTGGAAGAACGCGAACGCCCCCTCCTCGTTCGCGTTCACCGCCTGCTCGGGCGCCCGAACGGGTGATGTGACCGCCAATCAGCTCGGCCCCCTGTCAGCCGCCACCGACCTGGTCTCCCTCACGATCGGGGGAAATGACGCCGGATTCGCCGACGTCATGACGACCTGTGTGCTCCAGTCCGAATCCACCTGCATCAACCGCGTGAATCAGGCCAAGGCGTACGTCGACTCCACGCTCCCCGGCAAGCTAGACGCCGTCTACACCGCCATCCGCAACAAGGCCCCCGCCGCCCGCGTCGTCGTCCTCGGCTACCCGCGCTTCTACAAGCTCGACGGGAACTGCATCGCCGGCCTGAGCGAAGCCGAGCGCAGTGCCATCAACGGCGCCTCCGACTACCTCAACGCCGCCATCGCCAAGCGCGCGGCCAACCACGGCTACGCCTTCGCCAGCGTCGTCCCGCCCTTCACCGGCCACGAGATCTGCTCCGGCTCGGCCTGGCTGCACAGCGTCAACTGGCTCAACATCGGGGAGTCGTACCACCCGACCGCCTCCGGACAGTCCGGCGGCTACCTGCCCTCCCTCAAGGGAGCGGTGTAGCGGACGACCCTCCGCTCCCGGACGGGGTGACGGTGCTCGTGACCCCGCCCCGCCCGGGACCGGTGTCCGCGTCCCCCTCCCGCACGTACTCGTACGTCAACGCCCCCGCGAGCAGCACGGCCCCGACGATCCCGGCCAGCAGGACGGGACCCCGACGGGGCCGCGCCGAACGCCGGGGCGGCCGCGCGCCCCGGCCCACCGGGCCCGGGCCGACCGCCCCCGGGCGCGCGGACGCGTCCTCCTCGGCCCCCGCCCGTACGGACGCGGGCGGAGGCGACGACGCGCCCCGCTTCGCCTCGCCCCTCGGTCCGTCCGAGGCCAACCGCCGCAGCAAGCCCTCCAGCTGATCGGCCGTCGGGGAAGCGTCCCCGCGGAGCCCGTCCAGGACGGGACCCAGCGCGCCGACCGCGCCGCCCTCCGTCGCCGCGCCGAGGAGCGCACCGAGGTCCCGCAGTTCGGCCTCCGGGGCGGGGGCTCCGTCGCCCGCGCCGGGCTCCGTGCCGGGCCCCGCGCCGAGTGCCGCGCCGGGCTCCGTGCCAGGCCCCGCGCCGAAGCCCGTGACGACGACCCGGCCGTCGTTGGCGAGCAGGACGTGCCCGGGGCGCACGCCCCGGTGCGGCGCGCCCGCCGCCCGTGCCGCCCGCAGCGCGGCGAGCACCTCGGCGCCGACCCGCGCGGCCTCGGCGGGCGGCAGCGGGCCGCCGGCCTCCAGGGTCTCGGCGAGGGTGAGTCCGCGGACCAGCTCCATGACCACCCACGGCCGGCCGTCCTCGGTGACCACGCCGTGCACGGTCACCACCGAGGGGTGCGAGACGCGGGCAGCGGCGCGCGCCCCGCGCTCCAGGCGCGCGTACAGGAGGGGGAGTTCGTCGGCGGGCAGCCCGTCGGGCGCGCGGAACTCCTTGAGGGCCACCTCGTGGACGCGCGTCTCGTCGAGAGCGCGCCAGACGGTCCCCGTCGCCCCTTCCGCGAGGACGTCCAGAAGCCGGTAACGACCCGCGATCACCGTCATGGATCCACGGTAGCCGAGCGGCCGCCTCCTGGCTCCGGCGCGTGCGGGACGCGCACGGGAACGATCATGGTGGCGGAGATCACATCATCCTCCGTACGGCGAGGTCGGGGCTCTGGGTGCAGGATGGTTCATGACGGTTCGGCAGGTGTTCGAGCCCTGTCCAACTCGCCCTGGAATCAGATGGATTCGCACGGTGACCGTCAACCCTCGTACGGGTGCGGTGAATCCCGACGGTGGGATACACGGGTGTGACAGTGGAGCGATAGGGTTAACCTGCCCGGGCCGGGTGCCCTCGTACGGGTGGGGAGTGACATGGAACAGATAGCAATGCGCAGCAGGCCGCGAGTGCCTGCCATCACCTGCGGGAGCAGCGCGACCAGTTCGCGGCTGGACCGCCATCTCGCGGTGCTCGGCGGACCCGCCGTGCCCCAGCGCGAGGTGGCCGAGGCGACCCTGCTGATGCGGGAGCTGACGACACGTCCGCGCGAGGTGCCGGTGCACAGCCACCGCAGCCGCAGCGCGCGGGTCTCGCTCTTCGCCCCGCTCCGCCGCCTGCGCCGCTCGCTCTTCGGCACCCGCCGCTAGGAGACCGGGAGACCGGCGCCGGGGCCGCGCACCCCGAGGCCACCCGCCCGCTTCCGCCCGGCGGCCCCGGTCTCCCGTACGACTCCGCAGACGAGAACGCCGGACGTGTCCCCGCCCGTCCGGCGTTTCGTCGTGCCCGTGCGCGGCTTCCGCCCCTGCCGCCGCCTCCTGACCGTCTCCTGCCCGTCTGCCGGGCGTCTCCTGCGGAGGCGTCAGGCCACCACGCCCGCGCTCCTGAGCTCCTTGGCCTCCGCCTCCGGCACTCCGAGCTCGCCGAGGATCCCGTCCGTGTCCTGGCCCAGGGCGGGGATCCGCCCCATCCTCGGCTCCGGCCCGTCGGGGAAGACGATCGGCGGCAGGAGCGAACGCAGCGGACCCGCCGGCGAGTCCACCATCCGCCACCGGTCGCGGGCCGCCAGCTGTGGATGGTCCGCGAGCTCGGCGACCGAGTTGAGCCGGGCGCAGGCGATGCCGGCCGCGTCGAGCCGGGCCAGCGCCTCCGGAGCCGTCAGCGGTGCCAGGGCCTCCGCCACCGCCGCGTCCGTCGCCGCCCGCCCCGCCACCCGGGCCGCGTTCGTGGCGAAGGCCGGGTCGTCGGCGAGGCCGGGCCGCCCGAGCACCCGCTCGGCGAGCCGCCGCCACTCGCGGTCGTTCTGCACGGAGAGCAGCACGAGGCCGCCGTCGGCCGTCGGATAGGCGTCGTACGGCGCGATCACCGCGTGCGCGAGCCCCGTACGCGCCGGGGGCGTGCCGCCGTGCGACCCGTGGTGCAGCGGGTGCCCCATCCACTCGGCGAGGGCGTCGAGGAGCGAGACCTCCACCGGGCCGCCCAGCCCGGTGGTGCCGCGCCGGACCAGTGCGGCGAGGACGCCCGAGAACGCGTACATCCCGGCCGCGATGTCGGCGGCCGGGATGCCGGACTTGACCGGCCGCTCCGGGGTGCCGGTCACCGACACGAGTCCGGCCTCGCACTGGACGAGCATGTCGTAGGCCCGCTTGTGCGCGTACGGCCCGTCCGGCCCGTACCCCGAGACGTCCACGGCGATCAGGCGCGGGTGCGCGGCGCACAGGGTGGCGGCGTCGAGGCCGAGCCGGGCGGCGGCGCCCTGCGCCAGGTTCTGGACGAAGACGTCGGCGCCGGCCACCAAGCGCCGGACGAGTGCCATGCCCCGGCGGTCCTTCAGGTCGACCGCGATCGACTCCTTGCCGCGGTTGCACCACACGAAGTGCGAGGCGAGGCCGCGTGCGGCGGTGTCGTAGTCCCGGGCGAAGTCGCCCCCGTCGGGGCGTTCGACCTTCACGACGCGGGCGCCGAGGTCGGCGAGCTGCCGGGTGGCGAAGGGGGCGGCGACGGCCTGCTCGACGGCGACGACCGTGATCCCTTCGAGGGGAAGGGGCCGGGCGTCGTGGGGGTGGGGCTGGAGGCTCATGACCCCTGTGCCTACCGTGCCGGTGGGCGTCCTGTCATCAGGGTCTGCGTCACGCCGGTGCGTCACCCGCGCGCGTACCGGCGCACCGCGAGCGGGGCGAAGACGGCGACCAGGCCGAGCGACCAGAGGAGCGCGCCCGCCACCGGGTGGGCCACCGGCCAGGCCGCGTCCGCGGGGACGGGCGCGTTGCCGAAGCGGATGCCCACCCAGGTCGTCGCGGAGCGGAAGAGGAGCAGCAGGCCGAAGGCGGCCAGCGCCTCGGAAAGCGTGCCCTCGATCCGCCAGCCCATGGCGAGGCCGACGAGGAGCAGCGGGACCGTGCCGACGGCGCTCGCGAGGAGGTCGGCGAGGACCTGCCCGAGGGGGACGGCGGCCCGGCTCACCGGCATGGTCCTGAACCGGTCCATGACGCCCCGGTGGGAGTCCTGCGCGGCCTGGAACATGCCGGTCATCAGGCCGCCGGCGGCCGTGGCGACGAGCACAACGGCACGGTCATGGCGACCGTCGCCAACGAGCAGGCCTTCGCCGAGCGGGCCCGCGCGCTGCCCTGGACCGAGGCGGAGGAGCAGGCCGTGCGCGGGTCCCACCTCAAGGGGCAGCTGGCGAGCGGCCGTTACCCGCACCTCGCGGGACTGCTCGCCGAGGCGCCCGCCGCGCCCGTGGACGCGGAGGAGACCTTCGCGATGACGATCGCCCGCCTCCTCGACTCCTTCGAGCCGCCCGCCGCGGGGAGCGGGGACGCCCCTCACAGGAGCATGAACTGGCCCTCCGGGCCCTCCTCCTGGTGGTCGAGCACGGACGCCGGGCGGCGCGCCCGGTCCGGTACGGGCAGGACGCCGGCCCCCCGCAGCTCCTCCCGGCCCGCGGCGGGTACGGAGGCGAAGGCGGCGCGCTCCCGCTCGCGCGCGCCGAGCAGCGCGAGGACCGTGACCAGGTCGAGGAGCTCCGAGGTCCACTCCTGCGGCCAGGCGGCCGGGCCGATCGCCTCCAGCGAGCCGGGCTCCGCCCGGGCGGTCCGGTGCGCGAACCACTGCTCCAGGACCCGCACCCCGCCGACCCGGTACTCCCAGGCCTCCGCCGGTACGGGCGAGACACGGCCCTCGCCGACGGCCAGGACCTCGTCGTCGGCCTCGTACACCAGCTCCCCGGGGCGCGCGGGGACCGCCGCCCGTACGTAGGGCCGGCGGCCGCCCGGCAGCCTCGGCTTCGTCCCGCTCCGCGCGCCCCGCAGCTGCACGTCGGCGAGGTCCCGGCCGAGCGCCACGCCCGTCGCCCAGACCTCCGGGTCGGCGGGGAGGGGGACGCGGCAGCCGGCGGGGGAGGGGCGGGCGGCGGCGAGGGTCCAGGCGAGCCACTCCCGGGCGTCGACCTCGTGCCCGTAGCGCCCGGAGAGGAAGGGCAGGAGCCCGGGGGCGAGGTTGGGCTCCTGGCCGCCCGGGCGCCGGAACAGCGGGCGGATCCGGCCCGGGCGCCCGGCGGGCGAGCGGCCTTCGGGGAGCGCCGCCGTCACCAGGAGGGCGGGTCCCCCGGCGCCGGGGACGTACCCCTGCTCGACGGCGAAGAGCTGCGAGTCGTCGGCGACCCGCCACAGTTCGGGCCGGGCGGTGTCGATGAGCCGGTGGTCGGGGAGGAGCCACTGCTCGTCGAACGGTCCGAGCGCGACCCGCACCGGCGCGGGGCACGGGCCCGCCTCGCGGGCGAAGCGGCCGGTCCCCGTGCGCTGCCCCGGCAGGGCGGCCACGGCGCTCGACGGGGTACGGGCCCGGCTCGGCCGGAACAGGGCCTCGCGCTCGGCGCCCTCGGCGGCGGTCAGCCGGTCCCAGCGGGCCCGCAGCGTACGGGGATCGGGCGCCACGACCCAGGACCGGCCGAAGCGCAGCGGCGCGACGGACCAGGGCATGAGCTCGTCGAGGAGCGGCGCGTCGTCGATGCTTCCGGGAGCTTCCGTCACGCCCCGCATGCTAACGACCGCCCGCTGTCAGCGGGCCTCCACCACCACTCGGTGGGCCTCCAGTGCCACTCGGTGGGCCTGCGCCGCCGCTCGGTGGACCTCACCACCACTCAGTGGGCCTCCACCGTCACCGTGAAGGAGAAGCGGTCGCCGCGGTACCGGATGCGGGCGACGTCGACGACCCGGCCGTCCTCGTCGTACGTCACGCCGGTGTAGTGGAGGATCGGCGAGAGCAGCGGGACCTGGAGCAGGCCGGCCGTCTCGGGGTCGGCGAGGCGGGCCTCGACCGTGTCCGTGATGCGGCTGATCCGGACGCCGACCACGTCCCGCAGCACCTTCGTCATCGGCCAGCGCTCCAGGTCCGCCGGGTCGATGGCGGCGGCGAGCTCGGGACGCACCGCGTTCTCCACCCAGTTCGTCGGCTCACCGGTCTCGCCGTCGCGGCGCAGCCGCCGGTACGTGACGACCTCCGGCGCGTCGGGGAAGTACTCCAGGAGCTCGCCCGGCACCGGCTCGGCGCCGTGGCCGAGGACCGTCGTCCGCTCGCCCGACTGCTGGGCCACGATCGCGTCGATCGAGCCGAGCAGCCGGCGAGGGGTGGAGCGCCGGGCGCCGGGCTCGATGAAGGTGCCGCGCCGCCGGTGGCGGCTGATCAGCCCCTCCTCCTCCAGCTCCTTGAGGGCCTGGCGCATGGTCAGCACGCTCACGCCGTAGTGGGCGGCGAGCTGCTCCTCGGTGGGCAGCCGCAGCGAGGCGTCGGGCGTGCGGCCCAGTATCGAGGCGCGCAGCGACTGCGAGACCTGATACCAGAGCGGCAGCTTGCGGTTCAGGACCAGCGAGTCCGGTGCGAAGGCGGTCACGGGTTCTCCGTACGAAGGCGGTCAGGCCCTGGGGCCGGTCCGGCGGAGGTCGGACGGGACCCAGGGGCGTACGGCCGAGACATTACGGCCGGAAGTGGCGCTCCAGACCCTGCCATACGTCGTCGTATCCCCGCTGAAGGTGGTCGGCGTCCCGCGCCTGGGGGGTCAGGGACACCGGCCAGCGGGTCTCGAACATGAAGGCTAGCCCGTCGTCGATCTTCTGCGGCTTCAGCTCGGCGGCGCTCGCCTTGTCGAAGGTCTCCCGGTCGGGGCCGTGCGCCGACATCATGTTGTGCAGCGAGCCGCCGCCCGGGACGAAGCCTTCCGCCTTCGCGTCGTACGCGCCCTCGATGAGGCCCATGTACTCGCTCATCACGTTCCGGTGGAAGTACGGCGGACGGAAGGTGTCCTCGCCGACGAGCCAGCGCGGGGCGAAGACGACGAAGTCGACGCCGGCGAGGCCCGGGGTGTCGGAGGGCGCCGTGAGGACGGTGAAGATCGACGGGTCGGGGTGGTCGTAGGAGATCGTCCCGATGACGTTGAAGCGGCGCAGGTCGTAGACGTACGGCGTGTGGTTGCCGTGCCAGGCGACGACGTCCAGCGGCGAGTGGCCGTACGTCGCCGACCAGAGGTGGCCGCAGTACTTGTTGACGACCTCGACCGGGCCCTCGACGTCCTCGTAGGCGGCGACGGGGGCGCGGAAGTCCCGGGCGTTGGCCAGGCCGTTGGCGCCGATCGGGCCGAGGTCGGGGAGCTGGAAGGGCGCGCCGTAGTTCTCGCAGACGTAACCGCGGGCCGACTCGTCGAGGAGCTCCACACGGAAGCGGACCCCGCGCGGGATCAGCGCGACCTCGCCGGGGCGCGCCGCGAGCAGGCCGAGTTCGGTGCGCAGGAGGAGACCGCCGCGCTCGGGGACGATGAGGAGCTCGCCGTCGGAGTCGCCGAAGACCCGCTCCATCGAGGCGTTCGCATGGTAGAGGTGCACGGCCATGCCGGTGCGCTGGGTCGCGTCGCCGTTGCCGCCGAGGGTCCACAGGCCGGCGAGCCAGTCCGTACCCGGCGCCGGTTCGGGCAGCGGGTTCCAGCGGAGGCGGTTGGGGTCGGGGACGGTCTCGGCGAAGGGCGCGCCGCGCAGCGCGCCGTCGTCGAGGCGGGTGAACGGCGGGTGCGCGGCCGAGGGGCGGATCCGGTAGAGCCAGGAGCGGCGGTTGTGGGCGCGCGGCTCGGTGAAGGCGCTGCCGCTCAGCTGCTCCGCGTACAGCCCGAGGGGTGCGCGCTGCGGCGAGTTGCGGCCGTCCGGCAGCGCGCCGGGGACCGCCTCCGAGCTGTGCTCGTTGCCGAATCCGGTGCTGTAGGTGAGCGCCTCGGCCGTCTTCCGGGCCTGCTCCGTGGTCATCCGCCCGCTCCTGTCCTGGGCCCGCACGGGGTGTGCGCGGGGTGTGTACGGGGTGTACGGGGTTCCGCGAGGAATCCTATGGATGACCGTAGGATTCCGCGCCCCTCCCGTCAACGGGGACGGACCGCGCGAGCCGGACCAAAGGGTGAGGAGTCGACGCCGCGGGGAGGGTGCCGGACGGTCGGAATCGATACCGGCTCGATACCTGCACGAGGGGGTCGAGAAAGATGAACAATGCTCTACTCTCTCGCGCATGTCCTGGTCCCGAAGACTCCTCCTCGCGCTCTCGGCCGTGCTCGCGGCCCTTGCCGCCACCCTGGTCACCGCCCCCGGGGCCCAGGCCCACGAGGAGCGGCCCGTCACCTTCCCCGACGGCTCGGGCAGCGTCCCGAAGCTCCGCTCCGGCGAGCCCGACCTCCTCGTCTGCAAGACCGACCGCGCCGACTTCGCGCGCCGGATCTCCGCCTTCCCCGACGCCCTCAGGACCCGGAACCTCGCGCTCCTCGACCGCTGCGCGCGCGAGGGATACCGCCACCTCCAGGAGGCCGTCGACGCCGTCGACCGGCCCGGGATGACGATCGCGATCCTCCCCGGCCTCTACGAGGAGGAGCCCTCACTCCCCGAACCCACCGGGAAGTGCGCCTCGCTCAAGGCGCCGAACTCCTCGCTCGGCTACCAGATCCTCAGCTACGAGCAGCAGGCCGAGTGCCCGCACAACCAGAACCTCGTCGCGATCCTCGGCAAGAAGGACCTCCAGGTCGAAGGCACCGGCGCCAGCCGCCTCGACGTGATCATCGACGCCAAGTACCAGAAGCTGAACGGCATCAGGGCCGACGGCTCCGACGGCATCTACTTCCGCAACTTCACCGCCCAGCGGACCACGTTCAACTCGCTGTACGTCCTCGCCGCCGACGGCTTCGTCATCGACGACGTCCTCACCCGCTGGAACGACGAGTACGGCTTCCTCACCTTCGCCTCGGACCACGGCCTCTACAAGAACTGCGAGTCCTACGGCAACGGCGACTCGGGCATCTACCCCGGCTCGGCCTCGAACATCAACGACGGCCGCGGCTACGACGTCCCCCGCTACTCCATCGAGATCACCAACTGCCGCAGCCACCACAACATGGTCGGCTACTCGGGCACCGCCGGTGACTCCGTCTACGTCCACGACAACGAGTTCGACCACAACATGGGCGGCGCGTCCATGGACTCCGCCTTCCCCGGCCACCCCGGACTGCCCCAGAACCACGCCCGCTTCGAGCGGAACCTCATCCACGACAACAACGCCGACTACTACCCGTACGTCGCCGACGGCACCTGCGCCAAGCCGCCCGTCGAGCGCGGCTACGAGCGCGGCGTCGTCTGCCCCCAGATCTCCATGCCGCCCGGCTCCGGCATCATCACCGCCGGAGGCAACTGGAACCTGTACGAGGACAACTGGATCTACGGCCACCAGCGCACCGCCTTCTACCTGAACGCCGTCCCCGCCTTCATCCGCGGCGAGTCCGCCTGGGCCAAGCAGTTCGACACCTCCCACGACAACCGCTACGCCGGCAACCGCCTCGGCGTCGACAAGGCGGGCAACTCCCGCCCCAACCGCACCGACGTCTCCTGGGACGGCCAGGGCAGCGGCAACTGCTGGCAGGCCGACGCGGGCGCGTCCAGCCCTGGCGCCCTGCCCGAGTGCGGCTCCCGGCGCGGCGACGTCTCCGGCGACGTCGACCGGATCGTCGGCGAACCCGTCAAGCTCGCCCAGCTCCTCGTCTGCGCCGACTACAGCGTCCAGGCCCGCCGCCTCCCGGCCGGCTGCGACTGGTACGGCGCCCGCGGCCTCCAGCGCGTCGAGACCCAGATCGCCCTCGGCACCGCGCTCGTCCTCGCCCTCACCGGCTTCGCCCTCTGGTGGCGCCGCCTGCGCGGCAACCGGATCGCGGGCCTCGCCACCCTCGCCGGCCTCGCCGGCCTGACCCTCGACGTGGCCGGCTCGACCCTCGCCCTCACCCCGACCGTCGTCCCGGCCCTCGGCCTGCTGCTCACCGGCGTGTGGTGGACCGTCATCGGCCTCGCCCTCCGTCCCTCCCGTCCCGTCTTCGCCTGGACCACCGTGGTCCTCGGCGCCCTCACCCTCCTCGACGCCTTCGACAAGGCCGTCCTGATGGTCCCGGGCATCCCCGTCAGCCCCGCCTGGTTCCGCCTCGTGCTCGGCGTCGTCTGGGTGCTCTGGGCGGTGATCGCCGCGGGCGCCCGCACCCAGGAGCCCACGGACCCGGCCACGGACCCGGCCACCGACCCGGCCGCCGACCCGGCCGCCGACGCCGACGCCGACGCCGACGCCGAACCGGACCCCGACCCCAAGTCTCAGTCCGAGTCCGAGTCCGAGTCCGACTCCAGGGCCGAGGCCCCGGCGGGTGACACGCGGGCGCGTGAGGAGGGAACGGCGTGACCGGGCCGACCCGTCCGACCCGTCCGCTCCGGGGGGCGCCCCTCGTCTCCCTGGCGCTCGTCCTGGCCGCCGCGCTGCCCCTCGCGGGCTGCGGCGGCCGGGCCGCCACCCACCACAAGCCCGGCACCAGCCACGAGCAGGCCACCGGAACCAGCGGCACCCTGCTCGACGCCCGCGACGAGACCGGCCACCGCCTCCGGGAGCTCCCCGCGGCGACCGCGCCCACCGTCCGGGTCGAGACCCGCCCCGACACGGAAGGCGGCTGGAACGTCCACCTCACGGTGGAGAGGTTCCGCTTCACCCCCGACAGCACCGGGGGAGCCGCCCTCCCCGGGCGCGGCCACGCCCGCCTCCTCGCCGACGGCAAGGAGATCTCCCGCCTGTACGGCAACTGGGGCTACGTACCCCCCGGCGTCCGCACCCTGACCGTCCGCCTCCACGCGGACGACCACACCGTCTGGGCCGTCGCCGGCGCCCCCGTCCAGGCAGCCGTCCGCCTGGGCGCCCCCGCCACCGCCCCGGCTGCCGCGACTCCCACGGCCACCGCCACGGCCACGGACGCAGGCACCGCTCCCGCCACCAAGGCCCCGCCCCCGACCCCGACCCCGACGCCGTCCCCGACCGCCGACACCGGACGGACCGTCACCCTCTCCATCACCGGCAAGACCGTCCAACCACCCCCGTCCCGCATCGAACTGAAGAAGGGTGAGCGCCTCACCCTCCGTATCACCGGAGACCGCGCCGACACGGTCCACGTCCACGGCTACGACCGCGAAGTCCCCCTCTCTCCCGGCACCCCCGCCTCCCTCACCCTCACCGCCGACCGCACCGGCCTCTTCGAGGTCGAGACCCACGGGTCCGGACTCCTCCTGACCCAACTGGTCGTCCGGTGACCGGCGTCCCGGCCCCGGGTCTCGGCCTCCCCCTCGCCCACGGCGTGGGCTCCCGCCACGACCTCCCCCTCTCGCCCTTCTACGCCTACGCGGGCGCCTTCGCCGCGCTCCTCGTCTCCTTCCTCGCCCTCGGCCTGCTCTGGTCCTCGTCCCGCTTCCGCGGCGACGAGGCGGGGCGGCCCCTCCCGACGTCCGTCCAGCGGGTGGCCGACGCGCCGGCCACCCGCACGGCCCTCCGCCTCCTCGGCGCCGCCGTCGCCCTCTTCTTCCTGCTCCACCTCCTCCTCGGCCCCGACGACCCCGACCGCAACCCCGCGGCCGGCGCCCTCTACGTCCTCCTCTGGGTCGGACTCGTCCCCGCCTCCCTTCTCCTCGGCCCCGTCTGGCGCCTCCTCAACCCGCTCCGCACCCTCTACGCGCTCCGTCCGCCACGGAACCCGCGCCCGCTGCCCGCCGCCGTCGGCATCCGCCCCGCGGCCGCCGGTCTCCTCCTCTTCACCTGGCTCGAACTCGTCGCCCCCGACAACACCGCCACCACCACCCTCCTCGCCGCCCTCGCCGTCCACCTGGGCGTCCAACTCCTCGGAGCCGCCCGCCACGGCGACCGCTGGTTCGCCCACGCCGACCCCTTCGAGGTCTACTCCTCCCTCCTCGCCCGTCTCTCACCCCTCGGCCGCCGCGCCGACGGCCGTCTCGTCCTGCGCTCCCCCTTCCACGGCCTCGACTCCACCCCGCAGACCCCCGGCCTCGTCGCCACCGTCTGCGTCCTCCTCGGCTCCACCGCCTACGACGGCCTCTCCGACAACCCCCGCTGGATCACCACCCTCCAGACCTCCTCCCTCGGCCCCACCGCCACGGCCACCCTCGGCCTCCTCGCCGTCACCGCACTCGCCGCCGCCTGCTACGGGCTCTGCGCCGGCGCCCTCCGCCTCATGGACCGGTCCCTCGCCACGCCCCTCACCTCCTTCGCTCACTCCCTCCTCCCCATCGCCCTCGGCTACCTCGTCGCCCACTACTTCTCGCTCTTCGTCACCGAAGGACCACGCACAGTCATCATGGCAGGGGGCACTGACAACGCCCTCGCGCCCGCCTCGCCCCTGGGTCCCGGCGGCCTCGCGACCCTCCAGGTCGCGGCGATCGTCACCGGTCACGTCCTCGGGGTCGTCGCCGCGCACGACCGGTCCGTCCGCCTCTTCCCGCCGGCCCGGGCCGTCGCGGGCCAACTCCCGCTGTTCGTGCTGATGATCGCGTACACCCTCGGAGGCATCGGCCTGCTCATCGCCTGACCCGACCGGAGCGGCATCATGGTCCTCGTGCCCCACAACAGTCCCCACAGCAGTCAGCGCAGCGGTCCGCCCAGCAGCCCCGGCGAAAGCCCCGGTGGCGGCCCCCGTTCGGTCCCGGCGCTCCGCCGCGCCCCCGTGCAGCAGCGCAGCGCCGAGCGGCTCGCCCGGATCCTGGACGCCTGCGCCGCGCAGCTCGACGAGACGGGCTACGAGCAGCTCAGCACCCGTGCCGTCGCCGCCCGCGCCGGAGTCCCCATCGGCTCCGTCTACCGGTTCTTCGGCAACAAGCGGGCGATGGTCGCCGCGCTCGCCCACCGCAATCTCGACCGGTACACGGAGCGGATCTCCGCCCGCTTCGCGCGGTCGCCGCAGCTCGACGCGTACGGGGCCATCGACGGCGTCCTCGACGAGTTCATCGCGATGAAGCGGACCGTCCCGGGCTTCGCGCTCGTCGACTTCGGCGTACCGACCGCGACGCCCGGGGAACCGTCGGAACCGCCGTCCGATGAGCCGTCGGAACCGCCGTCCGGTGAGCCGTCGGAACCGCCGTCCGGACCGCCGTCGGGAGCCGCTCCGGAGGCGGGGGACACCACGGCCGCGCCGGACGACGCCGCCATGGACGACCCCAACCTCCTCGTCGCGGAACGGATCTGCGGCCTGCTCGCCGTCCACCTGGGCCACGCCGCCGACGAGACCCTGCGCCGCAAGGTCCGCGTCGGCGTCGAGACCGCCGACACGCTGGTCCGCCTCGCCTTCCGCGCGGACCCGGAGGGCGACCCGGCCCTCGTCGACGAGACCCGCCAGCTGCTGTACGCCTACCTCGCGCCCGCCCTCACGGGCGCGTCGCCGCTGCCGTCACCGTAGTCCTGACCTGGGCTTTTGCTCGTATTGCTCACGCGTCAACATCTTGTTAAGGCCGAAAGGGGGCACCTAGCGTCATCCGCACCGCCGCTCGGCGGGAGTTCAAGGGTGAACGTGAGGTGTCCTCCATGCTGACCGTCCTCGGCTTCGCCATGATCGCGACCTTCCTGGTCCTGATCATGACGAAGAAGATGTCGCCGATCGCGGCGCTCGTACTGATTCCCGCGCTCTTCTGTGTCGCGGTCGGGCAGGGAGCCCAGCTCGGCGACTACGTCATCGAGGGGGTCGGCAAGCTCGCGCCGACCGCCGCGATGCTGATGTTCGCGATCGTCTACTTCGGCGTCATGATCGACGTCGGCCTCTTCGACCCGATCGTCCGGGGCATCCTGCGCTTCTGCAAGGCCGACCCGGTCCGCGTCGTCGTCGGCACGGCGGTGCTCGCCGCGATCGTCTCCCTGGACGGGGACGGCTCGACCACCTTCATGATCACCGTCTCGGCGATGTACCCGCTGTACAAGCGGCTCGGTCTGAGCCTCGTCGTCCTGACCGGTGTCGCCGCCACCGCCAACGGCGTCATGAACACCCTGCCCTGGGGCGGCCCCACCGCCCGCGCCGCGACCGCGCTGAAGCTGGACGCCGCCGACATCTTCGTACCGATGATCCCCGCGCTCGGCGTCGGCCTGCTCTTCGTCTTCGCCCTCGCGTACGTCCTGGGCCGCCGTGAGCGCAAGCGGCTCGGCTTCCTCACCCTCGACGAGGCGCTCGAACCGGGGGCCGAGACCGTCCTGGTCGCGGCGGGGGGCGCGGGAAGCCCTGGCACCGGCACGGGCACGGGCAAGGGTGGGGTCACGGTCACGGTCACGGGCACGGGCACGGGCACGGTCGGGGTCACGGGTACGGGTGCGGGCGCCGGCTCCGGAACCCCGGTCGCCGACGACGGCTTCCAGGGCCTCGACCCGAACCGCGCGACGCTGCGCCCCGGGCTGTACTGGTTCAACGCAGGCCTCACGGTCCTGCTCCTGGCCGCGATGATCCTCGAACTGCTGCCGATCCCGGTCCTGTTCCTCCTCGGCGCCGCGCTTGCGCTCACCGTCAACTACCCCGACATGGCCGAGCAGAAGGCCCGTCTCGCCGCCCACGCGGACAACGTCCTCAACGTCTCCGGCATGGTCTTCGCGGCCGCCGTCTTCACCGGCGTCCTCACGGGTACCGGCATGGTCAAGCACATGGCCGACTGGCTCGTCGGCGCGATCCCGGCGGGCATGGGTCCCCACATGGCCGTGGTCACCGGCGTCCTGAGCCTCCCGCTCACGTACTTCATGTCGAACGACGGCTTCTACTTCGGTGTGCTGCCGGTCCTCGCCGAGGCGGGCGCGGCGCACGGGGTCTCGCCGCTGGAGATCGCGCGGGCCTCGCTGGTCGGCCAGGCGCTGCACATGTCGAGTCCGCTGGTCCCGGCCGTGTACGTGCTCGTGGGCATGGCGAAGGTGGAGTTCGGCGACCACACCCGGTTCACCGTGAAGTGGGCGGCGCTGACCTCGCTGGTGGTTCTCGCCGCCGGGATCCTCTTCGGGATCATCTGACCGCCGGGTCTGCGCCGGACGGGCGACTTCGGAGGGTGGTGACGCATGTCGCCACCCTTCGTGTCCATTCCGTGACAGATAGTCGCATTATCGCTTTAATCGCCCGCCGCGCTTCCTTCGGAGGAACCCCGCATGGCCGCACGCATCGTTCGCTCCCTCGCCGCCACCGCCGCCACCACCCTGGCCTTCGGCGGTCTCGCCCTCACGGGCGCGCCCTCGGCCTTCGCCGCCCCCGGTGACAACGGCGACGTAAAGATCCACAAGTCCGGTACCGACCCCGACGACCAGCGGGACGAGCCGAAGGTCTGCGAGTTCTACCTCGCCGCCTTCAACTTCGACACCCTCCAGGAAGTCGACTGGTCGATCACCCCGCAGCCACCCAAGGCCGACGACCCCAACCTCAGCGGCCACATCACCCTGACCTCCGGCAAGGGCCACACGGAGGACCTCGCGCTGCCGGACGGCATGTACAAGCTCGTGTGGACCTTCGAGGGCGAGAACGGGGCCGGCAAGCAGAAGGTCTTCAAGGTCGACTGCCCCGACACCAACCCCACCCCGACCCCCACGCCCACCAACGGCAACGGTGGTCCCGGCGGAGGCCCCGGCGGCCACGGCAAGCCCCCGCACGGCCCGGTCGGCGCGGGCGGCGGCGGCAGCGCGCCGATCGCGGCGGAGGACTCCTCGGCCTTCGGCATCGGGGCCGCCGTCGCGGCGGGCCTCGCCGGTACGGCCGGACTGGTCCTGATCCGTCGCTCGCGCCGCCGCGACAATGGCGCCGCGTAGGTCCCGCCTCACGACCGGGCCCCGTCCCACGCCCGCGCTCCGCCCCGCGCCGCGATCCCGTCTCGCGCGCCGGCGGCGACGGCTCCTCCGGCTCGCCAGGACCGTCACGGCGACGTGCGTCCTGGTGGCCGGGGTGGCCTGGTGGGCAGGCGACGGGGAACCGGCCGGTCCGCCGCTCGCCGCCGGTCAGGCCGCGGTGGGAGCGGCGGCCGGCGCCCCGGCCGCCGTCGACCACAAGGCCGGCGGCCTGCGGACCGACGGCGCCGAGGGCGTGTCGCGGGCGCTCGCGAAACCCGAGCCCCCGCCCAAGCCGCCGCCCCCGCCCGCACCTCTGGGGCGCTCGCGCCCCACGGTGCTCGCCGTCCCGGCCATCACCATCGAGGCCCCGGTCACCACGCTCGGACTGGACGGCGAAGGCCGGCTCGCCACCCCGCCCGTCGACGACCCGCGGATCGTCGGCTGGTACGGGAAGGGCGCCACGCCCGGGGAGCGCGGCACGGCCGTGGTCGTCGGCCACCGTGACACGCGCAGCGGCCCCGCCGTCTTCCTGAACCTCGACTCGCTCAGCGCCGGGAACACCGTGCGCGTCGCGCGCGCGGACGGCAAGGTCGCCGTCTTCACCGTCGACCGGGTCAAGACGTACGCGAAGGACGCGTTCCCCGACAAGGAGGTGTACGGCCCCACCGGGCGGCCCGAACTACGGCTGCTCACCTGCGGCGGGACGTTCGACCGCAAGAAGGGGTACGAGGCGAACATCGTCGTCTTCGCCCACCTCACCGACGTCGACCGGGAGATCTGACGGTCGCACCGACGGGAGGGCGGCGGGAGCGGCGGGGCCCAGCCGCCCCCGCCGCCCCGGCCGCCCTCCGCCCGCTCCTCCCGATTCCCTTTCTCAGCGCCCCTCGCGGGCGTCGGCGACCCGGCGCGCACCCGCCGGGTACGGCAGTTCCGCCGACAGGGCCGCCGCCCGGTCGAAGCCCTCGGCCGCCTCCCCTTCGCGGCCGAGGGCCGCGAGCGCGGCGGCCCGGACCGTACGGGCCTCGACCTCCGCGAGCCGCTCCCCGGCCCGCCCCGCCCGGCCGGCCTCGGCCTCCGCCGCCTCGGCGGACTCCTCGGCCCGCCCGCAGGCCAGCAGCGCCCAGGCCCGCAGGTGGGCCGTCCCGGCCTCCCGGTAACCGGCGAGCAGCGTCAGCGCCTCCTCGGGGCGGCCTTCCCGTACCGCCAGTTCGGCGCGGGCCGACCTGACCTCGTACACGGCCTGGTGGTCGCCCTGGGCCACGGCCGTCCGCTCGGCCGGTTCGAGGAGCTCGCCCCCGCCCGGCTCCCCCTCCCGCATGTGCACGCGCGCGCGTGCCACGAGCGCGTAGGGCGCGCACCAGGCCGTCGGCGGCTCCGTGTCCCGTACGGCCGTCTCGGCGAGCTCGCGGGCCTCCGCCACCTCCTCCACCAGGAGGTGGAGCTCGGCCAGGTTGGCCCGCTCGAAGACCGTCGCCGTCGGATCTCCCGAGCGCTCGGCGAGCGCGAGGGCCCGACGGCCCGTCGCGATCGCCTCGCGCAGGCGCCCGCTGCGCCGGGACGTCTCCCGGAGGACCGAGAGGACCGAGCCGAGCAGTTGGGGATCGCCGTACGCCTCCGCGTGCGGAAGCGCGCGGTCCGCGACCGGACGCGCCTCCCCGAAGCGGCCCGCGAGCCCCAGCGAGGTCGCCCGCAGGGCCAGCGCCCTGGCGAGCAGCCCGCGCCGCTCCGGACCCGTCACGGTCCGGGCCGTGCCCTCCGCTGCCCGGGCGGCGGCGACCCCCTCCTCGTAACGTCCCGTCACGAAGCACAGCACCGCGCGGGCCAGGTGGTGCGCGCTCGCCACGGCGGCCGGGGTGTCGGGCCCCGGCGGCCAGGAGTCGAGGATCCGGAAGCCGGGCTCCGTGCCGCGGGTCTTCGGCAGCATCTCCGCGAGCCGCGCCGCCGCCAGGACCCGGCCGTCGGCGTCCCCGCGCCGGCCCAGCTCCTCCAGGGCCTCGTCGAGCAGCCGCGCCGCCTCCTCGAAGCGGCCGAGGCGGCGCAGGACCGCGCTGCGGTCGATCCGGGCCCGCGCGGACTCGGCGGCGAGCGCGTCGAGCCGGTCGGTGAGTTCGGCGTAGTAGCGGTCGGCCGTGTCGTTCGCGTACAGCGCGGCGGCGCGCTCGGCGGCCTGGCGGAGGTAGTCGGTGGCCCGGGGGTCGTCCGCCCTGGTCAGATGGGCGGCGAGGGTGTCGACGGCGTCGGGCCGACGGCGCAGCACGGTCTCCGCGTAGGCCGAGTGCAGCAGTCGGCGGCGGGCGGCCGACAGGCCGTCGTAGCAGGTCAGCCGCACCAGCGGGTGGCGGAACGCGAGCCCGGCGACGGGTCGGCCCTCGCTGACCACCGGCCGCTCCTCGACGACCGAGGCGGCGACCGCGGCCTCCACGCCCTCCGTCGCCTCGGCCGCCGAGAGCCGCGGGTGCCCGCCGCGACGGGCGACGTCGAGGACCTCGCCGAGGGCGGCGTCCTGCCCGGCGACCGCGACCGCGTCGACCACCCGGCGGGCCGCGGGACCCAGCCGGGCCAGGCGCTCGGCGACCAACTGCCGCACGCCCTCCGGAGCGCCGGGGCGCTCCTCGCCGTCGCGTACCGCCCGGGCCAGTTCGAGCGCGAAGAGCGGATTGCCGAGCGACAGCTCCCACACCCGCTCCGGTACGGCTCCGTCGGCGCCCACCACGTCCGCCGTGAGGGCGAGACAGGCCTCCCGGGAGAGCCGGGGCAAGTCGACCCAGGCGGCAAGGGACTGGCGGAGCAGCAGGTCGAGGGCCTGACGGCGGGGGTCGGACGCGGGAAGTTCCTCGGGGCGCACGGTGGCGAGAAGTCGCCAGGGCCTTCCGCCCTCCCTCGCCCGTCGCGCAAGATGGCTGAGGAGCTGGAACGAGCCCGCGTCCGCGGCGTGGAGGTCGTCCAGCACCACCATCACGGGCCGCTCCGCCGCCAGTTCCCCGAGCAGCCCCGCCGTCGCCCGGAACAGCCGGTCCCGCTCCTCCTCGGGACTCCGCCCGCTCTCCGGACGCACCCGCCCCAAGGACGGCAGAAGCGTCGCCAGTTCGGGATACTCCGCTCCCGCCCTGGCCCGCTCCGCGGTCGGCCGGTCCGCCAGCCAGCCGTCCAGCGCCTCGGCGAACGGGCCGTACGGCGTGTGCCCCTCCGCGTCGTGGCCCGCACCCCACAGCACGGCCGTTCCCTCGGCGGCCGCCCGCCGGGCGGCCTCCCCGGCAAGGCGCGTCTTGCCGAGGCCCGCCTCGCCCGTGAGGAGGAGGACGGGCGGGGAGCCGGCGTCGAGCAGCCGGGCGAGGAGGTCGTCCCGGCCGCGCAGCGGGGCGGAGGGCGGCTGCCGCACCACCGCCGGCAGCGCCGGCCCCACGGAGCGGGGGGCCGGGACGGGCGCCGCGAGGGCCGCGCGGTGCAGCCGCTCGGTCTCCCGGTCCGGGCGGACGCCGAACTCCGCCTCCAGGGCCTCACGGCACAGGTGGTACTGGGCGACCGCGCGGCGCCGCAGCCCCTGGCGTACGTAGGCCCCGATGAGGATCCGGTGCGCCTCCTCCTCGGCGGGGGACGCCGCGAGGACCTGCTCGGCCGCCGGGATCGCCTCCTCCGGGGCGCCCGCCGCCAGGTGGGCGGAGGCGAGGGCGAGCAGGGTGCGCTCGCGGAGTGCGGTCAGCCGTTCGCGGCGGGGCTGGGCCCAGGGGGCGTAGCGGTCCTCGGGGAGCAGCTCGCCCGTGAAGGCGGCCAGGGCGGCGGCGAGTTCGGTGCGCCCGCCGAGGGCCAGCGCCGCCTCGGCGAGGCGCTCGGCCTCGTCGGCGTCGATCCGTACCGTCCGCGGATCGAGGCGGAGAAGAGATCCCTCACTGGTCAGGTAGGAGGAGGTGGAGCGGGGAGCCAGTTCGGGTTCGATCGCCCGGCGGGCGGCGTGCAGCGCCACCCGCAGGCTGCCGAGGGCTGCCTGCGGATCGGCGGCCGGCCAGCAGATCTCCATGGCCTGCTCGCGGTGGAGGCTGTGGCCGGGGGCGACCGCGAGCAGCTTCACCAGCGTCCGGGCGCTCGGACGCGGCCACCGCTCGGAGAGCGGCGGCCCGCCGTCCCGGTCGATCCGGAACCCGCCGAAGAGTCGCACGCGCAGCGTCGTCGCCGCGCTCGTCGGTATGTCTGCGCTCATGAGGGCGCCCACTGTAATCGGTGCCCTGAGCAACTGAATGGCCCGGTCCGAGTCGGGAGACGCGGGAGCCGGTCGGTCCCGCTCCCGGGTGTTCCTGGTTCTGCCGCCGGCTCCGGGAGGAGGGCGAAGCCGACGCCCCGCCACCCCGTGCGGGTGGCCCGGGGGAAGGGCCCGGAGGGCGGGGCGGGCCTGGTCGGCGAGACTAGGGCGGCGCCGTTACCGGGGCATTACCGAGAGGCGAGGGGCCTGGGGCGAGCGGGGCAAGGGGTCTCGGTCGGCTCCGGGGCGGTGCGCCTGCACGGAGGCCCGGAGGCATGTCGGCACAAGGCGCGATGGGCTGCGCGGACCCGTGCCGTCCGTTCCGGCCGCACGAGACCCAGGGCACTCCGGAGGGCCCTGGCGCCGAAAAACTAACGGCGCTAGTTTGGGTGCGGACGACGAACCCGTCGGTAATGTGAGGAGACAGCGGATGAAGGCCCACGACGCGATGTACATCGGCGGGGAGTGGCGTCCCGCCTCCTCGGCGGAGACCATCCCCGTGATCAACCCGGCCGACGAGCAGGTCATCGGCCACGTCCCGGCCGGCACGGCCGAGGACGTCGACGCCGCCGTACGCGCCGCCCGCGCCGCCCTCCCGGCCTGGGCCACCACCCCGCCCGCCGAGCGCGCCGCCCGCATCGCCGCGCTCCGCGACGCGCTCGCCGCCCGCGCCGACGAGATCGCCGCCACCGTCACCGCCGAGCTCGGCGCCCCGCCGCAGCTCGCCGCCGCCGTCCACGCCGGACTGCCGATCGCCGTCGCCGGCACGTACGCCGAACTCGCCGCCACCCACCCCTTCGAGGAGAAGGTCGGCAACTCCACCGTCTACGCCGAGCCGGTCGGCGTCGTCGCCGCGATCACCCCCTGGAACTACCCGCTCCACCAGATCGTCGCCAAGGTCGCCCCCGCGCTCGCCGCCGGCTGCACCACCGTCCTCAAGCCCGCCGAGGACACCCCGCTCACCGCCCAGCTCTTCGCCGAGGCCGCCCACGAGGCCGGCCTGCCCGCCGGCGTCTTCAACCTCGTCACCGGCCTCGGGCCGGTCGCCGGCCAGGCGCTCGCCGAGCACCCGGACGTCGACCTCGTCTCCTTCACCGGCTCCACCGCCGTCGGCCGCCGCATAGGCGCCCTCGCGGGCGGCGCGGTCAAGCGGGTCGCCCTCGAACTCGGCGGCAAGTCCGCCAACGTCATCCTGCCGAGCGCCGACCTCCCCAAGGCCGTCGCCGTCGGCGTCGCCAACGTCATGTCCAACTCCGGCCAGACGTGCAGCGCCTGGACCCGGATGCTCGTCCCCGCCGAGCGCTACGAGGAGGCCGTGGCGCTCGCCGCCGAGGCCGTCGCCAAGTACGTCCCCGGGGAGCGCGTCGGGCCGCTCGTCAACGCCAAGCAGCAGCAGCGCGTCCGCGGCTACATCGAGAAGGGCCTCGAAGAGGGCGCCCGCCTCGTCGCCGGCGGCCCCGAGGCCCCCCGCGAGACCGGCTACTTCGTCTCCCCGACCGTCTTCGCCGACGTCACCCCCGAGATGACCGTCGCCCGCGAGGAGATCTTCGGCCCGGTCGTCTCGATCATCCGGTACGAGGACGAGGCCGACGCCCTGGCCATCGCCAACGGCACCGAGTACGGACTCGCCGGAGCCGTCTGGGGCGAGCCCGAGGCGGCCGTCGCCTTCGCCCGCCGCATGGAGACCGGCCAGGTCGACATCAACGGCGGCCGCTTCAACCCGCTCGCGCCCTTCGGCGGCTGGAAGCAGTCGGGCGTGGGCCGCGAGCTCGGCGTCCACGGTCTCGCCGAGTACCTCCAGACGAAGTCCCTGCAGTTCTGAGGGTCCTGTCAGTCCCTGACGGTCCTTGTCAGTCCCTGACGGTCCTGTCACGTCTGACGGTCCCGTCCGTTTCCGAACGGCCTGTCAGTTCCGAGTCACGAGGAGCACCGCACGTGAGCCTGATCCGCGCCGCCGTCCTGCCCGCCGTCGGCTCCCCCCTGGAGATCACCGGCATCGAACTCCCCGAGCCCGGCCCCGGCCAGGTCCGGGTCCGGCTCGCCGCCGCCGGGGTCTGCCACTCCGACCTGTCGCTCTCCAACGGCACCATGCGCGTGCCGGTCCCGGCCGTCCTCGGCCACGAGGGCGCCGGGACGGTCGTCTCCGTCGGCGAGGGCGTCACGCACGTCTCCGTCGGCGACGGCGTCGTCCTCAACTGGGCGCCGTCCTGCGGCGCATGCCACCCCTGCTCGCTCGGCGAGGTCTGGCTCTGTGCCGACGCCCTCGCCGGGGCGGCGAACATCCACGCCCGCACCGAGGACGGCACCGAGCTCCACCCGGGCCTCAACGTCGCCGCCTTCGCCGAGGAGACGGTCGTCGCCGCGAACTGCGTCCTGCCCGCCCCCGACGGCGTCCCGCTCACCGACGCGGCCCTCCTCGGCTGCGCCGTCCTCACCGGCTGGGGCGCGGTCCACCACTCCGCCCGCGTCCGCGAGGGCGAGACGGTCGCCGTCTTCGGTGTCGGCGGCGTGGGCCTGGCCACGCTCCAGGCTGCCCGGATCGCGGGGGCCTCGACGATCGTCGCGGTCGACGTCTCCCCGGAGAAGGAGGCCCTGGCGAGGGCGGCGGGCGCCACCGAGTACGTCGTCGCCTCCGGCACGACGGCCAAGGAGATCAGGAAGCTGACGGGCGGGCACGGCGTCGACGTGGCCGTGGAGTGCGTCGGCCGCGCCGTGACCATCCGCACGGCCTGGGAGTCCACCCGGCGCGGCGGCCGGACCACGGTCGTCGGCATCGGCGGCAAGGACCAGCAGGTGAGCTTCCACGCGCTGGAGCTCTTCCACTGGGGCCGTACGCTCTCCGGCTGCGTCTACGGCAACTCCGACCCGGCCGTCGACCTGCCGGTCCTCGCCGACCACATCAGGGCCGGACGCTTCGACCTCGGCGCGCTCGTCACCGAGCGGATCACCCTCGACGGCATCCCGGGCGCCTTCGAGAACATGCTCGCGGGCAAGGGCGGCCGGGCGCTGGTCGTCTTCCCGTAGTCACGCGTGGGCCGTGCCGCCCGCGGGTGGCACGGCCCACGCGCGCTCATGGCGTGCTCATGGCGTGCTCATGGCGTGCTCATGGCGTGCTCATGGCGTGCTCATCGTGCCGTCTCGGGCGCCTCGGGTGTCTCGGCCGCCGCGGCCCGCGGACGCGACCGCGACACGGCCACACCGGCCAGGCACAGCGCGCCCCCGACGAGGGTCAGCGCCCCCGGCAGCTCGCCCAGGAACACCCAGGCCAGCAGCACGACCAGGGCCGGTACGGCGTAGGTCGTCGCGCCCATCCGTCCCGCGGTCGTACGGGCCAGGGCATAGGCCCAGGTGGTGAACGCGAGCGCGGTCGGGAACACGCCCAGGTAGATCATGTTCAGGGTCGCGCTCAGCGGCGCCCGGCCCGCCTCCTCGACCAGCTGCCCCGCGAACGGCAGGCAGGCCGCGGCGCCCACCAGGCAGCCGAAGGTCGTCACCTGGAGCGCGCTGCCGTGGGCGAGCGCCGGCTTCTGGGCGACGACTCCGCCCGCGTACGCCACCGCCGCGACCAGGCAGAGCAGGACGCCGAGCACGGAGGCGTGTCCCTCGCCGGACATCGACAGGCCGACCGTGACCGCGCCCGCGAAGGAGACGGCCATGCCCGCGAGCAGCCGGGGCGGCAGCGACTCCTTCAGGAACCGGGCGCCGAGCAGGGCGATGAGGATCGGGCCGATGTTCACGATCATCGCCGCCGTGCCCGCGTCGACCTCCTGCTCGCCCCAGTTGAGGACCACCATGTAGACCCCGAACCAGAGCAGCCCGGAGATCAGGATCCCGGGCCAGGCCGCCCGGGGCGGGACGCCCTCACGGCGGACGACGAGGAAGACGGCGAGGACCAGAGCCCCGGCGAGCAGTCGCCCGAGGGCGAGCGCGCCGGGGGAGTAGGCTGCCCCGGCGCTGCGGATGGACACGAAGGCGGAGGCCCACAGGACGACGGTGACACCGGCGGCGGCGAGGGCGAGGCGCGAGGATCGGTTCGGCATGTCCCGACGGTAGGGCGAGAACCCTTCGGCGCTCACCGCAATATTCCGCACCCCGGGACCAGCCGCGGCGAACGGCAGAGCTAGCGCAGAGCCCCCGCCTCGATCCCCAGCGTCTCCCGCAGCGCCCGCTCGCCCTCGGCCGTCACCCTCACCGCCCGCTCCGACCCGATCCGTACGCACCAGCCGGCCTCCAGCGCGTGTGCGCAGAGCGCCGCGCCCGCGACCCCCGCCAGGTGCGGCCTGCGCTCGGTCCAGTCGAGGCAGGCCCGCGCGAGGGGCCGGCGGCCCTTCGGCACGAGGGCGACGCCGAGGTCCTCGAACCAGCCGAGGCCCCGGTCCGTGAGCGCGAAGCCCGTGTCCTGGCGCAGGAGTCCGCGCGCGGTCATGGCGTCGGTGACGGCGATGCCGAGCCGCCCGGCGAGGTGGTCGTAGCAGGTACGGCCCCGAGCCATCGCCGCCCCCGCGCCGGCGGCCCGCAGCGAGCGGGGCGGCGCGGGTGTCGCGGGCTCGGAGCGGGCGGCCAGGTCCTCGACGAGGTGGGCGACCCCGGGGTCGGCGAGGCGCACGTACCGGTGCCGGCCCTGCCGTTCCTCCGTGAGCACCCCGCCCGCGACGAGCTTCCCGAGGTGCTCGCTCGCGGTGGAGGGCGCCACGCGCGCGTGGCGGGCGAGTTCCCCGGCGGTCCAGGCGCGCCCGTCGAGCAGGGCGAGGGCGAACGCGGCACGGGTCTCGTCCGCGAAGAGCGCCGCGAGGGCGGCGAGGTCACTGGCTGCCATGCGCCAAGCCTGCCGCACTCACCGTTCGGCGGCGGCCGAACCGTCGCGGCGGGGGAACTGCGCCGCGAGCCCGTCGAGCAGCGCCCGCAGCCCGGTGTCGAAGGCCCGGTCGTCGACCTTCTGCCGGTGTTCCGCGAGGAGGTGGGCCTGGCCGAGGTGGGGGTAGTCGGCGGGGTCGTACGCCGTCTCGTCGTCGACGAAGCCGCGGGCGAAGGAGCCGAGGGCGGAACCGGTGATGAAGTACCGCATGAGCGCGCCGATCGAGGTGGCCTGGGCCGGGGGCCAGCCCGCGCGGACCATCGCGCCGAAGACGGCGTCGGCGACCCTGAGGCCCGCCGGGCGGCGGCCGGGGCCCTGGGCGAGGACCGGGACGATGTGCGGGTGGTCGGCGAGGGCCGCGCGGTAGGAGACCGCCCAGTCGTGCAGCGCCGTGCGCCAGTCGCGCCCGTCGGCCTCGTCGAACATCGTCAGGTCGATCTTCGCGCTCACCGCGTCCGCCACCGCGTCGAGGATCTCGTCCTTGGTGCGGAAGTGGTTGTAGAGCGAGGGCCCGCTGACCCCGAGTTCGGCCGCGAGCCGTCGGGTGGAGAGCGCGGCGAGCCCTTCCGCGTCGACGAGTGCACCCGCCGTCCCGACGATGCGGTCACGGCTGAGCAGGGGCTTGCGCGGTCGGGCCATGGCGCACATAGTAGGCACGGCAGATAAAACTAGCAGTGGTAATTAAAAGCGAGTGGGGTGGCACCGGCGTGAATCTGGAGCTGAGCGAGGAGCAGGAGGCCGTGCGGCGGCTCGCCGAGGAGTTCGTGGCCCGCGAGGTCACCCCGCACTCCACCGCCTGGGACCGCGCCGAGGAGGTCGACCGCTCGATCGTGAAGAAGCTCGGCGCCGTCGGCTTCCTCGGGCTCACCGTCCCCGAGGAGTACGGGGGTTCGGGCGGCGACCACCTCGCGTACTGCCTCGTCACCGAGGAGCTGGGCCGCGGCGACTCCTCGGTGCGCGGCATCGTCTCCGTCTCCCTCGGCCTGGTCGCCAAGACCCTCGCGAGCTGGGGCACCGAGGAGCAGAAGCGCGAGTGGCTGCCCCGCCTCACCTCCGGTGACGCGCTCGGCTGCTTCGGCCTCACCGAGCCCGGCACCGGCTCCGACGCGGGCAACCTGACCACCCGCGCGGTCCGCGACGGCGACTCCGGTGACTACGTCGTCAACGGCACCAAGATGTTCATCACGAACGGCACCTGGGCCGACCTGGTGCTGCTCTTCGCCCGTACCGACGACACCCCCGGCCACAGGGGCGTCTCCGCCTTCCTCGTCCCCACCGACACCCCCGGGCTCACCCGCCGTCCCATCCACGGCAAGCTCGGCCTGCGCGGCCAGGCCACCGCCGAACTGGTCCTGGAGGACGTCCGCGTCCCGGCCTCCGCGATGCTCGGCCCCGAGGGCAAGGGCTTCGCCGTCGCCATGTCCGCGCTCGCCAAGGGCCGCATGTCGGTCGCCGCCGGCTGCGTGGGCATCGCGCAGGCAGCCCTCGACGCGGCCGTCCGGTACGCGGGGGAGCGCGAGCAGTTCGGCAAGCCCATCGCCTCGTACCAGCTCGTGCAGGAGCTGATCAGCGACATCGCCGTCGACGTGGACGCGGCCCGGCTGCTCACCTGGCGGGTCGCCGACCTGATCGACCGGGGCCAGGACTTCGCCACCGCCGCCTCCAAGGCGAAGCTGTACGCCTCCGAGGCCGCCGTCCGCGCCGCGAACAACGCCCTCCAGGTCTTCGGCGGTTACGGCTACATCGACGAGTACCCCGTCGGCAAGCTGGTCCGCGACGCCCGCGTCATGACGCTGTACGAGGGCACCAGCCAGATACAGAAGCTCATCATCGGCCGCGCGCTGACGGGGGTCTCCGCCTTCTGAGCCCCGTGGCGCATGCGCGGGGCCGTCTGAGTACGCGTCTGAGTATCCGGGCGGATGTGGCGGGGGCCACATCCGCCCGATGCTGTCGTCCATGAGCGACACACCGGTCAAGCAGCAGAACACCGCCGCGTACTACACGCAGGCCGTCATCTCCTTCGGCATCGCCCTCGCGGCCGTGGCCGTCGGCATCTACCAGCTCGAAGCCAGCGGCTGGGTGCGGGCCTTCCTCGCCATCGCGGTCCTGTACCTCACGACCTCGGCCTTCACGCTCGCCAAGGTCATCCGCGACCGGCAGGAGGCCGGCCAGATCGTCAGCCGGGTCGACCAGGCCCGCCTGGAGAAGCTCCTCGCCGAGCACGACCCCTTCCACAAGATCTAAGCGCTTGCTCACCCTCGATGTATGGTGTTCGTCCGGACGGGGTCGAGAAGGAGTGTGGGATGAGCGCGGCGGAGGAGACGCCCGGGCGCGAGGACGTGCCCTGGGCCGAGGTCACGCCCGAGGCGGCCAGACGGCTGCTCGTGGCCGCCGTCGAAGCGTTCGCCGAACGCGGCTACCACGCGACCACCACCCGTGACATCGCCGGCCGCGCCGGCATGAGCCCGGCCGCGCTCTACATCCACTACAAGACCAAGGAAGAGCTGCTCCACCGGATCAGCCGCATCGGTCACCGCCGCGCCCTGGAGATCCTCAGTGCCGGGGCCGACGGGGACGGCACCGCCGCCGAGCGGCTCGCCGACGCCGTCCACTCCTTCGTCCGCTGGCACGCCGAGGGCCACGCCACCGCGCGCATCGTCCAGTACGAGCTGGACGCCCTCAGCCCCGAGCACCGGGCCGAGATCGTCGAGCTCCGCAAGGAGTCCGACGCCGCCGTGCGGCGGATCATCGAGGAGGGCGTCGCGGCGGGCGAGTTCGACGTGCCCGACGTCCCCGGCACCACCGTCGCCGTGCTCTCGCTCTGCATCGACGTCTCGCGCTGGTTCACCACGCAGGGCCGCAGGACGGCCGACGAGGTCGGCGCGCTCTACGCCGACCTCGTCCTCCGCATGGTCGGCGGGGCTCAGAAGTAGTAGCGGGAGACCGACTCGGCGAAGCAGACGGGCTTCTCGGAGCCCTCGCGCTCGACGGTCACCGCCGCCGTGACCTGCACGCCGCCGCCGGCCTCCTCGACCTTCGTCAGGACGGCCGTGGCACGCAGCCGCGAGCCGACCGGCACGGGGGAGGGGAAGCGGACCTTCTCGGTGCCGTAGTTCAGGCCCATCTTCATGCCCTCGACCCGCAGGACCTGCGGGACGAACAGCGGCAGCAGCGAGAGGGTCAGGTAGCCGTGCGCGATCGTCGCGCCGAAGGGGCCGTCGGCCGCGCGCTCCGGGTCGACGTGGATCCACTGGTGGTCGCCGGTGGCGTCGGCGAAGAGGTCGATGCGCTTCTGGTCGATCTCCAGCCAGTCGCTGTACCCCAGCTGCTCGCCGACCCCCGCGCGCAGCTCGTCGGCGGAGGTGAAGATCCTCGGCTCGGCCATGTTCCCGCTCCCTCAGATGGACTCGTGTACTACCAGGACTAAGCGCTTGCTCAGCATTGTGGTGAGGGCGGCGTCCTGTCAACGGAGATGGGTAGGGTTCGGGGAGTGGCGCAGCTTCCAGAGAAGATCAACGAACTCACCGTCGGCCAGCTCTCGGCCCGTAGCGGGGCCGCCGTCTCCGCCCTGCACTTCTACGAGGCCAAGGGGCTCATCCGCAGCCGTCGCACCTCGGGCAACCAGCGCCGCTACAGCCGTGACGCCCTCCGCCGGGTCGCCTTCGTCCGGGCCGCGCAGCGCGTCGGCATCCCGCTGGCCACGGTCCGCGAGGCCCTGGCCAGGCTCCCCGAGGAACGCACGCCGACGAAGGAGGACTGGGCACGGCTCTCGGCGGCCTGGCGCACCGAGCTCGACGAGCGCATCCGTCAACTGGGCCGCCTCCGCGACCACCTGACGGACTGCATCGGCTGCGGCTGCCTCTCCCTGGAGAACTGCGTCCTGTCCAACCCCGACGACGTCATCGGCGACCGGATCGTCGGCTCGGTCCTCATGCCGACACGCCGTCCCGGCGAGGGCGTCGAAGACTAGGGCCTGTCCGACCCTGATCCGCCGGACAGTCCCTAGGGGTACGAGCTCCGCCACGCGACGGCCCGTCAGGGCTGAGGCCCTCCGGCCCGGGGCGCGCGGCCCCGGGGGCCGGCCGGAAACCGGGACTTCGCCGCCCGGCACGCGGCCCGTCGGACCCCACGCCGTGGCGGCCGCCGTACCGGGCCCGCGCCGGACGTGTGCTCGGCGCGGACACGGGAAGTCATGGGCGAGGCGAGGGCCCTGCGGACGGAACCGGCGGGACGCGCGACGCCCGCCCGCCGTCAGCACCAGAGCCCGCCCGCTCGCCGGCGGTCGGCGCCCGCCCGCCGGCCGCTGGGGTCCGTCCGCTCGGCGCCGATCTCCGGTCGCCGGCGTTCGTCCGCTCGGCGCGGGTGTCCGGTCGCTCGCCGTCGGTCTCCGTCTGCTGGGCGACCGGGTCCGGCCGCCGGAGTCCCCCGTCGGCGCCGGTGTCCGCTCGCCGTAGCCGTAGCCGTAGCCGTAGCCGTAGCCGTAGCCCGACGCCGGTGTACCGGTCGTGGTCTCAGGCCGCCGAGGCCAGCGGGCGGTGTCCGGCCCGCGCCCGGGCCAGCGCCCCGGAGGTCAGCACCGCGCGCGGGACGCCCACGCCGCAGTCTCCGCACACCGGGCCGAGCCACGGCTCGTACGTCTCCGCGGACCCGCTCCGCCACTCGATCCGCGGTCCCTCGCACACCGGACACCGCTCGCCCGGCCCGTCCTCCAGGGCGGTGATCAGACGACGGATCACCTCCGGCAGCGGGTCCGAGGGGTGCACCTCCGGGTCGCCGCACCGCACGACCCCGTTGCCGCCCCAGACGCGCCGGTGCCAGTCGTCGACCGCGCCGAGCCGCCGCAGCCCCTCGTGCTTCTCGCGCCGCCGCCGGGCGGCGAACTGCTCCTCGTACGCGAGCCACACGGCCCGCGCCTCCTCCAGCTCGTCGAGCGCGGCCACCAGCCGCCCCGGGTCGAGCTCCCGGTCCTCGGGCCCGAACCTGTGCCTGCGGCACAGATGGTCCCAGGTCGCCCGGTGTCCGTACGGCGCGAACCGCTCCAGGCACTTGCGCAGCGAGTACCTGCGCAGCGCCGTGTCGCACCCGGGATCACGCACCTGTCTCGCGAGACTCCGGAAACCGGCCATCTCTCGCCACCTCCGTCGCTGGTCCTACCGCGGTATCTGGAGGACGAACGAGCGGCCCGCCGTGTTCCGGCGACACGCGGAAAGCGTCAAAGTCCCGCCCGGGCCGCCGACACGACCACCCGGGCGAGTTCCGGGCGGCGGATGTCGCCGTGCGAGCGCACCGCCTCGGCCGCGTCCACGCTCACGCACCCCGCGCCCGGCACCCCGTCACGGAGCGCCTCCGCCAGGGTCAGCGCCATCGTCCCCGGCACCGCGAGGACGCCGTCGTACCCGATCGCGCCCCAGCGCGGATCCCGCGCGCCGAGCGGCCCGGCCAGGGGACCGGGGAGCGGGCCCGCCGCCGACTCGGCGTCGCGCGCCAGCCGCGACGCCAGCGGGTACATGACCCCGAGAGCCGTGTCGTGCCGCGAGTGGCAGGCCACCACCGGTCCCCGCACCCGGTCCTGCATGCCGCGCAGCGCGCCGGAGCGCCCCGGGTCGTGGGGCAGGCGCGGGGCGAAGGCGTAGTGCGAGAACGCGCCCTGAAGCAGGGTCACGGAGGCCACCGGCCGCGTCCCCGACGGAAGCCCCCGCAGCGCGTACGCGACGAGCCGGGCGCCCATGCTGTGCCCCACCAAGTGGACCCGCAGGCCCGGGGCGGCGCGGGCGACCTCGCCGAGCAGCGGCCCGAGCCCCGCCTCGCCGACCCGCCCGGCCCGCCGCTTCATCACGTAGTACGTGGCCTGGCGCAGCACCTCCTTGGCGCCCTTCCAGTACCGGCCGATCCCGCCGCCGAGGCCGCGGTCGAGCCCGGGGCCGAAGCCCGGGCCGAGGGGCGTCTCCCCGGTCTCGTCCAGCGCCTCCGTGAACACCGCGCAGACCCGCACCGGATCCGCCACCAGGAACTCCGGCACGGGCGCCGCGTCCCCGGCGAGGGCCTCCCCGCCCCTGGCGAGGTCCCCGTCCCCGTACGCGTCCGTCAGCTCCCGCAGCAGCTCGCCGAACTCCGCGAACGCCGCCTCCTCCGGCGGAGCCAGCGAGAGCAGCTCCGTGATCCGCCCGATGACCGGCTCCTTCTCCGGGAGGACCGTCACGAGCGCCCGGTAGTCGCGCACCGGCTCGTCCGTGAAGATCATCGAGGGCCACATCACCCCCGCGTACCCGGCCTCCACGCCCGGCCCGAGGAGCCCGGGGAAGGGGGCGAAGAAGTCCGAGCAGAGGCGGGTGGCGCCGGAGGGTGAGCTGTTCCAGCCGTGCGCGAGCAGCACGAGGTCCGTCACCCCCTGCCGGGCCAGCGCGACCAGGGCCGCGGACTGCCCCGCGGGCCCGTCGCCGTCCTTGTCGAAGGTGAGCTCCCGGTACGGCTCCACACTCATCCCGGTCACGGCACGACCCGCCCCTCCACGTCGAGGTGGCCGCGCGCGGCGGCTCCCTGGCAGCATGCCCGCGCGCGGCCCCGCCCAGACCTGCGGGGAGACGTCCCGTCAGCGGTACAGCAGGTACGCGCTCCGCACGTCGCGGAAGGCCGCGAGCCCCGGCTCCCAGGCCCCCACGACCTCGTCGGTGTCCGCGCCCGCGTCGATCAGGGTCCGTACCCGTGTCGAGCCGGTCAGCTTGTCGATCCAGTGGTCGGCCCGCCAGGCGAAGCCCGGCCACGAGTTCCGGGCCGTCACGAGCAGTCCGATCCCGGTGCGCACCGGGTCGAAGGCCGCCCGGTCGTCGACGTGCAGCTGCACCCCGCCCACCGTCCTCCCCTGGAACTTCGAGAACGTGGGTGCGAAGTACGCCTCGCGGAAGCGGACCCCGGGCAGGCCGAGCGCGTTCGCCGCCTCCGCCCAGCGGCGGTCGATCCCCTCGGCGCCGAGGAGCTCGAAGGGCCGGGTCGTGCCCCGACCCTCGGAGAGGTTCGTCCCCTCGAAGAGGCAGGTGCCCGAGTAGACGAGTGCCGTGTCCGGTGTCGGCATGTTGGGGCTCGGCGGCACCCAGGGCAGTCCGGTCGCGTCGAAGAACTCCCCGCGTCGCCAGCCGGTCATCCGGACCGTCTCCAGCTCCACCGGCACCGGCAGGAACTCCGCGTTGAAGAGCAGCGCGAGCTCGGCCACCGTCATGCCGTGCGCCTGCGCGATCGGCTCGCGCCCGACGAAGGTCGCGAACGCCCGCTCCAGGACGGGCCCGAGCGCCGCCCGCCCGGTGACCGGGTTCGGCCGGTCGAGGACCACGAACCGCTTCCCGGCGAGGGCGGCCGCCGCCATGCAGTCGTACAGCGTCCAGATGTACGTGTAGAAGCGCGCGCCCACGTCCTGGATGTCGAAGACGACGGTGTCCACGCCGGAGGCCGTGAAGACGTCCGCGAGGGCCTGCCCGCTCTTGAGGTAGGTGTCGTGGACCGGGAGGCCGGTGGCCGGGTCCTCGTGGCGGCCCTCGGACCCGCCGGCCTGGGCGGTGCCCCGGAAGCCGTGCTCGGGGCCGAAGACGGCGGCGAGGTCGACCCGGTCGTCGGCGTGCATGACGTCGACGACGTGCCGGGCGTCGGCGGTGACGCCGGTCGGGTTGGTGACGATCCCGACGCGTTCGCCCGCGAGGAGCGCGTACCCGTCCGCCGCGAGCCGCTCGAAGCCGGTCCGCACCCGGCCGTGGCCGGGCGGAGGGGAGACGGCGGACGCCGTGGCCGCGGACGCCGAGGCGACCACCGCCCCGCCCGCGGCCAGCAGACTCCGTCGCGACAGACCCATGGGACCTCCTCGGAACGACCGGGGTGACATGCGCACGCACGCTAGCGCCCGGCGGCGCTCCCGGGAACGAGGCATGCGGAGAGGTCTTCCGCTTCCCGTCTTCCCCCACTCCATACCGACCGGTTAGTCTGCCCGCGTCGACCAGGGGAAGGCAGGCACATGGAGAAGGAACACCACCTCGAAGGCGCCCGCGTCGTCGTGACCGGCGCCGCCGGCGGGATCGGCGCCGCCCTCGCCCGCCGCTTCGCGGCCGAGGGCGCCCGCGTCGTCGTCAACGACCTCGACCCGGCCCGTACCGCGGCCATGGCCGAGGAGATCGGAGGACTCGCCGTCGCCGGCGACGCCTCCGCCGTCGTCGAGGAGGCCCGCGAGGCCCTCGGCGGCACCGTCGACGTCTGGTGCGCCAACGCCGGGCTCTCCTCGCCGGGCGACGCCTTCGCCGACGAGGACGTCTGGGCCGCAGCCTGGGACGTCAACGTCATGGCCCACGTCCGCGCCGCCCGCGCCCTGCTCCCGGCCTGGCTGGAACGCGGCGAGGGCCGGTTCGTCTCCACCGTCTCCGCCGCAGGACTGCTCACGATGATCGGCGCGGCGCCGTACAGCGTCTCCAAGCACGGCGCGTACGCCTTCGCCGAGTGGCTCTCCCTCACCTACCGCCACCGCGGTCTCCGGGTCCACGCCATCTGCCCGCAGGGCGTCCGTACGGACATGCTCACCGCCGCCGGATCGGCCGGCGACCTCGTCCTCGCCCCCACGGCCATCGAGCCCGAGGACGTCGCCGACGCCCTCCTCGACGCCATCGCCGCCGACCGCTTCCTCGTCCTGCCCCACCCCGAGGTCGCCGGCTACTACCGCAACCGCGCCACCGACCCCGAGCGCTGGCTCGGCACGATGAACCACGTGCAGCGGGCCTGGGAGACCGGCGCCCGCTGATCCGGGCCGCGGCGGATGGGAAGATCTACCGACGGGAACGCCGTTCCCGTCCACACGGACGACCACGACGGAAGGCGGCGGAGCATGGCCAGGACGACGGACGAGGGCGAGGCGCCCGTCCCGCAGAGGCTGCTCGCCGCCGCCACCCGCCTCTTCGCGGAGCAGGGGTACGACCGCACCTCCGTCCAGGAGATCGTCGAGGCCGCCGGGGTCACCAAGGGCGCTCTCTACCACTACTTCGGCTCGAAGGAGGACCTCCTCCAGGAGGTCTACGCCCGGGTCCTGCGCCTCCAGCAGGAGCGGCTCGACGCGTACGCGGACGCCGACGCGCCCATCGAGGACCGGCTGCGCGGAGCCGCCGCCGACGTGGTCGTCACGACCATCGAGAACCTCGACGACGCCGCCATCTTCTTCCGCTCCATGCACCACCTCAGCCCGGAGAAGAACAAGCAGGTACGGGCCGAGCGCCGCCGCTACCACGAGCGCTTCCGCGCCCTGGTCGAAGAGGGCCAGCGCGCCGGGGTGTTCTCCTCGGCGACCCCGGCCTCGCTCGTCGTCGACTACCACTTCGGCTCGGTCCACCACCTGTCCACGTGGTACCGCCCGGACGGCCCGCTGACCCCGCAGCAGGTCGCCGACCACCTGGCCGACCTCCTGCTGCGGGCCCTGCGCCCGTGAGCCGTCACAGGTAGCGCTTCAGCTCCCGCCGCGCCAGCGACCGCTGGTGCACCTCGTCCGGGCCGTCCGCCAGCTTCAGGGTCCGCGCGGCGGCCCAGAGTTCGGCGAGCGGGAAGTCCTGCGAGACCCCGCCGGCGCCGTGCAGCTGCACCGCCTTGTCGATGATGTCGACGACCGCGCGCGGGGTGGCGATCTTGATGGCCTGGATCTCGGTGTGTGCGCCCCGGTTGCCGACGGTGTCCATCAGCCAGGCGGTCTTGAGGACGAGCAGCCGCAGCTGCTCGATCGTCACGCGCGCGTCGGCGATCCAGGTCTGGACGACGCCCTGCTGGGCGAGCGTCTTCCCGAAGGCCGTACGGGAGACCGCGCGGCGGCACATCAGCTCGACCGCCCGCTCCGCCATGCCGATGAGCCGCATGCAGTGGTGGATGCGGCCGGGGCCGAGCCGGGCCTGGGCGATGGCGAAGCCGCCGCCCTCCTCGCCGACGAGGTTCGCGGCCGGGACCCGCACCCCGTCGAACAGCACCTCGGCGTGGCCGCCGTGGTAGTGGTCCTCGTACCCGTACACCCGCATCGCGCGCCGGACCTCGACGCCGGGGGTGTCGCGCGGCACGAGGATCATCGACTGCTGGCGGCGCGGGTCCGGGTTGTCGGGGTCGGTCTTGCCCATGACGACGAGGATCCGGCAGTCGGGGTTCATGGCCCCGGAGATGTACCACTTGCGGCCGTCGACGACGTACGCGTCGCCGTCCCGCCGGATCCGCGTCTCGACGTTGGTGGCGTCGGACGAGGCCACCTCGGGCTCCGTCATGGCGAAGGCCGAGCGGATCTCGCCCGCGAGCAGCGGTTCGAGCCACTGCTTCCTCTGCGCCTCGTCGCCGAACTGGGCGAGCAGCTCCATGTTCCCGGTGTCCGGGGCCGCGCAGTTCAGCGCGGTCGGGGCGAGCTGGGGGCTGCGGCCCGTGATCTCGGCGAGCGGCGCGTACTGGAGGTTGGTGAGCCCGGCCCCGTACTCGTGGTCGGGAAGGAAGAGGTTCCACAGGCCCTGCCGCTTGGCCTCGGCCTTGAGCTCCTCGACCACCGGCGGGGTGTCCCAGGGCGAGGCGAGCAGCGCGCGCTGCTCCTCGGCGACGGCCTCCGCCGGGAGGACGTGCTCGTCCATGAAGGCGAGCAGCCGGGACCGGAGCTCCTCGGTGCGGGCGTCGTACGCGAAGTCCATGGCGGGTCAGCCTTCCTGAAGGGTCGTGAGGCCGTGCTCGATGAAGACGGGGACGAGCTCGCCGATCCGGTCGAAGCCCGCGCCGACCGTCTGTCCGAGGGTCCAGCGGCAGTGGATGCCCTCCAGGATCACGGCGAGCTTGAACCAGGCGAAGGCCGTGTACCAGGCGAGGGCGGAGGTGTCGCGGCCCGAGCGGGCCGCGTACCGCTCGACCAGCTCGGCGACGGCCGGATGGCCGGGGGCCGTGGCCGTCGTCGAGATCGGGGAGTCGGGGAGGTCGAGCGGCGTGCTGTACATGGCGAGCAGGCCGAGGTCGGTGAGCGGGTCGCCGAGCGTCGACATCTCCCAGTCGAGGACGGCCCTGATGCGGTCGTCGGGGCCGCCGACGAGCACGTTGTCGAGCCGGTAGTCGCCGTGGACCACGGTGGGCGGGGGAGAGGCGGGCAGGTCCCGGCCGAGCCCGGCGTGCAGCTCGTCGATGCCGGCCAGCTCCCGGCCGCGCGAGGCGTCGAGCTGCTTGCCCCAGCGGCGCAGCTGCCGGTCGAGGAAGCCCTCGGGGCGTCCGAAGTCGCCGAGCCCGACCGCCGCGGGGTCGACGGCGTGCAGGTCGACGAGGGTGTCGACCAGGCCCAGGAGCACGGCGCGGGTGCGCTCGGCGCCGAGCGGCGCGAGCTCCTCCGCCGAGCGGTACGGCGTCCCGTCCACGTGCTCCATGACGTAGAAGGGCGCGCCGAGCACCGACTCGTCCTCGCACAGCACGAGCGCCTCGGGGACGGGGACGTCGGTCGTGTGGAGGGCGCTGATGACGCGGTGCTCGCGGCGCATGTCGTGCGCGGTGGCGAGGACGTGCCCGAGTGGAGGGCGCCGGACCACCCAGCGGCCGGTGCCGTCGGTGACGACGTACGTGAGGTTCGACCGGCCGCCCTCGATGAGGCGGGCTTCGAGCGGGCCGGCGACCAGACCGGGCCGCTCGGCGTCGAGGAAGCGGCGCAGCCGCTCGGGGTCGAGGCCCGGCGGCGGGACGGGACCCGGCGGCGGGACGGGACCCGGCGGCGGGACGGGACCCGGCGGCGGGACGGGACCTGGCGGCGGGACGGGACCTGGCGGCGGGACGGGACTCATCGTGGACGTACCTCCGTGTCGGCTGCGGCTGCTCTCGTCGGTCGTGGCGGCGTTCATGATGACCGACCAGTCGGTATGCCGTCCAGAGGGGCCGGGGACGGGGCGGGGGTCGGGGGCCACGCGCACGTGGCCCCCGACCCCCTGCTCGACCCGTTCGATCACGCGTGGCAGGCCACCGGAACGCCCCCGTTCATCGCCGCCATGTCCCCGAAGACCGTCACCGGGTTCAGCGGGTGCCCCTCCGGCAGGCCCTCCAGTTCCGCGTACGCCCGGTGCAGGTTCGCGACGAGCCGCTCGCTCTCGCGCCACGCGGCGAACTCCCCGAGCTCCGCGCGCCGCGCCGTCTCCAGCGGGCTGTCCCCCTTCGCGTACCCCTCCGAGGCGAGGTCGAGGACCCAGCGCAGGTATCGCTCCGTCGCGTCGTACGCCGACGGGTCCGTCACGGGCCCGTGGCCCGGCACCACGGTCGGCGCGTCGAGCGAGCGCAGCAGGTCGAGCGCGCGCAGCGAGCCGGCGAGCGAACCCATCGGCAGGAACGGCGTCCCGCCCTGGAAGACGAGGTCGCCGGTGAAGACGACGCCCTGCCCGGGAAGGTGCACGATCGAGTCGCCGGTGGTGTGCGCGGGGCCCGGGTGGACCACCCGCACCTCGATCTCGCCGACGTACAGCGTCAGCCGCTCCCGGTACGTCAGGGACGGCGGCAGGATGTCGACCTTCCCGAAGTCGGTCTGCGGCCAGAGGAGATGGAGCTGGTGCCCGGCGTCCAGCTGCTCGGCCCGGCAGTTCTCGTGCCCCACGATCCGGGCCTCCGGCCGGAACACCCCGTTGCCGTAGGTGTGGTCGCCGTGGTGGTGGGTGCTGACGATCGTCCGGGGCAGTGGCAGCCCCTCGGCGAGCACCGCCTCGCGAAGCAGCAGCGCCCGGCGCTCGGTCGCGGCGGTGTCGACGAGGAGCGACTCGCCGGCGTCGCCCAGGAACCCGGCGTTGTTGAGGCACCAGCCGCCGTCGGGCTGGACGTAGGCGTGGACGTTCGGCGCGAGTGCGACCACGTACGGATCGGTTGCGGACAAAGCGGTTCCCCCGGCTAGGAGTTCGACTGGACAGGGGAAGAGTGCCAGGCGGCCCGGGACCGGGGGAATGCGGAACGGATGGTTCAGTGAGCGGTGGAGGGTGGGGCGCGGGTCAGTGGTCGTCCCAGTGCCCGTCGTGCGAGGCGTGCCGGTGCCCGTCGTGGACGTAGTCCACGTGGTCCCCGTGGGTCACGGCCTCGTGCCCGCACTCCGGCCCGTGCCGGTGCGCGTGCTCGCCGTGGGCGAGGTGCTCCGTCGTCTCGCACTCGTCCCAGTGGCCGGAGTGCTCGCGGTGCAGGTGGCCGTCGTGCGCGTAGTCCACGTGGTCCCCGTGCGCCACGGCCCGGTGCCCGCAGTCGGAGCCGTGGACATGGGCGTGGGTGGGGTGCTCTTGGTGCAGGAGGGTCATGACCTGTGCCTCTGTGCGGGGGCGGCTGACCTCTTCAGGCTAGTCCCGTATGTCCCACTCGTCCTGATCGGTGCGGGCGCCACGCCCCCGCGGTCACCAGATCACCGCCGCCCCGAAGACGGCCAGGGCGATCGTGCACCCCGCGGCGAGCAGCGCGCCACGGTGGGACAGCGGGGCGGGCCGGGCGGTGTCCAGGGCACGGATCCGGCGGTGGCTCACGGCGAGGAAGGCGATCCAGACGAGTGCCGTCAGCGCGAAGGCGCTCACCCCGACCGCCGTGACGGACTCGTCGAGGGTCAGCTTCAGGGCCAGGACCGTCACGACCGTGCAGGAAAGGGTCGTGCGCCGCCACGCGAGCCGCGTCCGCTCCGGCTGGAGCCCGGGGTCCCGGACCGCCTCCGTGTCCACTAGCCGGCCCAGCCGAAGACCACCACGACCACCATCGCGATCGCCACCACGGCCACCACCAGGCTGAGCACGGCGGGGAAGCGGGACGCCGGCAGGTCCTCGCCTCGCCGCATCGCCCGCTCGCAGCGCACCCAGTGGTTGACGGCGCGCAGCGCGCACAGCACACCGGCCGCGAGCAGCGCGAGCGAGAAGCCGACCCGGATTCCCCAGCGCAGGTCCGGCAGGAACTGGTCGACGGCGAAGCCGCCGCCCACGAGGGCGAGCGAGGTGCGGATCCAGGCCAGGAAGGTCCGCTCGTTGGCGAGGGAGAAGCGGTAGTCGGGGGTCTCGCCCTCGTCCCGGATCCGCTGCGGCGCGAACCACAGCCGCAGACTCTGCACGAAATCGCTCACACGTGCACCCTAGCGGCCGTGCGATCGCCCCGCCCGGCACCCGGGGAGGGCGAACGCCCGCCGCTCAGCGCTCCCGCAGCAGCTCGTACGCGGCCATCCCGTCCGGCACCCACTCCCACGTCCCGAGGCGCTCGGCCAGCTCCTCGTCCGTCAGGAAGGCGTGCCAGGCGACCTCCTCGACCTGCGGGTCGACGGGGTGGTCCCAGCGGGCCTCGTACACCGCCGACCACCACTTGCCCTCCGCGCCGCCGTCGAACAGGAACGTGAGGACCGGCTCGGGCCGGGCCAGCCCGGAGACCCCGAGCTCCTCCTCGGCCTCGCGCAGCGCGGCCTCGTCGTAGGACTCGCCCGCGCCCACGACACCGCCGACGAACATGTCGTACAGGGAGGGGTACGAGAGCTTCGTCGCCGTCCTGCGGTGGACGAAGGTCCGCCCCTCGGCGTCCCGGACCCGGATGAAGACGCAGCGATGGATCAGGCCCCGCGCGTACACCTCGCCGCGCGGGGCCTGCCCGATCACCCGGTCGTGCTCGTCGACGACGTCAAGGATCTCTTCAGCGCTCATGAGCCCATGAAATCACCGCCGTACGGCCCGGATCACTGCCCCATGACGTACTTGACCGTCGGGCCGGTGGTCCAGCCGCCGTCCACCGCGAGCTCCGCGCCCGTCACGTACGAGGCGGCGTCCGAGAGCAGGAAGACGACCGCGCCCGCGATCTCGTCGGCCTCGCCGACCCGGCCCATCGGCGTGTTCGGGTACTTGCCCTCGCCGCGCTCGATGCCGACGGAGGCGGTCATCGGGGTGTACGTCATGCCCGGGTGGACGGAGTTGACGCGGATCCTCGACGTGCCGAGCTCGACCGCCCCGATCTTCGTCAGGCCGCGCACGCCCCACTTCGAGGCGCCGTAGCCGGCGGTGAGGGCCAGGCCCATGAGGCCGGCCGCCGAGGAGATGTTGACGATCGAGCCGCCGCCGGCCTCCTTCATGGCCGGGATCGCGGCCTTCATGCCGATGAAGACGCCGGTCAGGTTGATGTCGAGGACCTTGCGGAAGTGCTCGACGGACTCGGTCTCCAGGAAGGCGCCGGTGGAGATGCCCGCGTTGTTCACCAGGCCGTGCAGCCCGCCGAACTCCGCCACCGCGTAGGCGACGGCCTCCGCCCAGCCCTCCTCGGAGGTCACGTCGTGGTGGAGGAAGCGCGCGCGCTCGCCGAGCGCCTCGGCGGTGGCCTTGCCGTCCTCGTCCAGGACGTCGGTGACGACGACGTTGGCCCCGGCGGCCACGGCCAGCCGTGCGGCCTCGGCGCCCAGGCCGCGCGCGCCGCCGGTGATGAGGACGGTCTTGCCGGTGAGGTCGTTCATGAGAGGTGTCCCTTCGAACAGCTGGTGATTCTCAGACGCTCCGGGGCTGTGCGGCCCGGAGAAGCGCGGTGGTCGTCCCGACCAGGTCGGCGAGGAAGAGCGGCTCGCCCGTGAGCGGCTCGACGCCCTCCAGGTACTGCCGGGCCCGGTCCGCCATCGCCGCGCCCACCACGGTCAGCGCCAGGTCGAGGCGCTCCAGGAGCAGCGGCTCGGGCAGCCCGCCGGCGGCCAGCCGCTCGGCGACGCGCTCGATCAGGCGCCAGTAGACGGTCCCGGCGAGCGTGGGGTGCGGGGTGCGGGTGCGGACCCCGCTCTCGTGGCTGAGCTGCGCGGAGATCCGCAGGCAGCGCCGTCCGCGGTCGGTCCCGAGCTCGCTGGCCTCGGCGGTGACGAGGGCCGCGACCAGCTCGTGGAGGTCGTCGCCGGCCGCCTCGACCAGGGGCGTGAGGACCTGCTCCGTACGGGCCTGGCGGCCGGCCATGACCGCGTCGAGGAGTCCGGCGCGCGAGCCGAAGTGGTACTGGACCGCCGACGGGTTCGCCTGCCCGGCCAGGGCCACCACGTCCCGCAGCTGCGCCCCGTCGACGCCCTGCGCGGCGAAGAGCTCCTCCGCGGCGCGGATCAGTTTGTCCCGGGTCTCGGGCCCCGATGTCCTTGCCATGCGGTCATGTTAATGCTCGACATTAGAAAACGGGAGTGACGGGCGACACGTCGTGACACCAACTCCCCGGCCCCGAACGGTTGACTGGATACATCCGTGTATCCAAGATGCGATCCATGTCCTACGACGCTGACGTGATCGTCATCGGGGCCGGCCTCGCCGGTCTCGTCGCCACCGCCGAGCTGGTCGACGCCGGCCGCACCGTGATCCTCCTCGACCAGGAGCCCGAACAGTCCCTCGGCGGCCAGGCCCACTGGTCCTTCGGCGGGCTCTTCCTCGTCGACTCGCCCGAGCAGCGCCGGATGCGCGTCAAGGACAGCCACGCCCTCGCCCTCCAGGACTGGTACGGCACCGCCGGCTTCGACCGCCCCGAGGACGAGTGGCCGCGGAAGTGGGCGGAGGCGTACGTCGACTTCGCCGCCGGCGAGAAGCGCTCCTGGCTCCACGCGCGCGGGGTGCGGTTCTTCCCGGTCGTCGGCTGGGCCGAGCGCGGCGGCTACGACGCCAACGGCCACGGCAACTCCGTCCCCCGCTTCCACATCACCTGGGGTACGGGCCCCGGCCTCGTCGCCCCCTTCGAGCGCAAGGTCCGCGAGGGCGTCGCCCGCGGCCTCGTCCGGCTCGGGTTCCGCCACCGCGTCACCGGCCTCGGCCGCACCGCCGGGGCCGTCGACACCGTCTCCGGCGAGATCCTGGAGCCTTCGGCTGCGCCCCGGGGCACCGCGTCGAGCCGCGAGGCCACCGGCGCCTTCGAACTGCGCGCCCAGGCCGTGATCGTCACCTCGGGCGGCATCGGCGGCAACCACGACCTCGTCCGCGCCCAGTGGCCCGCCCGGCTCGGCACCCCGCCCGCCCGCATGCTCTCCGGCGTCCCGGCCCACGTCGACGGCCTCATGCTCGGCATCGCCGAGAAGGCCGGCGCCCACCACGTCAACCGCGACCGGATGTGGCACTACACCGAGGGCATCGAGAACTGGAACCCCGTCTGGGCCCGGCACGGCATCCGCATCCTCCCCGGCCCGTCCAGCCTCTGGCTCGACGCCACCGGCAAGCGCCTGCCCGTGCCGCTCTTCCCCGGCTTCGACACCCTGGGCACGCTCGAGCACATCATGCGGACCGGCTACGACCACACCTGGTTCGTCCTCGACAAGCGGATCATCGGCAAGGAGTTCGCCCTCTCGGGCTCCGAGCAGAACCCCGACCTCACCGGTAAGTCCGTCCGCGACGTCCTCGGCCGCGCCCGCGCCGACGTCCCGGGCCCCGTCCAGGCCTTCATGGACAAGGGCGCCGACTTCGTCGTCGAGAACGACCTCCCCGCCCTGGTACGCGGCATGAACGCACTCACGGACGAGCCGCTGATCGACGAGGCCGCGCTGCGCCGCGAGATCACCGCGCGGGACCGCGAGATCGCCAACCCGTTCACGAAGGACCTCCAGGTCACGGCGATCCGCGGGGCGCGCAAGTACCTGGGCGACAAGCTGATCCGCACGGCGTCGCCGCACCGGATCCTCGACCCGAAGGCGGGCCCGCTCATCGCCGTCCGCCTCAACATCCTCACCCGCAAGTCCCTCGGCGGCCTGCAGACCGACCTCGACTCCCGCGTCCTGACGGAGAGCGGCGAGCCCCTGGAGGGCGTGTACGCGGCGGGCGAGGCGGCCGGCTTCGGCGGCGGCGGCGTCCACGGCTACCGCTCGCTCGAAGGCACCTTCCTCGGCGGCTGCGTCTTCTCGGGCCGGGCGGCGGGCCGGGCGGCGGCGAAGGCGGTCAGCTGAGCCGCGGCGGGCGCGGCGGCATCACCGTGCGCATCAGGGGAAGCCGCTCCACGACCCGCATCCGCTCCGCGACCACCATCGTCGTGTCGTCGACAGTGAAGTGCGGGTCCCCGAGGCCCTCGCGCATCTCCTCGCTGTGCCAGAAGCGCTCGTGCGCCGCCCGCCACTCGGCCACGCTCGTGTACCCCTCGCCCTCGTCGAGGGCGTGCTGCAGGTCGACCTCGCCGAGCGGCAGGACCCGGACCTCGGTCACCTCGACGACGGCGACCTCGCGCCCGTCCGAGTCGATGAGGGCCGAGCGTTCGCCGACCTCGGGCAGGTCCTCGTTCTCGACCCGGAACTCCGCGAGGAGACCGGTCGTGGAGACCTTCGCGCCGCTGAGGACGGCGGCGACCAACTGGTCCCGGAGGGGGCCGGGGTAGGCGAGGAGCAGGGGCTTGAGCGCGTGAGGGCCGGTCATGGCGACAGTGTCTCAGCCACGACCGGCCCTCACCGGGTTACGCCACTCGGGTCATGCCGTTCGGATCGTCCCCGAACGGCGGGAGCGGTCACAACACGAGCGACAGGAGCAGGACGAAGCCGATCCCGACCACCGAGATGATCGTCTCCATCACCGACCAGGTCTTGATCGTCTGGCCGACGTCCATCCCGAAGTACTCCTTCACCAGCCAGAACCCGGCGTCGTTGACGTGGCTGAAGAAGAGCGAGCCCGCGCCGATCGCGAGGACCAGCAGCGCCGTGTGGCTCGTGGACATGCCCTCCGCGAGCGGGGCCACGAGCCCCGCCGCCGAGATCGTCGCGACGGTCGCGGAACCGGTCGCGAGCCGGATGGCGACCGCGATCAGCCAGGCGAGCAGCAGCGCCGGGATCGACCAGTCCTCGGAGAAGTCCAGGATCATCTGACCCACCCCGATGTCGATCAGCGTCTGCTTGAAGCCGCCGCCCGCGCCGACGATCAGCAGGATGCCGGCGATCGGGGCGAGGGACTTCTCGACGGTCGAGGAGATCCGCTCCTTGGTGAAGCCGGCCGCGCGGCCCAGGGTGAACAGGGCGACTATCACGGCGGCGAGCAGCGCGATCAGCGGCGAGCCGATGACGTCGGTGACCTTCTGCAGGCCGTTCTCCGGGTCGTCGACGACGATGTCGACGAGCGCCTTCACCAGCATCAGGACGACGGGGAGCATCACGGTCGCCACGGTGGCGCCGAAGCCCGGACGCTTGTCCAGGTCCTCGGAGGGCCGGGTGGGGATCATGTTCTCGGGCGCCGGGATGTCCACCCAGCGGGCGGCGAACCGGGAGAAGACCGGCCCGGCGATGATCACGGTCGGGATCGCGACGACCAGGCCCAGGGCGAGGGTGACGCCGAGGTTGGCGCCGAGCGCGTCGATGGCGACGAGCGGACCGGGGTGCGGCGGGATCAGGCCGTGCATCACGGAGAGGCCGGCCAGGGCCGGGATGCCGATCCGCATCAGCGAGTAGTTGCCGCGCTTGGCGACGAGCAGGACCACCGGGATCAGCAGCACGATGCCGACCTCGAAGAAGAGCGGCAGGCCGATCACCGAGGCGATGAGGACCATCGCCCAGGGCATGGCCCGTCCGCTCGCCCGCGCCAGGATCGTGTCGACGATCTGGTCCGCGCCGCCGGAGTCGGCGAGCAGCTTGCCGAGGATCGCGCCGAGCGCGATGAGCACGCCCACGCCGGCCACCGTGTTGCCGAGGCCGGTGGTGAAGGACTTGATGGTGTCCGCGAGCGGGGCACCGGCGAACGCGCCGAGCGCGAGCGACCCGATGGTCAGCGCGAGGAACGCGTGCAGCTTGAACTTCGTGATGAGCAGGACGATGACGGCGATGCCGGCGAGTACGGCGATCCCGAGCTGGGCGTTGCCCGCCGAGGTGATCGGTTCGGCGGCGTCCGCTGCCAGGATCTCGACGCTGAGACTGGTCACGGTGGGTCCTTGGGGAGTCAGTGGGCGAGCCGGCGCAGCGCGGCGACGGCCCGGGTGGCGATGTCTTCGGGGGTGCCGGTGACGTCGACGGCGACACCGGCCTCGTCGTCGGCGAGCGGCTGGAGCGTGGCGAACTGCGAGTCGAGGAGCGCGGTGGGCATGAAGTGCCCCTTGCGCGCGGCCATCCGCCCCTCGATGAGCTCCCGGTCGCCGGTCAGGTGCAGGAAGACGACCCCGGGGGCGGCGGCGCGCAGCCGGTCCCGGTAGCTCCGCTTCAGCGCGGAGCTGCTCACCACCCCGCCGTGCCCGGCCCGCCCGGCCGCCCAGGCGCCGATCGCGTCGAGCCAGGGCGCGCGGTCGGCGTCGTCCAGGGGGGTGCCGGCCGACATCTTGGCGACGTTGGCGGCCGGGTGGAAGTCGTCGCCCTCGGCGTACGGGACGGCGAGGGCCTCGGCGACCAGCGGGCCGATCGTGGTCTTGCCGGTCCCGGCGACGCCCATCACGACGACGACCTGCCGTGTCTCGGGCTGGGGGGTGGTGCTCATGAGGTGGTGCCTCGCTGTCTTCGTCGACATCGATCCGTCGCGCCCATGAAACCCATTGGGTACGACGTATTCAAGAGGCTGTGACGTAAAAGTAGTACTTTTAATTCCCGAGGTGATCATCGCCGCGGCCCGGCCTAGGCTGACCCCCATGACGACACCGGCCCAGGGGCTCCACTCCCACGTCCTCGCCGCCCTGGGCCTCGCGATCACCGCGGGGGAGTACCCGCCGGGCACCGTGCTCCGCACCGACGAGCTCGCCCAGCGCTTCGACGTCTCCCGGACGGTGATCCGCGAGGTCGTGCGCGTCCTGGAGTCGATGCACCTCGTCGAGTCCCGCCGCCGCGTCGGCGTCACCGTCCTCCCCACCGCCAGCTGGAACGTGTACGACCCCCAGGTCATCCGCTGGCGGCTGGCCGGCGCCGACCGCCCCCGCCAGCTGCGCTCCCTCACCGTGCTCCGCTCGGCCGTCGAGCCGGTCGCCGCGGGCCTCGCCGCCGCACACGCCACCCCCGAGCAGTGCCGCGAGCTGACCGAGCACGCCCTCGGCATGGTCGCCACCTCCCGCGGCCGGCGCCTGGAGGAGTACCTCGTCCACGACATCGCCTTCCACCGGGTCGTCCTCACCGCCTCGGGCAACGAGATGTTCGCCCGCCTCGGCGACGTCGTCGCCGAGGTCCTCACCGGCCGCACCCACCACCACGTGATGTTCGAGGACCCCGACCCGGCCGCCGTCACCCTCCACGTCCAGGTCGCCGAAGCCGTACGGGAACGGGACGCGGCCCGCGCCGAGGAGCTCACCCGCCGCATCGCCGTCGGCGCCCTCAGGGAACTGGACGTCCTGGCTCCGTGAAGCTCTGAACTAGCTCAAATAAGGGCGTTCAGTGACATGCGCCACTGTCAGTCACGGCTTCTGCCGTGAGGATGTGCGCTGGCCGTGCCGGGAAACCCCCGAGGCGCGACCGCTCCACCTCCCCACACGAAGGCGAACAACTCCATGACTGACCGCGTCACCGCGGCCGAGCCGCTGTCCGCCGCACCGGCGAACCCGGCCGCCGCCCCCCACGTCGACGCAGGCGACGCCGGCTACCGCAAGGACCTCAAGTCCCGGCACATCAACATGATCGCCATCGGCGGCGCCATCGGCACCGGACTCTTCCTCGGCGCCGGCGGCCGGATGTCCCAGGCCGGACCGTCCCTCTTCATCGCCTACGCCGTCTGCGGCGTCTTCGCCTTCTTCGTGGTGCGGGCCCTCGGCGAGCTCGTCCTCTACCGCCCCTCCTCCGGCGCCTTCGTCTCGTACGCCCGTGAGTTCATGGGCGAGAAGGGCGCCTACACGGCCGGCTGGCTGTACTTCCTCAACTGGTCGACCACCGCCGTCGCCGACATCACCGCGGCCGCCACCTACGCCCACTTCTGGTCGATGTTCAGCGACGTCCCGCAGTGGATCCTCGCCCTGATCGCCCTCGCGGTCGTCCTCGCCGCCAACCTCATCTCCGTGAAGTACTTCGGCGAGATGGAGTTCTGGTTCGCGATCGTCAAGGTCGCCGCCCTGGTCGCCTTCATGCTCGTCGGCATCTTCCTCGTCGTCACCTCGCACGACGTCGGCGGCTCCACCCCCGGCCTCGCCAACATCACGGACAACGGCGGCATCTTCCCCAACGGCGTCATGCCGATGATGCTGCTCATCCAGGGCGTCGTCTTCGCCTACGCCTCCGTCGAGCTCTGCGGCGTCGCCGCCGGCGAGACCGAGAACCCCGAGAAGATCATGCCGAAGGCGATCAACTCGATCATGTGGCGCGTGGGCCTCTTCTACGTCGGCTCCGTGGTCCTGCTCGCGCTGATCCTCCCGTACACCGCCTACTCCGGCGACCAGAGCCCCTTCGTCACCGTCTTCGACAAGCTGGGCATCCCCGGCGCCGCCGGCGTGATGAACCTCGTCGTCCTCACCGCCGCCCTCTCCAGCCTCAACTCCGGCCTGTACTCCACCGGTCGCATCCTGCGCTCCATGTCGCTGGCCGGCTCCGCGCCGAAGTTCACCGGCGTCATGAACAAGGGCGGCGTCCCCTACGGCGGCATCCTCCTCACCGCGGGCTTCGGCGTCCTCGGCGTCGCCCTCAACTACGTGATGCCCGGCGAGGCCTTCGAACTGGTCCTCAACTTCGCCTCCATCGGCATCATCGGCACCTGGGCCATGATCATGGTCTGCTCGCTCCTCTTCTGGCGCGCGGCGAAGCGGGGCAAGGTGACCCGCCCCGGCTACAACCTGCCCTGGGCCCCGTACACCCAGATCGTCACCCTCGGCTTCCTCGCCTCCGTCCTCGTCCTCATGTGGCTGGACGGCGGCATCGGCCGCACCACCGTGAACTGCCTCCCGCTCATCGCGGCCGCCCTCGTCGGCGGATGGTTCCTGGTCCGCGGCCGCGTCCGCAGCACCTCCGCCGCCGACCGCGGCTGACCCCTTACGGCCGGCCCCCACGGCCCCCCACGGCCCTCCCCCCACGGGAACGGCGAGACCCCCGCAGGCAGCACCTGCGGGGGTCTCGCCTTTTGTCAGGAGATAGTGGTACGCAAGAGCCTTACAAGATCCCGTCGGAAGAACCCCGTCGAGGAATCCGGCCGGAGGAAGGGAAGTCCGCGATGCCGCAGCACGTCCAGGGGGTCATCGCCCCCGGAAGGAACGAACCGGTACGGGTCGAGACGATCGTGATCCCCGATCCCGGCCCCGGCGAGGCCGTCGTGAAGATCCAGGCGTGCGGCGTCTGCCACACCGACCTGCACTACAAGCAGGGCGCCATCAACGACGAGTTCCCCTTCCTCCTCGGCCACGAGGCGGCGGGCGTCGTCGAGTCCGTCGGCGAGGGCGTCACCGACGTCGCGCCCGGCGACTTCGTCGTCCTCAACTGGCGCGCCGTATGCGGCACCTGCCGCGCCTGCGAGCGGGGCCGCCCCTGGTACTGCTTCGCCACCCACAACGCGAAGCAGAAGATGACGCTCCTCGACGGCACGGAACTCTCCCCGGCCCTCGGCATCGGCGCCTTCGCCGAGAAGACCCTCGTCGCCTCCGGCCAGTGCACCAAGGTCGACCCCACCGTCGCCCCCGAGGTCGCGGGCCTCCTCGGCTGCGGCGTCATGGCCGGCATCGGCGCCGCCATCAACACCGGGAACGTCGGCCGCGGCGACACCGTCGCCGTCATCGGCTGCGGCGGCGTCGGCGACGCGGCGATCGTCGGCTCCCGCCTCGCCGGAGCCGCGAGGATCATCGCCGTCGACATCGACGACCGGAAGCTGGAGACGGCGAAGGGCATGGGCGCCACCCACACCGTCAACTCCCGCTCCACCGACGCCGTCGAGGCGATCCGCGCACTCACCGGCGGCTTCGGCGCCGACGTCGTCATCGAGGCCGTCGGCCGCCCGGAGACGTACGAGCAGGCCTTCTACGCCCGCGACCTCGCCGGCACCGTCGTCCTCGTCGGCGTCCCCACCCCCGAGATGAAGCTCGAACTGCCCCTCCTCGACGTCTTCGGCCGCGGCGGCTCCCTCAAGTCCTCCTGGTACGGCGACTGCCTGCCCTCCCGCGACTTCCCCATGCTGATCGACCTGCACCAGCAGGGCCGCATCGACCTCGCCGCCTTCGTCACCGAGACCATCGGCCTCGGCGACGTCGAGAAGGCCTTCGCCCGCATGCACGAGGGCGACGTCCTGCGCTCGGTGGTGGTGCTGTGATGGGCGCCCGCGTCGACCACCTCGTCACCTCCGGCACCTTCAGCCTCGACGGCGGCACCTGGGACGTCGACAACAACGTCTGGATCGTCGGCGACGACACCGAGGCCGTCGTCATCGACGCCGCCCACGACGCCGAGGCAGTCCTCGCCGCCCTCGACGGCCGCGCCCTGCGTGCCATCGTCTGCACCCACGCGCACGACGACCACATCGACGCGGCCCCGGCCCTCGCGGCCGCCACCGGCGCCCGCATCCTGCTCCACCCCGCCGACCAGCCGCTCTGGAAGCTGACCCACCCCGACCACACCCCCGACGGCGACCTCGCCGACGGCCAGGTCCTCACCATCGCCGGCATCGACCTCACGGTCCTGCACACCCCGGGCCACGCCCCCGGCGCGGTCTGCCTGTACGCCCCCGAGCTCGGCACCGTCTTCACCGGCGACACCCTCTTCCAGGGCGGCCCCGGCGCCACCGGGCGCTCCTTCTCGGACTTCCCGACGATCGTCGACTCGATCCGCGGGAAGCTCCTCACCCTGCCCCCGGACACGGTCGTCCGCACCGGCCACGGCGACACCACCACCATCGGCGCCGAGGCACCGCACCTGGAGGAGTGGATCAGGCGAGGCCACTGAGAGCCAGCCGGCTCTCGAAGCGCAGTTCCGCACCCGTGAGCGGGTCGGTGAACTCCAGTGTCCGCGCGAGCAGTTGCAGCGGACGCGAGAAGTCCTCCGACCCGTCCTCGCGCACCACCGGATAGACCGGATCGTGCAGGATCGGCAGCCCCAGCGCGTTCATGTGGACCCGCAGCTGATGCGTCCGCCCGGTCACCGGCACCAGCCGGTACCGCCCGAGCCCGCCCCGCCGCTCCACCAGCTCGATCCGGCTCTCCGCGTTCGGCTCGCCCGGCACCTCCCGGGCGGCCATCACCCCGCGCTCCTTCTCGATCCGGCTGCGCACGGTGACGGGCAGCCCGACGCCCGGACCGTACGGCGCCACCGCCTCGTACGCCTTCCGCACGGCCCGGTCCCGGAACAGCGTCTGGTACGCCCCCCGGTCCTCCTCCCGTACGACGAAGAGCACGAGCCCCGCCGTCAGCCGGTCGAGCCGGTGCGCGGGCTGGAGCCGCGGCTCCCCGAGCTCCCGCCGCAGCCGCGCCATGGCGGTCTCGGTCACGTGCCGCCCCCGCGGCATGGTCGCCAGGAAGTGCGGCTTGTCGACCACCACGATCCGCTCGTCCCGGTGGACCACCCCGATCCCGAACGGCACGGGCGTCTCGGCCGGGAAATCCCGGTGGAACCAGAGGTGCCGCCCCACCGTGTACGGCTCGGAGCCGTCGACCGGCCCCTCGACGGCGACGAACCGGCCGCCCCGGAGCATCTCGCCGACCCGCGCGACGCCGATCGCCGCCCCGTACCGGTCCCGCAGGTGATCGCCGACGGTCGCCCAGACCCCCTCGGGATCCTCCGGCAGCCGCACCCGCACCGCGTCGATCCCGTCCCGCTGGGGGAGGGGCGAGGAAGGGGCCTTCGCTCTGCGTCGCACCGTTCCCACCGCCGTACCGTCGTCACGCCATAACGAGAAAGACCCCACAAGATGTGGGGCCTTTCGCTGGTGTCCGAGGGGGGACTTGAACCCCCACGCCCGATAAAGGGCACTAGCACCTCAAGCTAGCGCGTCTGCCATTCCGCCACCCGGACAAGGTGTCTTGTCTTCCGGGCCGCTCGGCCCTTCCGACGAGGAAAACAATAGCAAACATCTGAGGGGGTCGATCACCACCCCCGCCCCGGCCTCCCCACGGGTCCCCCGAGTGTGTCGGCGGCATGTCGTCCGGAGGTCGCCCTTGGGCGGGGAGGGGGCCACGCGGGAGGATGGGGGCGATCACAGGAACCGCGGGGGCACCGAGTGGGAGGAAGCAGCGTGAGCGAGTCGAGCACGGCCCGGAGGATCACCGGTGAGGACGAGGTGGTCGACCTCTGCCGCGACCTCATCCGCATCGACACCAGCAACTACGGCGACCACTCGGGGCCCGGCGAGCGGGCGGCGGCGGAGTACGTCGCCGAGAAGCTCGCGGAGGTCGGGCTCGAACCGAAGATCATCGAGTCGCACAAGGGGCGCGCCTCCACGGTCGCCCGCATCGAGGGCGAGGACCCGTCGAAGCCGGCCCTGCTCATCCACGGCCACACCGACGTCGTCCCGGCCAACGCCGAGGACTGGACCCACCACCCCTTCGCCGGCGAGGTCGCCGACGGCTGCGTCTGGGGCCGCGGCGCCGTCGACATGAAGGACATGGACGCGATGACCCTCGCGGTCGTCCGCGAGCGGATGCGCAGCGGCCGCAAGCCCCCGCGCGACGTCGTCCTCGCCTTCCTCGCCGACGAGGAGGCCGGCGGCACGTACGGGGCGCGGCACCTCGTCGACCACCACCGCGACCTCTTCGACGGGGTCACCGAGGCGATCGGCGAGGTCGGCGGCTTCTCCTTCACCGTCAACGAGAACCTGCGGCTCTACCTGGTCGAGACGGCCCAGAAGGGCATGCACTGGATGCGCCTCACCGTCGAGGGCACGGCCGGCCACGGCTCGATGACCAACAACGACAACGCCATCACCGAGCTCTGCGAGGCCGTGGGCCGCCTCGGCCGCCACCAGTGGCCGGTCAGGGTCACCAAGACCGTCCGGTCCTTCCTCGACGAGCTCTCGGACGCCCTCGGCACCCCGCTCGACCCCGAGGACATGGAGGGCACCCTCGCCAAGCTCGGCGGCATCGCCAAGATGGTCGGCGCCACCCTCCGCAACTCCGCCGCCCCGACCATGCTGGGCGCCGGCTACAAGGTGAACGTCATTCCCGGCCAGGCCACCGCCCACGTCGACGGCCGCTTCCTGCCCGGGTACGAGCAGGAGTTCCTCGCCGACCTCGACCGCATCCTCGGCCCCCGCGTGAAGCGCGAGGACGTGCACGGCGACAAGGCGCTGGAGACCAGCTTCGACGGCGCCCTGGTCGACGCCATGCAGCTCGCGCTGCGCGCCGAGGACCCGATCGCCCGCGCCGTGCCGTACATGCTCTCCGGCGGCACCGACGCCAAGTCCTTCGACGACCTCGGCATCCGCTGCTTCGGCTTCGCGCCGCTCCAGCTGCCGCCGGAGCTCGACTTCGCCGGCATGTTCCACGGCGTCGACGAGCGGGTGCCGGTCGACGGCCTCAAGTTCGGCGTCCGCGTCCTGGACCGATTCCTCGACGCCTGCTGAGCCCGCCGAATTCGCCCGCCCATTCGTATGTGACCGGAAAGAGTGAATGAACTCGGGGGCTCGTAGCCCCCTCCATTCCCCCTCGTTACAGGTGGTGCGGTCCGCGGCTGGGATCGCATTGGAAACTAGGAGGAATAATGATCAAGAAGGTCGTCGCTGCTGCGGCTGCCACGGGCGGTCTCGTTCTCGCGGGTGCGGGCATGGCCGTTGCCGACGCGGGTGCCCAGGGTGCCGCCATCGGTTCCCCCGGCGTGCTCTCGGGCAACGTCGTCCAGGTTCCCGTTCACGTCCCGGTGAACGTGTGCGGCAACACGGTCTCCGTGATCGGCCTGCTGAACCCCGCCTTCGGCAACACCTGCGTCAACGCCTGACGTTGTGCCTCGCCCCGTGAGGGTGTGAGCCGGTCCGGCCCCGGAGTGCGTGCCATGCACTCCGGGGCCGGTGGCCATTTCCGCCCCGGGCTCGTTCCCGGTGGCCCTCTTTTTCGAAGCCGTGAAGGCGACAGGCCGAGAAGGCAGGCAGTAGAAACATGCGACAGGTCACACGCAAGGGTCTTATCACCGTCGCGGCGGCGGGCGGCGTCTTCGCCGCCGTCGGTGGCGGTTACGCGCACGCCGGTTCCGGCGCGAGCGGTACGGCCTCGAACTCCCCGGGCGTCGCGTCCGGCAACACCGTCCAGGCCCCGGTGCACGTCCCGGTGAACGCCTGCGGCAACACGGTCAACGTCGTCGGACTCCTGAATCCGGCGGTCGGCAACAAGTGCGCCAACACCTCGGCACCCGCCGGTTCCGCCGCGAGCGGCCACGCCAGTGACTCTCCCGGCGTCGCGTCCGGCAACACGGTCCAGGTCCCCGTAGAGGTCCCGGTCAACGTGTGCGGCAACAGCGTCAACGGCGTCGGCCTGGGCAACCCGGCCGCGGGCAACGACTGCGGCAACGCGAACGAGGGAGGGGACACGGGCTACGGCGAGGAGACGCCGGAGACCCCTGGGACCCCCGGCACTCCGGGTACCCCCGGCACTCCGGGTACCCCCGGTACTCCGGGGACGCCTGGCACCCCTGGGACCCCGGGTACTCCGGGTACCCCCGGTACTCCGGGGACGCCTGGCACCCCGGGTACTCCCGGTACCCCTGGCACCCCGGGTACTCCTGGCACCCCGGGTACTCCTGGGACGCCCGGTGGCCCCGGCGGTGACCACGGTTCGTACACGCCCGGTGGGAACACCCCCGGCGCGCACGAGGGCACCCGGCCCCGCGCCGTCGAGGAGCTCGCCGAGACCGGCTCCGCGCCGCTCGGCCTGATCGTCCCGGCGGGCGCCGGGCTGCTCCTCGCCGGCTCGCTGATCTACCGGCGCACGCGCGGCGCCGCCTGATCCGCGGACCGCACGCACAGGGGCCCCGCACACGGCGGGGCCCCTTTCCCGTCTACCAGGTCGCCCGGATCTGGCGGATGATCCGCCGCTTCAGCCGCACTCTGCGACTGCCGTCCCGGTGCAGGCTCAGGCGGTCCAACTCCCAGTTCCCGTACTCGGCATGGTCGGTCAGGAGCCGCGTCGCCTCCTTGCGGGAGACACCGCGCGGCACGTACACGTCGACAAATTCGTATTCCGGCATCGCATCTATTGTGCGGGCACGGGCCCGGTACGGATAGCGTCTGTCCCATGTCTGATGCTGCGCAGCCCACCGCTGCCGAGGTACGAGCCGCCGCCGAGGCGGTCAAAGCCGCACTGGACCGTCACCTTGCGGCGGTCGAACGCCGCACGGGGGACGACGACAAGGCCGTCTACGAGGCGTTCAACGCCCTCGCCGCCGCCGCCGAGGAGTACGACGAACTCCTCTACGACCGGTACGACGAGGTCACCCCGTTCGAGATCCCGGGCGCGGACGACGCCCTGCCGCCCTACGCCGGACCTGACGAACCCCATGCCCTCAGCCTGTTGATCCGCCGCGACTACGCGGTGGCGGATCCGCAGCGGCTCTTCGCCCAGGCGCGCCGGGTGGCCGAGGCCGAGCGCGAGGACGACCGGGCCGCCGGGGTGGCGGCCCGGGCCGGTGCCTCGCCGCTCGCCGCGCTCGGGGTCCTCTTCGGCGAGTACGAACCCGACGAGATCGCCTCCCGGCACGCGGAGTTCGGCCTCGAGGAGGGCGACTCCACGCTCTGGGTGACGGCCGCGGAGGAACTGCCCGAACCGGGAGAGTGGCTGGACGCGCCCTTCGAGCACGCCGACCCGGAGCGGATCGTGTGCCGCTTCGACGTCAGCTCCGTCTTCGACGAGAACCCTGACGAGGACGACGAGGACGACGAGGACGACGAGGACGACGAGGACGACGAGGACGACGGGGGCAGGCTGCCGGGCCCGGACAGCGACGACTGACGAACCTTGGACAGGAGGGAGGGCCGGACACCCGCACGGGGTGTCCGGCCCTCCCTCCTCCGTCCTGGGGCTACTGCTCCGCGGGGGTGGCCAGGAGGCCCTCCAGGAGCGGCCGGAGCCGCGTCGTGCGCTCCTGGGCCACGCCCTCCGCCACCGCGCGGGCCAGAGCCTGGTCCACGCCGTGCACGACCGACAGGTGGCGCTCCGCCCGGCCGAAGGCCGTGTACACCCAGGCCCGGCTCAGGCCGGCCGCCGCGTCGCCCGGGAGCACCGCGACCACGGCGGGCCAGCGGGACCCGGCGGCCTGGTGCGCGGTGAGCGCCCAGCCGTGCCGCAGCGCCGACTCCACCCGCTCCTTCGGTACGAGGACTTCCTCGTCGCCGCAGCGCAGCCGCAGGCCCTCGGCGTCGGCGCCCAGGACCGTGCCGGTCACCGTCCGGCCCGGCACCGGCGCGTACGCCACCCGGTCCCCGGGGTCGTAGCCGCCGAAGCGGCCGGGGCCGGGGTTGAGCCGCTGCTTGAGGGCCGCGTTCAGCGCGCGGGTGCCCGCGGAGCCGCCGTGGCCGACCGTGACCACCTGGGTCTGCTCGGGCGGCACCCCGATCGCCCGGGGCACCGAGTCGGCGACCAGCTGGACCGTACGGTGCACGGCCTCGCCCGCGTCCCGTACGGGGACGATGACGACCTCCTTGCCGGGGGCCTCGACCTGGTTCAGCTCGCCGACGCCGATCCCCGAGACGAGCTCGCCGAGCGGGCCGGGGTCGGGGAGACGGGAGGCGATCCGGGGACAGACCCGGGCGGCGAGCGCGTCGGCGAAGACCCGGCCGGCACCCGGCGCCCCCAGGACCTCCGGGTCGCCACTCAGGACCAGGCGGCAGCCGTCCGGGAGCGACTCCACGAGCATCGCGGCCGTCTCCACGTCCAGCTGCGGGGCGTCGAGGACCACGAGCAGGTCGACGGCGAAGGCCCCGTCCTCGTCGCGGCCCGGCCCCGCCGCCCCGGAGAGCAGTGCGGCGACCGTCACCGCGTCCGCGCCCGCCGGGCCGAGCGCACGGCGGCCGGCCTCGCTGTGGACCGCGAGCACCGCCCGCAGCCCGCGCGCGCGGGCCGCCGCGACGAGCGCGGCCGGTTCGGCACGGGACGCCTCCCCGCCCGTGTGCAGGACGAGCCCGTGCGAGCCCGCGGCCCGTTCGAGCTCGGGGCCCTCCCAGGCGTCGGCGGTCGCGGTCCTGACCAGGCGGGCGAGACCGTCGGCGAGGCTCTCCTCCGCCAGGGCGTACCGGTCGAGGCCGAGCAGCACGGGCGAGGCCGGTTCCTCCTCCGGTGCGGCCTCCGCCGTCCCCTTGCCGGTCTCGTCCTCCTCCTCGTCCGTGCCGGGCGCGTCCGCCGTCTCCTCCTGGAAGACGAGGACCGCGCCCTCGGAGACGGCCACCTCGACGGCCTTCTCCGGGTCGGGCACGCGGTGCCGGGCGAGCCCGGCGCGTACCGCTTCGAGCTCCAGCGCGGTGTGTCCCCGCAGGGCCGCCTGCTCCAGGAGCCAGACCGTCAGCGCGACGACCCGGCGCGGGTCGTCGGGGCCGCAGGCGCCGCCGAGCAGCGCCCGCGCGAAGCCGTCGGCCTGCTCGGGCCGCACCGCGGGGACGGCGAGGAGCTGCCAGGGGTCGTCGGAGAGGGCTCCGGCCGCGGTCTCGCCGAGCGCGGCGGCGACCTGCGCGGCCAACGACTCGGGGGCGCCGCCCCGGGCCAGTACCTCCCGGACGGCCTCGATGGTGCCGGGGGCGGCGGCGGGGGCGGCGGCCCGGACGGGAGGCCGCACGGTCGCGGCGGGCGCGGCGGCCTCGGCGGCGGGCCGCCGGGGCGCGGGCTCCGCGCTCTCGTAGAACGCGCTGCCCTTGGCCGCGCCGCCCTCCACGGCCCGCACGGCGGCGAGCAGGTCGGCCGCGGTGCCGCTGAGCTTGGCCCCGCTCACCACGGGCCCGTCCTTCTCCGCCTTCCGCGCCTCGATCCGCGCCCGCAGTTCCCGCTGCGCGGCGAGCTCGGCCTGCGCCTCACTGACCTGAGCCGTGTCCTCCCCGTCCCCGGTCCGCCCCTCGGCCGTGACGTCGGCGTCCGCTCCGTCCTCGCCTGCCCCGGACCCGGCTTCGGTCTCTTCCCCGGACCCGGCCTCGGTCTCTTCCTCGGACCCGGCTTCGACCTCTTCCTCGGATCCGGACTCGGACTCCTCCTCGGATCCGGCCGGGGACTCCTCCTGGGTCCGGTCGTCGGTCCCGGCGCCCGGCTCGGGGGTCTCCGCGTCCGGCTCGGCGCCCGGTCCGGCGTCCTCGCGTACGTCGTCGGTGGGCTCGGTCACAGGGTGCTCCAGTCGTGATCCGGATAGCGGTGCACGGGCGCCGACACGTCGTCCAGCGCCCTGCAGATCTCGTCAGGAAGACTAAGGCTCTCCACTGACAACGCGGCCGTGAGCTGCCGCGCCGTGCGCGCGCCGACGATCGGCGCGGTCACGCCGGGCCGGTCGCGGACCCAGGCGAGCGCGACCTCCAGGGGGGTCGTCGCGAGCCCTTCGGCGGCGGTCGCGACCGCGTCTACGATCCGGCTCGCGGGGTCGTCGAGGTACGGCTCGACGAACGGCGCCATCGTCTCCGACGCGCCCCGCGAGTCCGAGGGGGTCCCCGTGCGGTACTTGCCCGTCAGGACCCCGCGGCCGAGCGGCGAGGAGGGCAGGAGGCCTATCCCGAGGTCGAGCGCGGCGGGCAGGACCTCGCGCTCCACGCCCCGCTGGAGCAGCGAGTACTCCAGCTGCGCGCCCGCGAGCCGGGTCCGGTCGCCGGCGAGCTGCCAGGTCCCCGCCTTGGCCAGTTGCCAGCCGCAGAAGTTCGCCACGCCCGCGTACCGCGCGCGTCCGCTCCGTACCGCGATGTCGAGGGCCTGGAGGGACTCCTCCAGGGGCGTGTACGGGTCGAAGGCGTGCAGCTGCCACAGGTCGACGTGGTCGGTGCCGAGCCGGGCGAGGGAGTCGTCCAGCGCGGCGAGCAGGTGGCCGCGCGAGCCGTCCGTGCGCCGGTCGGGGTCCGGCACGCTGCCCGCCTTGGTGGACAGGACGAGGTCCTGCCGGGGCACGAGGCGGTCCAGGAGCCGCCCGAGCACGTACTCGGCCTCGCCGCCCCCGTACACGTCCGCGGTGTCGACGAGCGTGCCGCCCGCGTCCCAGAAGGCCTTCAACTGTTCGGCCGCGTCGTGCTCGTCGGTGTCCCGCCCCCAGGTGAGCGTGCCGAGTCCGATGCGCGAGACGCGCAGGCCGGTACGTCCGAGATGCCTCTGCTCCATGGCCGCGAGATTACTGGCCGTGGCGCGACCCGGAGTGACCCTGTGGACAACCGGCTCCTGACGGATGCCGGGACCGCGCGCTAGAGTCCGGCACACAGGGACGTTACCGATGGGTAAGGGGTGTGTGGAATGCGGCTCGGCATCAACCTCGGCTACTGGGGCGCCGGCATGGACGGCGACAACCTCGCCGTCGCCCAGGAGGCGGACCGCCTCGGCTACGACGTGTGCTGGGCCGCGGAGGCCTACGGCTCCGACGCCCCCACCGTCCTCGCCTGGGTCGCGGCCAAGACGGAGCGCATCGACGTCGGCTCGGCGATCATGCAGATCCCGGCCCGGCAGCCCGCCATGACGGCGATGACCGCCGCCACGCTCGACTCGCTCACCGGCGGCCGCTTCCGCCTCGGCCTCGGCGTCTCCGGCCCGCAGGTGTCCGAGGGCTGGTACGGCGTGAAGTTCGACAAGCCGCTCGCCCGGACCCGCGAGTACGTGGAGATCGTCCGCAAGGCGATGACCCGCGAGCGCCTCAGCTACGAGGGCGCGCACTGGACCCTGCCGCTGCCCGACGGCCCGGGCAAGCCGCTCAAGCTCACCGTCCACCCGCAGCGCGAGCACATCCCGCTGTACATCGCCGCGATCGGCCCCAAGAACCTGGAGCAGACCGGCGAGATCGCCGACGGCGCCCTGCTGATCTTCCCCTCCGCCGAGCACCTGGAGGACACCGCGCTCCGCCACCTGCGCGCGGGCCGCGAGAAGGCCGGGCTGACGATGGACGGCTTCGACGTCTGCCCGACGCTGCCGCTCGCCCTCGGCGACGACGTGAACGCGCTCGCCGACGTCTTCCGGCCGTACACCGCGCTGTACGTCGGCGGAATGGGCAGCCGCAAGCAGAACTTCTACAACCAGCTCGCCTGCCGCATGGGGTACGAGAAGGAGGCCGCCGAGGTCCAGGACCTGTACCTGGCCGGCGACAAGACCGCGGCGGCGGCCGCCGTGCCGCACTCCCTGATCGACCGGACGACGCTGCTCGGCTCCGTCGAGCGGATCGCCGAGCGGATGACGGCCTACGCGGAGGCCGGGGTCACGACCCTCACCCTCGCCCCGGCCGGCTTCACCCTCGACGAGCGGCTCGCGGCCCTGCGGGCGGGCGTGGAGGCTGCGGAGCGCGCGGGCCTCGCGTAGCCGACGGGGCGCGGGACCGAGCGGTGCGAGAGCACCGCGGAGAGAAGTCTGCGGCCGTGGTGGGGGCTCGGGGGTCTTCCCCGCCACGGCCGTCACGCTGCACAACGCTTCGGCGCGGCCCCCGGTTACGCCCTCGGGACTCACTCTTTCGGCCGACGTCCGAGGGCCCTCCTGTTGCCCCTCGCCGCGCGGCGGACTTGACTCGTGCTTCCCGGACGTACCGGAGCGAGGGTGTCCGCACGGAGGTGGCGGCGATGCTCACGGCCAGGAGCCTGTTCCAGGAGATCATCGACGACGACGAGTCGTTCCGGCTCTTCTGTTCGATCGCCGCGAGCGGCGAGTCCCAGGGCGGTTGGGAGAACGCGCGGATCGCGGCCCTCGTCGCCCCCGGCATGAGCGCGCTCGCGCCCAAGATCACCCGGCACGGTGCCGACGAGGACAAGCACGGCCGCATCTTCAACGCGCTGCTGCGCAAGCGGGGCCTCGACCCCGTCCCCGTACCGCCCGAGACCGACTACACGATGCTGCTCGAACAGCGCGGGATCGGCCTCGCGCACGAGAAGCTCCGCCGGGACGCGCCGCTGACCGAGGAGGACGTCGTCGTCTACCTCGCCCACAGCCGCGTCACCGAGCAGCGGGCCGCCGACCAGATGGCCCTGCTCGTCCGGTACTTCGGGGACCACCCCGAGCTCGGCAAGGCCATCCGCATGATCGACAACGACGAGGCCAACCACCTCGCCTACTGCCACGAGGAACTGCTCCGGCTCGCGCGCGCGGGCCACGGCCGCCTCATCCAGCGCACCCTGCGCGCGTCCGCGCTCGCCGAGATCCAGGTGTACCGGGACGTCAGCCTCGCCGTCATGGGCCACATGGGCCGCATCCTGGGCTGGCCGAGGGCCAAGGCCGCCGCCCTCGCCGCCGGGATCCACGGCGTGTACGCGTACGAGCGGGCCGCCGGCTGGCACAAGATGGTCGGCCTGCGGATGCCGGAGCGGCGCGACGCCCTGGGCGGCCCCGCGACGCCCGTGCCGGCCTTCTGACCGGCGTCCCCCGCCTCTGCCGGGTGCTCAGAGCCAGTCGCGGCGCTTGAACAGCCGGTAGAGGCCCAGGACCGTACCCGTCATCAGGAGGATCACCGCCGGGTACGACCACGTCCAGTGCAGCTCCGGCATGTGGTCGAAGTTCATGCCGTAGATCCCCGCGACCATCGTGGGGACCGCGGCCATCGCCGCCCACGCCGAGATCTTCCGCATGTCGTCGTTCTGCCGCACCCCCATCTGCGCGAGGTGGGCCGAGAGCACGTCGGAGAGCAGCCGGTCGAGCCCCTCCACCAGCTCGTTGGAGCGCAGCAGGTGGTCGTTGACGTCGCGGAAGAAGACCTGCGCGTGCTCGTGCACGAAGGGCACGGTCCCGGCGGTGAGCCGCGCGAGCGGACCGGCCAGCGGGCCGCTCGCCCGCCGGAACTCCAGGACCTGCCGCTTCGCCGTGTAGATCCGCTCCGCCGTGTTCGACGGATTGCCGCCGTTCGGCGCGAAGACGTCGGCCTCCAGCTCCTCCAGGTCGATCTGGAGCTCCCCGGCCACGTCGACGTAGTGGTCCACGACCGCGTCGCTCACCGCGTACAGCACCGCCGTCGGGCCGTGCTTCAGCACCTCCGGTTCGGCTTCGAGGCGCTTGCGCACCGCCGCCAGGGGCGCGCCCACGCCGTGCCGGACGGAGACCACGAACGAGTCGCCCATGAAGAGCATCAGCTCGCCGGAGGAGACCCGGTCGCTCTCCGGCTCGTAGACGATCGGCTTGAGGACGACGAACAGCGAGTCGTCGTAGACCTCCAGCTTGGGCCGCTGATGCGCCTTCAAGGCGTCCTCGACGGCCAGCGGGTGCAGCGCGAACTCGGAGGCGACGTGCGCGAACTCCGTCTCCGTCGGCTCGTGGAGCCCCACCCAGAGGAACGCGTCCCCGTGCGCCCGCGCCTCGGAGAGCGCCTCCGACAGGTCCGCGGGCCCCGACGTCCGGCGTCCGTCCCGGTAGATGGCTGAGTCGACGATCACGCGCCGTATTCTCCCTCGCTCCGCCGAACCACGCACGCGCGTGGCCCGTCGTTCTAGGCTGGCCCGCATGGCCACCCTGATCCTCGTCCGCCACGGACGTTCCACCGCCAACACCTCCGGGGTACTCGCCGGGCGCCTGCCCGGGATCGCGCTCGACGAACGCGGGGCGGCGCAGGCCGCGGCGCTGCCCGGGCGGCTCGACGGCGTGCCGGTCGCGGCCGCCGTCACCAGCCCCCTCCAGCGCTGCCGCGAGACCCTGCGCCCGCTCCTCGACGCCCGCCCCGGCCTGCCGCTCCACGTCGAGGAGCGGATCAGCGAGTGCGACTACGGCGACTGGTCGGGCCGCAAGCTGGGCGAGCTGAGCGACGAGCCGCTCATGGAGGTCGTCCAGAACCACGCCTCCGCCGCCGCCTTCCCCGGCGGCGAGTCGATGCGCGCGATGCAGACGCGCGCCGTCGAGGCCGTACGGGACTGGAACGCCCGGATCGAGGCCGAGCACGGCGAGGACGCCACCTACGTCATGTGCTCGCACGGGGACGTCGTGAAGTCGATCGTGGCGGACGCCCTCGGCCTCCACCTGGACCTCTTCCAGCGGATCCACGTCGATCCCTGCTCGGTCACCGTCATCCGGTACACCCGGCTGCGCCCCTTCCTCCTCCGCCTCGGCGACACGGGCGACTTCGCCGGACTCGTCCCCCGCGAGACCCCTGGAGACAGCGGTGCGGCGGAGGTAGGGGGCGGTGCGGGCGCACCGTGATCCCTTCGCGCAGTAGGGTGGTTGCGCCGCTGTAGTACCACTGTCGAGACTCAAGGGAGCCGAGAACGTGTCCCGTCAGGTGTTCCTCTACGACCCGCCGGAGCGTTTCGTGGCCGGCACGGTCGGACTGCCTGGCCGCCGTACGTTCTTCCTCCAGGCGTCCGCGACCGGCCGGGTCACCAGCGTCGCCCTGGAGAAGACCCAGGTGGCCGCGCTCGCCGAGCGCATCGACGAGCTCCTCGACGAGGTCGTCCGCCGCACCGGGGGCAACGCCCCCGTCCCGTCCGTCGCCCCCGCCGACATCGCGGACACGGCCCCGCTCGACGCCCCCGTCGAGGAGGAGTTCCGGGTCGGCACCATGGCACTCGCCTGGGACGGCGAGGAGCAGCGCCTGATCGTCGAGGCCCAGGCCCTCGTCGAGCTCGACGTGGACTCCGAGGAGGACCTCGCCGAGGCCGAGGAGCGGCTGCTCCAGGACGAGGAGAACGGCCCGCCGATGCTCCGCGTCCGGCTCACCGGCGCCCAGGCGCGGGCCTTCGCCAAGCGCGCGCTGGACGTCGTGAACGCGGGCCGCCCGCCGTGCCCGCTGTGCAGCCTGCCGCTCGACCCGGAGGGGCACGTCTGCCCGCGCCAGAACGGATACCGTCGCGGAGCATGAGCAGCAGCCCCGAGACCCTGCCGATCGCCGAGCTGCTCGCCCGCGGTGAACTGACCGTGCGCGGCCGGGTCGGGGAGGCGTCCAACGCCGTGCTCTACTGCTCCGTCGCCCACGAGGGCCGCGAGGCGACGTGCGTCTACAAGCCGGTCGCCGGCGAGCGTCCCCTGTGGGACTTCCCGGACGGCACGCTGGCGCAGCGCGAGGTCGCCGCGTACGAGATCTCCGAGGCCACCGGCTGGGGCCTCATCCCGCCCACGGTGCTGCGCGACGGCCCGTACGGGGAGGGCATGGTCCAGCTGTGGATCGAGGCCGACCCCCAGGCCCGCCTGCTCGCGCTCACCGAGGACGAGGAGGCGGGGGAGGGCTGGAAGGCGGTCGGGCCCGCGCAGATCGACGAGGAGCGCACGGCCCTGCTCGTGCACGCCGACACGCCCGAGCTGCGCCGCCTCGCCGTCCTGGACGCCGTCATCAACAACGGCGACCGCAAGGGCGGCCATCTGCTCCCCTCGCCCGACGGGCGGCTGTACGGCATCGACCACGGGGTCACGTTCCACGTCGACGACAAGCTGCGCACGCTCCTGTGGGGCTGGGCGGGCGAGGAGCTGCCCGGGGAGGCGGCGGCGGTCCTGGAGGCGCTGGAGGCCTCCCTGGAGCCCGGAGCGCCCCTCGCGGAGCGGTTGGCGGAGCTGCTGACCGAGGCCGAGGTGACGGCGGTACGCGCGCGCGTGGCGGCGCTGCGGGCGAGCGGGCGGCACCCGGTGCCCTCGGGGCAGTGGCCGGCGATCCCCTGGCCGCCCGTCTGAGCGCGGACGCCGAGAGGGCGATCGTTTTCGGCCATCGCTGTGACGGTGGTCGCACCCCCGTGGGGCATGCACGTACGTCTCCGACTTGCAAGAGCGCCTAATAGGTCAAGATCCCGGATCCGGTTCGTATCCGGAACACCTGTCCGGTTACGCTCGGGTCATGCATGCCTGGCCCGCTTCTGAGGTCCCCGCCCTTCCCGGCAAGGGCCGCGACCTCCGGATCCACGACACCGCGACCGGCGGGCGAGTGACCCTCGCTCCCGGCCCCGTCGCCCGTATCTACGTCTGCGGCATCACGCCGTACGACGCGACCCACATGGGTCACGCGGCGACCTACAACGCGTTCGACCTCGTTCAGCGCGTGTGGCTCGACACCAAGCGTCAGGTGCACTACGTCCAGAACGTGACGGACGTGGACGACCCGCTCCTCGAGCGCGCCATCCGCGACGGCGTCGACTGGGTCGGCCTCGCCGAGCGCGAGACCGCCCTCTTCCGCGAGGACATGACCGCCCTGCGGATGCTGCCCCCGCAGCACTACGTCGGCGCGGTCGAGGCCATACCCGGCATCATCCCGCTCGTCGAGCGCCTCCGGGACGCGGGCGCCGCGTACGAGCTCGACGGCGACATCTACTTCTCCGTCGACGCCGACCCGCACTTCGGCAAGGTCTCGAACTACGACACCGAGCTGATGCGCCACCTCTCCGCCGAGCGCGGCGGCGACCCCGAGCGGCCCGGCAAGAAGAACCCGCTCGACCCGATGCTCTGGATGGCCGCCCGCGAGGGCGAGCCGAGCTGGGACGGCGGCTCCCTCGGTCAGGGACGCCCCGGCTGGCACATCGAGTGCGTCGCCATCGCCCTCGACCACCTCGGTATGGGCTTCGACGTGCAGGGCGGCGGCTCCGACCTGATCTTCCCGCACCACGAGATGGGCGCCTCCCACGCCCAGACCCTCACGGGCGAGTTCCCCATGGCCAAGGCGTACGTCCACGCCGGCATGGTCGCGCTCGACGGCGAGAAGATGTCGAAGTCCAAGGGCAACCTCGTCTTCGTCTCCGCGCTCCGCCGCGAGGGCGTCGACCCGGCCGCCATCCGCCTCGCGCTCCTCTCGCACCACTACCGCGCCGACTGGGAGTGGACCGACCAGGTCCTCCAGGACGCCGTGGAGCGCCTCGACCGCTGGCGCGCCGCCGTCTCGCGCCCCGACGGCCCGTCCGCCGACGCGCTCGTCGAGGAGGTCCGGGAGGCCCTCGCCGACGACCTCGACGCCCCGACCGCCCTCGCGGCCGTCGACCGCTGGGCAGCCGTCCAGGAGGCCGACGGCGGCACCGACGAGTCCGCGCCCGGTCTCGTCTCCCGCACCGTGGACGCGCTCCTCGGCGTCGCCCTGTAGCCAGGGCCGGGGAAGTCAACAACTCCCTTTCGGGCAACCGCCCTTGGACTTCTCGACGAAGTCCGAGGGCGGTTCCTTTTTGTCCTGTCGCCATGCTCGATTCTGCGCTAAATAAGCTCCATGCAATCATCAACACGCATGAGAGCTGCAGTCGCCGGTGCACTGCTCGGCTTCCTCGCCACCCTCGGGGGACCCGGAGCCACCGCCACCGCCGCATCGGCCGACACCACCGTCGGCTCCGTCACCGGCTTCACCGCCGAAGGATCCGTCTACAAGCTGACCGCCGGGCGCACCCAGGCCCGCGTCTCCTTCGTCACCGCCGACACCTTCCGCATCGAACTCGCCCCCGACGGCAGGTTCACCGACCCCACCGGCACCGACGTCGTCCTGCCCCAGGGCCCGCCCCCGGCCACCACCTGGCGCGACCTCGGCGACCGCTACGAGCTCGGCACCGGCCAGGTGACCCTGCGGGTCACCAAGTCCCCGCTCCGCTTCGCGGCCCTGCGCGCCGACGGGACCCCGCTCTGGTCCGAGACCAAGGGCCTCACCTGGAACCGGGACAGCACCGTCCAGACCCTCGCCCGGGGCGCCGACGAGCAGTTCTACGGCGCCGGCATGCAGAACGGCCGCGGCAACACCTCCCACCGCGGCAAGACCGTCGAGGTCTCCGTCGACTACAACTGGGACGACGGCGGCCACCCCAACTCCGTGCCGTTCTACCTCTCCTCGGCCGGGTACGGCGTCTACCGCAACACCTACGCGCCCAACACCTACGCCTTCGGCGAGCCCGTCACCGCCTCCGCGAAGGAACGGCGCTTCGACGCCTACTACTTCACCGGCACCGGCGGCGACGCCGCCAAGGACGTCATCGGCCAGTACACCCGCCTCACCGGAAAGCCCTTCATGCCGCCCGTCTACGGCCTGGAGATCGGCGACGCCGACTGCTACCTCCACAACGCCAACCGGGGCGAGCGCCACACCCTCGACTCGCTGAAGATCGCCGACGCCTACGTCGCGAACGACATGCCCAACGGCTGGATGCTCGTCAACGACGGCTACGGCTGCGGCTACGAGAACCTCGCCGAGACCTCCGTCGGCCTCGGCGAACGCGGCACCAAGCTCGGCCTGTGGACCGAGGACGGCCTCGACAAGCTCGGCGAGCAGGTCCGGGCGGGCCAGCGGGTCGCCAAGCTCGACGTCGCCTGGGTCGGCGACGGCTACAAGTTCGCCCTCGACGGCTGCAAGAACGCCTACGCCGGCATCGAGGCCAACAGCGACGCCCGCGGCTTCACCTGGGCCCCCGAGAGCTGGTCCGGCGCCCAGCGCTGCGGCGTCCAGTGGTCCGGCGACCAGTCCGGCACCTGGGAGTACATCCGCTGGCAGATCCCGACCTACGCCGGTGCCTCCATGTCCGGCCTCGCCTACACCACCGGCGACGTCGACGGCATCTTCGGCGGCAGCGCCGAGACGTACACCCGCGACCTCCAGTGGAAGACCTTCCTCCCGGTCACCATGACCATGGACGGCTGGGCCCCCATGGACAAGCAGCCCTTCCGGTACGGCGAGCCCTACACCTCGATCAACCGCGCCTCGCTCAAGCTGCACGAGGCCCTGCTCCCGTACATCTACAGCCACGCCCACCGCGCGACCCGGAGCGGCGTCGGCCTCGCCCGGCCGCTCGCCCTGGAGTACCCGGACGACCCGAAGGCCGCGACCGACGCCGCGAAGTACGAGTTCCTCAGCGGCGAGGACTTCCTCGTCGCCCCCGTCTACCAGGACGCCACCGAGCGCGACGGGATCTACCTCCCGGCCGGCACCTGGATCGACTACTGGACCGGACGGACCCACCAGGGCCCGAAGACCCTGAACGACTACAGCGCCCCGCTCGACACCCTTCCGCTCTTCGTCCGGGCCGGTGCCGCCGTCCCCATGTGGCCCGGTGACATCCGCTCGTACACGGACCGCGCCCCCGGCGACCCGATCGCCTGGGACGTCTACCCGCAGGGCAGCTCCTCCTTCGAGCTGTACGAGGACGACGGCGTGACCCGCGAGCACCGCACGGGCCGCTTCGCCACCCAGCGCGCCGACGTCACCGCCCCGAACGCGGGCCCCGGCGACGTCACCGTCCGGATCGGCGCCAGCCAGGGCACGTACACCGGGAAGCCCACCGCCCGGCCGTACGCCTTCACCGTCCACACCGGCGACGCCCCCACCGACGTGCGCCTCGACGGGGACCCGCTGCCCGTCCTCACCTCCCGTGCCGCCTTCGACGCGACCACCCAGGGCTGGTGGTACGACCGCGACGAGCGCGGCGGAGTGGTCCGAGTGAAGACGGCGGCCCTGCCCACCGACCGCGCCTTCGAACTGCGGCTCACCGACACCAGCGCCGTCGGCGGCGCCGTCCCGGGCGCCACGGCCGTCGTCACGGCGCAGGGCGGCCAGACGCTCGGCGCCGGCACGCCGGGAACGGTCGCCGTGGACGTCACCGCGGGCACCCAGGACGCCACGAACGTCCAGGTCGCCCTCGGCGTCCCGGCCGGCTGGCAGGCCACCCCGCCCGCCCCCGTCGACCGCGTCCCGGCCGGCACCACCCGCCGGGTCCAGGTCGCCGTCACCCCCGCCGCGGACGCCGAGCCCGGCGACGACGTCGCCCTCACCGCCACGGCCCGCTACCAGGCCGCCGGAGCCGACCGCACCGCCGTCCAGCGGTTCGCTGTCGGGATCACGAGCGCCCCGCCGACCGCCGACAGCTGGGCGAGCGACCTCGCCTGGCTGACCTCCGCCAACGGGTGGGGACCGGCCGAACGCGACACCTCCAACGGCGAGGCCGCGGCCGGCGACGGCCGGACGCTCACCCTCGCCGGGAAGACCTACGCGAAGGGGATCGGCGCCCACGCCGACTCCGACATCGAGGTCCACCTCGGCGGGCGCTGCACCGCGTTCACCGCCGACGTCGGCATCGACGACGAGATCGACGGCTACGGGGACGTGGCCTTCTCCGTCGAGGCCGACGGCCGGGTCCTGTGGACCTCGCCGCGGGTCACCGGAGCCTCCGCGACCGTCCCCGTGAACGTCGACGTGACCGGCGCCCAGCGCGTACGGCTGCGGATCACGGACACCGACGGGTCCAAGAGCGGCGACCACGGCGACTGGGCGGCGGCCCGCTTCGACTGCGCCTGAACACGGACGGGAGGGGCGGCCGCGCCGCCCCTCCCGTCACCGCTTTTCCCGCGTCCTACTCCTCGGCCCGGTCGCCGGGGCCCTCGCCGTCCGGTGCCGCGTCCGGAGATCCGTCCGGCGCCGCGTCCGGAGACCCGTCGGGCGCCGCGTCCCGAGATCCGTCCGAAGGATCCTGCGCCGACGGGTCCGTCGTGCCCGGGACCGTCTCAGGGCCCGGGGACTCCGGCTTCGGCGGACGGGTCCTGGCGCTCCCCGTGTCCCGCAGGAAAGGCGAGTCGCCGCCCTCCGTCGCCACGCCGGGGCCCGGGCCCGCGCCCGGCTCGCGCCGCCGCAGGTAGCGCTCGAACTCGCGCGCGATGGCCTCGCCCGAGGCCTCGGGCAGCTCCGCCGTGTCCCGCGCCTCCTCCAGCGTCTGCACGTACTCGGCGACCTCGCTGTCCTCGGCGGCCAACTGGTCCACGCCCACCTGCCAGGCCCGTGCGTCCTCGGGCAGTTCGCCCAGCGGGATGCGCAGCCCGATCAGGTCCTCGAGCCGGTTGAGCAGCGCCAGCGTCGCCTTCGGGTTCGGCGGCTGCGACACGTAGTGCGGCACCGCGGCCCACAGGCTCACCGCGGGCACGCCCGCGTGCGTGCACGCCTCCTGGAGGATGCCGACGATGCCCGTCGGGCCCTCGTACCGGGTCTCCTCCAGGTCCATCGTCCGCGCCAGGTCCGGATCCGAGGTCACCCCGCTGACCGGCACCGGCCGCGTGTGCGGGGTGTCGCCGAGCAGCGCGCCCAGGATCACCACCATCTCCACGCCCAGCTCGTGCGCGAAGGCCAGCAGCTCGTTGCAGAAGGAACGCCAGCGCATCGACGGCTCGATCCCGCGCACGAGGACCAGGTCGCGGGGCTTCTCGCCGCCGACCCGGACCACGGACAGCCGGGTCGTCGGCCAGGTGATCTTCCGGACACCGTTGTCCAGGAAGACCGTGGGCCGGTTGACCTGGAAGTCGTAGTAGTCCTCGGCGTCGAGCGCCGCGAAGACCTCGCCCTTCCATTCCCGGTCGAGATGGGCGACCGCGGTGGAGGCTGCGTCGCCGGCGTCGTTCCAGCCCTCGAACGCGGCCACCATGACCGGGTCGATCAGCTCGGGTACCCCCTCGAGCTCGATCACCCAGCGCCTCCTTTTCGAAGTTCCTGTCGTACGGCCCCACCTTACGGCTTTCCGGTGGTCCGCCCGCAGCCTTCGGACGTCCCCGAAAACCCGTGCGGCCTTGATCGGCTACCCAGGAACCCGCCTCCGCACACGGCCCTTCCGCACCTGCCTCACTCGTCTTCCCAGAGCGTGCTCGGCGCCTCCCTCCGCACGACCGGCGCGATCTCCTCGGCGAAGCGCTGGAGGGTCTCCCGCTGCTCCTCCGTGGACTGGTTGAAGGTGTCGACCGTGATCGACTGGAGGTCGTGCCCGTAGTGCTCGTGCCAGCCGAGGATCTTGTCGATGATCTGCTGCGGCGAGCCGATCAGCTGGGGGCCGCTCGCGACGGCGTCCTCGATCGTGCGGAACGGGGTGTTGTACCCGGCCTTCCCCGCCAGGTGCGGCTTGAAGGACTGCCGCACCTTCGCCTCGTACAGGTCCTTGTACCGGCTGACGGCCTCCTGGCTGGTGTCGGCGACGAGGAGCCCGCCGGAACCGGCCGCCACGCGCGCGCGTGCGGGGTCGTGGCCGTACTCCTCGAACTTCTCGCGGTAGTGGGCGACGAGCCGCGCGTACGCCTCACGGGGCTGGATCGCGTTGGCGGTGAAGAGCGGGTCGCCGTGCTTCGCCGCGAGCTCGGGGGAGTCGAGGCTCGTGGCCGAGCCGTGCCAGACGCGGGGCGGACCGGCGTACGGACGCGGAATCGTGGTCACGTTCTTCAGCGGCGGCCTGAACTCGCCCTCCCAGTCGACGCCCTCCTCCGTCCAGAGGCGGCGCAGGAGCTCGTACTTCTCCCGCTGGAGGTCCCACTGCCGCTCCTCGTCGAGGCCGAAGAGGTCGAAGTGGCCGGCCTCCGCGCCCTTGCCGACGACGAGTTCGAGCCGTCCCCGGGAGAGCTGGTCGAGGGTCGCGTAGTCCTCCGCGACCCGGACGGGGTCGAGGATCGCGACCACGGTGACGCCGGTGAGCAGCCTGATCCGGTGGGTGCGGGCGGCGAGGGCCGCGAGGAGCACGGTGGGCGCCGAGGAGAGGAACGCGCCCGCGTGCCGCTCGCCGACCGCGTACGCGTCGAAGCCGAGCCGCTCGGCGGTCTCACCGAGCGCGACGACCTGCTCCAGCCGGTCGGCGGCGGGGAGGAGTTCGCCGGTGAGCGGGTGAGGGGAGTGGTGGACGATCGAGAGCACCTGAAACTTCATGCGTTCCACTCTGCGCGGCCGGTGTTGCGGCGGTGTGGCGGGCGCGTGGCACGCCGAAGGGCGGTCCCTCCGGGGAGGAACCGCCCGTGGCCGTACGGGTCGTGCCGTGCTGCCTACTTGCGCAGCATGTCCTCGACGCCGGCGCGGATCTCGTCCGTCGCCAGGCCTCGTATCGTCAGCGTGGTCCGGCGGCGCAGGACGTCGTCCGCCGTCTCGGCCCACTCGTGGCCGCGGGCGTAGGCCACCTGCGCCCAGATCTCGGGGGCGTCCGGGTGGATCCGCCGGGCGAGCTCGGGGTTCTCGTTCGCCATGCGGGCGATGTCGAAGGAGAGCGAGCCGTAGTGCGTCGCCAGGTGCTTGGCGGTGTCGGCGGCCATGCGGGGGCCGGGGGCCGGGCCGTCGACGAGCAGGCGGTGGGCGACCGCGTTCGGGTTGGCGATGCCGGGGAGCGGCAGGCGCTTCGGCAGCGCCGACACCGGCTCGTAGTCCTCGCCCAGCGGGTGGCCCGGGAGCGACTCCAGCTTCTTCATGATCGTCCGGCCGATGTGGCGGAAGGTCGTCCACTTGCCGCCGGCGACCGAGAGCATGCCGCCGCGGCCCTCGGTGACGACCGTCTCGCGCTTGGCCTTCGAGGTGTCCCCGGGGCCGCCGGGGAGCACCCGCAGGCCGGCGAAGGCGTAGGTGATCAGGTCGCGCGAGAGCTGCTGGTCGCGGATGGAGAAGGCGGCCTCGTCCAGGATCTGGGCGGTGTCCTTCTCGGTGACCTCGACCTGGCCGGGGTCGCCCTCGTACTCCTCGTCGGTGGTGCCGAGGAGCAGCATGTCCTCCCAGGGGAGGGCGAAGGTGATGCGGTACTTGTCGATCGGGGTCGCCAGCGCGGCCTTCCACGGCGAAGTCCGCTTGAGGACCAGGTGCGCGCCCTTGGAGAGGCGGATGGAGGGGGCCGCGTTCGGGTCCTCCATCTTCCGCAGGTGGTCGACCCAGGGGCCGGTGGCGTTGAGGACGAGGCGGGCGCTCACGCCGAACTCGTCGCCGCTGGTCCGGTCGCGCAGCTCGGCGCCGGTGACCCGGCCGCGGGTGAAGCGCAGGCCGGTGACCTCGGCGTGGTTGAGGACGGTCGCCCCGGCGTCGACGGCGGCGCGGACCGTCATCAGCGCCATGCGGGCGTCGTTCATCTGGTCGTCGCCGTAGACGGCCACGGCCTTGAGGTTGTCCGTACGGAGCTCGGGGACGTCCTGTGCGGCCTTGGCGGGCGAGAGCAGGTGACCGACGCCGTCGCCGAAGGCGGAGAGCGCGGAGTACGCGAAGACGCCGGCGCCCAGCTTGGCGGCGCCGTGCGGGCCGCCCTTGTAGACGGGCAGGTAGAAGGTGAGGGGGTTGGCGAGGTGCGGTGCCACCTGACGGGAGACCGCACGCCGCTCGAAGTGGTTCTCCGCGACCAGCTTCACCGCGCCCGTCTGCAGGTAGCGCAGACCGCCGTGGAGGAGCTTGGAGGAGGCGGAGGAGGTGGCGCCGGCGAAGTCGCCGGCGTCCACCAGGGCCACCCGCAGACCGGACTGCGCGGCGTGCCAGGCGGTGGAGATGCCCAGGATGCCGCCGCCGATGACCAGGAGGTCGTACGTCGCCTTGGAAAGCTGTTCCCGGGTCTCGGCGCGGCTCGGGAGGGAGCCGGAGGCCGGGTGCGTCCCGAGGGCGGGGACGCTCTGCAGGGTGGTCATAGCGATTTACTCCTCGTCAGATCCGTCTTCGAGCCAGCCCATGGAGCGTTCGACGGCCTTCAGCCAGCTCTTGTACTCGCGGTCACGCTTGTCGGCGTCCATGCGAGGGGTCCATTCCGCGGCCCGGCGCCAGTTGGCGCGCAGCGCGTCGGTGTCGGGCCAGAAGCCGACGGCCAGGCCGGCGGCGTAGGCCGCGCCGAGGCAGGTGGTCTCGGCGACCATCGGGCGCACGACGGGCGCGTCCAGGAAGTCCGAGAGGGTCTGCATCAGCAGGTTGTTGGAGGTCATGCCGCCGTCGACCTTGAGCGCGGTCAGCTCGACGCCGGAGTCCTTCGTCATGGCGTCGGTGATCTCGCGGGTCTGCCAGGCGGTGGCCTCCAGGACGGCGCGGGCGATGTGCGCCTTGGTGACGTACCGGGTGAGGCCGGCGATCACACCGCGGGCGTCGGAGCGCCAGTACGGGGCGAACAGGCCGGAGAAGGCCGGCACGAAGTAGGCGCCGCCGTTGTCCTCGACCGAGGACGCGAGGGTCTCGATCTCGGCGGCGGACTTGATCAGGCCCATCTGGTCGCGCATCCACTGCACCAGCGAACCGGTGACGGCGATGGAGCCCTCCAGGGCGTAGACCGGCTTGGCGTCGCCGATCTGGTAGCCGACGGTGGTCAGCAGGCCGCTGTAGGAGTTGATGATCTTGTCGCCGGTGTTCATCAGCATGAACGTGCCGGTGCCGTACGTGGACTTGGCCTCGCCCTCGGCGAAACAGGTCTGGCCGAACAGGGCGGCCTGCTGGTCGCCGAGCGCGGAGGCGACCGGGATGCCGTCGAGGACGCCGCCCTTGACGACGCCGTACACCTCGGCGGAGGAGCGGATCTCCGGCAGGACGGCGGCCGGGATGTCCATCGACTGGAGGATGCGCTCGTCCCAGGCCATGTCGTGGAGGTTCATCAGGAGGGTGCGGGAGGCGTTGGTGACGTCCGTGACGTGGACGCCGCCGTCGACGCCGCCGGTCAGGTTCCAGATGACCCAGGAGTCCATGGTGCCGAAGAGGATCTCGCCGCGCTCGGCGCGCTCGCGGAGGCCTTCGACGTTGTCGAGGAGCCAGCGGACCTTGGGGCCGGAGAAGTAGCTCGCCAGCGGCAGGCCCGTCTCGCGGCGGAAGCGGTCCTGGCCGACGTTGCGGCCGAGCTCCTTGCAGAGGGCGTCGGTGCGGGTGTCCTGCCAGACGAGCGCGTTGTGGACGGGCTCGCCCGTGTTCTTGTCCCACATCAGCGTGGTCTCGCGCTGGTTGGTGATGCCGATGGCCTTGACGTCGGCCGCGGTGATCTCGGCCTTGGCGAGGGCGCCGGCGACGACCTCCTGGACGTTGGTCCAGATCTCGGCGGCGTCGTGCTCGACCCAGCCCGGCTTCGGGAAGATCTGCTCGTGCTCCTTCTGGTCGACGGAGACGATCCGGCCGTCCTTGTCGAAGACGATGCAGCGCGAGGAGGTCGTGCCCTGGTCGATGGCGGCGATGAACGGCCCGTGGCCGTGGGAGGAAGTGCCGGACGTGTGGGTGTCGGTCACGGTGTGCTCCAAAGGTCTGGAAGAAGGACGGCTCAGGCGAACGCGATGTTGTAGATACCCGCGGCGAGGGCGCCACCGATCAGCGGACCGACGACGGGAATCCAGGCGTAGCTCCAGTCGGAGCCGCCCTTGTTCGGCAGCGGGAGCAGGGCGTGCACGATGCGCGGGCCCAGGTCGCGGGCCGGGTTGATGGCGTAACCGGTCGGGCCGCCGAGCGAGAGGCCGATGGAGACGACGACGAGGGCGGTGATGAGGCCGCCGATGACGCCGAGGCCCTTGCCGCTGTCGTTGAGGCCCTGGGTGAGCACGGCGAGGACCAGCACGACGGTGCCGATGATCTCGGTGGCCAGGTTCTGCCAGACGTTGCGGATCTCCGGTCCGGTCGAGAAGACGCCCAGCACCGGGCCGGGGCCCTCGACCGGCTTCTCGCCGACGGTCTCCGGGTCGGTGAGGTGGGCCAGGAACTGGCCGTAGTACGCGACCCAGACCAGCGCCGCGCCGATCATGGCGCCGAGCAGCTGGCCGGCGAGGTAGACGGGGACGTCGCCCCATGCGCCGCTCTTGACCGCGATGCCGACCGTGACGGCGGGGTTCAGATGGGCGCCGGAGAGGGAAGCCGTCATGTACACGGCCGTCAAGACGGCGAAGCCCCACCCGAAGGTGATCGCGAGCCAGCCCGCGCCGCGGGCCTTGGAGCTCTTCAGCGTGACGGCGGCGCAGACGCCGCCGCCGAGCAGGATGAGTACGGCGGTACCGATGGTCTCGCCGAGGAAGATGTCGGAGCTGGACACCCGCGACTCCTTTGTCCTTCGTCCAGGGGAAGGCGGACCCCGGGTCCCTCCGGAGGTCCGCGCCCTCGTGTGAGGGCGTTGCCGGCCCTTGGCAGTGCCACACTGTAGCGCGTATTGCCGTCAAGTGTTCGACAATGCCGACCGATGAACGGAAGTTTTGCCCCCGGTTCAACCGTGCGTCAAGGCTTTGGGATGCGAAAAACCCGCCGATAACGGGATCGTTACCGACGGGTAGATCGTCTGCGGGGAGGTGTGCGGACGGCGCTCGGGGGCGTACGGGGAGGGTGCTCCGGGGCCTACGGGGAGGCGCTCGGGGTGCGTGCGCGGAAGGCCCCCGGAACTGGGGCCTGTCCCGATCAGGGTCGGACAGGCTTCAGTGCGCGGAAGGCCTCAGAAGCGGCCCGCGCCCAGGTCGCGGGAGACCGCGCGGGCGCAGTCGCGCACCGCTGCGACCAGCTCGGGGCGCAGCTCCCCGTTCGGCCGGAGCCGCTCCACCGCGCCCGTGACCGCCACCGCGCCGACCGGCATCCTGCGCCGGTCGTGGATCGGCGCCGCGACCGAGGCCACGCCCTCCCAGGTCTCCTCCGCGTCCGCGGCCCAGCCCCGGGCCCGCGTCATGTCGAGCAGCGCCTCGAACTCGGCGAGGTCCGTGGTCGTCCGCGGGGTGAACGCCTCCCGCTCCACCTCCACCGCCTCGCTGTGGGCCACCGGGTCGTACGCCGAGAGGACCTTGCCGAGCGCCGTGGAGTGCAGCGGCTGCATGGCCCCCACCTCAAGGACCTGGCGGCTGTCGTCCGGCCGGAAGACGTGGTGGATGATCAGGACGCCCTGCTTGTGCAGCACGCCCAGGTGGACGCTCTCGCCGCTGGACCGCGCCAGGTCGTCCGTCCAGACCAGCGCCCTGGCCCTCAGCTCGTGCACGTCCAGGTAGCTGTTGCCGAGCCGCAGCAGCTCCGCCCCCAGCTGGTAGCGGCCCGAGGCCGCGTCCTGCTCCACGAAGCCCTCGGCCTGGAGCGTGCGCAGGATGCCGTGGGCGGTCCCCTTCGCGAGCCCCAGCGAGGACGCGATGTCGGACAGGCCGAGCCGGCGCTCGCCGCCCGCGAGCAGTCGCAGCATCGCGGCCGCTCGTTCAAGCGACTGGATGTTCTTCGCCATCGCCCGACCCTTCTTTCTCCATGCTGTTCGACAATGCTGAACACTATCGGTCGATGCCGACCTCGTGTCACAAGGACAGTGTCGGTCAAGAACGGGCCGGACCGGGAGTCCCCGCACACAGGATGCCGTCCGGCCCGTGGGACGCCATGTCCACCCCGGGTCAAGCACGGCTAGGCTGACCCCGTGCATGCTCCGCCGAGTGTGCAAAGCCGACAGCCGTCGCATCCCAGGGAGCTCATCCATGGCCTCGTCGCCGACCCCTTCCGCTGACACCCGGACCCGCGCCGCCGCGCTCCGCGAGGCGCTCGCCAGCCGAGTCGTCGTCGCCGACGGAGCGATGGGCACGATGCTCCAGGCCCAGGACCCCACCCTCGAGGACTTCCAGAACCTCGAAGGCTGCAACGAGATCCTGAACGTCACCCGGCCCGACATCGTCCGCTCCGTCCACGTGGAGTACTTCGAGGCCGGCGTCGACTGCGTCGAGACCAACACCTTCGGCTCCAACCACTCGGCCGCCGGCGAGTACGAGATCGCCGACCGCATCTTCGAGCTCTCCGAGGCCGGCGCCCGCATCGCCCGCGAGGTCGCCGACGAGTTCGGCGCCAAGGACGGCCGCCAGCGCTGGGTCCTCGGCTCCATCGGCCCCGGCACCAAGCTGCCCTCGCTCGGCCACACCACGTTCGACGTCCTGCGCGACGGCTACCAGCAGAACGCCGAGGGCCTCCTCGCCGGCGGCGCCGACGCCCTCATCGTCGAGACGACCCAGGACCTCCTGCAGACCAAGTCCAGCCTCATCGGCGCGCGGCGCGCCATGGACGCCCTCGGCATCGACGTCCCGCTGATCTGCTCGCTCGCCTTCGAGACCACCGGCGTCATGCTCCTCGGCTCCGAGATCGGCGCGGCGCTCACCGCGCTCGAACCGCTCGGCATCGACCTGATCGGCCTGAACTGCTCCACCGGCCCGGCCGAGATGAACGAGCACCTGCGGTACCTCGCCCGCCACTCCCGTACGCCCCTGATGTGCATGCCCAACGCCGGCCTGCCCATCCTCACCAAGGACGGCGCCTACTTCCCGCTGACGCCGCCGGAGATGGCCGACGCACAGGAGCACTTCGTCCGCGACTACGGCCTGTCCCTGGTCGGCGGCTGCTGCGGCTCGACCCCCGAGCACCTCCGCCAGGTCGTCGAGCGCGTCCGGGACCTCACGCCCGCCGAGCGGTCCCCGCGCCCCGAGCCCGGTGCCGCCTCGCTCTACCAGACCGTCCCGTTCCGCCAGGACATCTCGTACATGGCGATCGGCGAGCGGACGAACGCCAACGGCTCCAAGAAGTTCCGCGAGGCCATGCTCGACGGCCGCTGGGACGACTGCGTCGAGATGGCCCGCGACCAGATCCGCGAGGGCGCGCACATGCTCGACCTCTGCGTGGACTACGTCGGCCGCGACGGCGTCGCCGACATGGAGGAGCTGGCCGGCCGCTTCGCGACCGCCTCGACCCTCCCCGTCGTGCTCGACTCCACCGAGGTCGACGTCATCCGCGCCGGCCTGGAGAAGCTCGGCGGCCGCGCCGTCATCAACTCCGTCAACTACGAGGACGGCGACGGTCCCGAGTCGCGCTTCGCGAAGGTGACCCGCCTCGCCCGGGAGCACGGCGCCGCGCTGATCGCCCTGACGATCGACGAGGAGGGCCAGGCCCGTACCGTCGAGCACAAGGTCGCCATCGCCGAGCGCCTCATCGAGGACCTCACGACCAACTGGGGCATCCTCGAGTCCGACATCCTCATCGACACCCTGACCTTCACCATCTGCACCGGTCAGGAGGAGTCCCGCAAGGACGGCATCGCCACGATCGAGTCGATCCGCGAGCTCAAGCGCCGCCACCCGGACGTCCAGACCACCCTCGGCCTGTCGAACATCTCCTTCGGCCTCAACCCGGCCGCCCGCATCCTGCTCAACTCGGTCTTCCTCGACGAGTGCGTGAAGGCCGGTCTCGACTCGGCCATCGTCCACGCCTCCAAGATCCTCCCGATCGCCCGCTTCGACGACGAGCAGGTCACCACCGCCCTCGACCTGATCTACGACCGGCGCAGCGAGGGGTACGACCCGCTGCAGAAGCTGATGGAGCTCTTCGAGGGCGCCACCACCAAGTCCCTCAAGGCCGGCAAGGCCGAGGAGCTCCTCGCCCTGCCCCTGGAGGAGCGCCTCAAGCGGCGCATCATCGACGGCGAGAAGAACGGCCTGGAGGCCGACCTCGACGAGGCCCTGACGACCCGCCCCGCCCTCGACATCGTCAACGACACCCTGCTCGACGGCATGAAGGTGGTCGGCGAGCTCTTCGGCTCCGGCCAGATGCAGCTGCCGTTCGTGCTCCAGTCCGCCGAGGTCATGAAGACCGCGGTGGCCTACCTCGAACCCCACATGGAGAAGTCGGACGCGGACGGCAAGGGCACGATCGTCCTCGCCACCGTCCGCGGCGACGTCCACGACATCGGCAAGAACCTCGTCGACATCATCCTCTCCAACAACGGCTACAACGTCGTCAACATCGGCATCAAGCAGCCGGTCTCCGCGATCCTGGAGGCCGCAGAGGAGCACAGGGCCGACGTCATCGGCATGTCCGGCCTCCTCGTGAAGTCCACCGTGATCATGAAGGAGAACCTGGAGGAGCTCAACCAGCGCGAGCTGGCCGCCAAGTACCCCGTGATCCTCGGCGGAGCCGCCCTCACCCGCGCCTACGTCGAGCAGGACCTCCACGAGATCTACCAGGGCGAGGTCCGCTACGCCCGCGACGCCTTCGAGGGCCTGCGCCTCATGGACGCCCTCATCGGCGTCAAGCGCGGCGTCCCCGGAGCCGTGCTCCCCGAGCTCAAGCAGCGCCGGGTGCCCAAGGCCACCGCGGCCCTCCAGGTCGAGGAGCCGGAGCCGGGCGGCCGTTCCGACGTGGCCACCGACAACCCCGTCCCGACCCCGCCGTTCTGGGGCACCCGGGTCGTCAAGGGCATCCCGCTCAAGGACTACGCGTCCTGGCTCGACGAGGGAGCCCTCTTCAAGGGCCAGTGGGGCCTCAAGCAGAACCGCGCCGGTGACGGCCCCTCGTACGAGGAGCTCGTCGAGACCGAGGGCCGTCCGCGGCTGCGCGGCTGGCTGGAGCGGCTCCACACGGAGAACCTCCTGGAGGCGGCCGTCGTCCACGGCTACTTCCCCTGCGTCTCCAAGGGCGACGACCTCATCATCCTCGACGAGGCCGGGAACGAGCGGACCCGCTTCAGCTTCCCGCGCCAGCGCCGGGGCCGCCGCCTCTGCCTCGCGGACTACTTCCGCCCGGAGGAGTCCGGCGAGACCGACGTCGTCGGCCTCCAGGTCGTCACCGTGGGTTCGAGGATCGGCGAGGCCACCGCCAAGCTCTTCGAGTCCGACTCCTACCGCGACTACCTGGAGCTGCACGGTCTCTCCGTCCAGCTCGCCGAGGCCCTCGCCGAGTACTGGCACGCGCGCGTCCGCGCCGAGCTCGGCTTCGCCGGCGAGGACCCGGAGGACGTCCAGGACATGTTCGACCTCAAGTACCGCGGCGCCCGCTTCTCGCTCGGCTACGGCGCCTGCCCCGACCTGGAGGACCGCGCGAAGATCGCGGACCTGCTGCGGCCGGAGCGCATCGGCGTCCACCTCTCCGAGGAGTTCCAGCTCCACCCCGAGCAGTCCACGGACGCCATCGTCATCCACCACCCGGAGGCCACGTACTTCAACGCACGGTGACGGGCGGTCACCGGCGTGTGGCTCCCGTGACGTAAATGCCCGCGTCGGCGGCGCGCGAGACGTACACTTGTCGGTCCAGTGCAGGCCGGTCCTCCTCCCCGTACCGGGGAGGGCGACCGGCCTTCTCGTCCCTCGAGGTCGTTTCAAGGAAGGTGTGCCGTATGACCAGTACGGTCCCCGCGCCCCTGTTCGGTGCGAACGGAAGCTCCGCGCTCCAGGCGGTGTTCCTCGACATGGACGGGACGCTCGTCGACACGGAGGGGTTCTGGTGGGACGCCGAGGTCGAGGCCTTCGCCGACCTCGGGCACCGGCTCGACGAGTCCTGGCGCGACATCGTCGTCGGCGGCCCGATGACCCGCAGCGCGGGCTACCTCATCGAGTCCACGGGGGCCGACATCACCCTGGACGAGCTGACCGTGCTCCTCAACGAGAAGTTCGAGCAGCGCATCGAGCGGGGCGTCCCCCTCATGCCGGGCGCCGAGCGCCTTCTCGCCGAGCTGGCCCGGCACTCCATCCCGACCGCCCTGGTCTCCGCCTCCCACCGGCGGATCATCGACCGGGTCCTCGCCTCGATCGGCCACGACCGCTTCACGCTCACCGTCGCCGGCGACGAGGTCGCCCGCACAAAGCCGCACCCCGAGCCGTACCTCACGGCCGCCCGCGGGGTCGGCGCCGACCCCGCGCTGTGCGCCGTCGTCGAGGACACCGCGACCGGTGTCGCCTCCGCCGAGGCGGCCGGCTGCCGGGTGGTCGCGGTGCCCTCCGTGACCCCGATCGCGCCCTCTCCCGGGCGGGTGGTCGTGCGCTCCCTCGAAGAGGTCGACGTGCCCTTCCTTCGCACATTGATCACGGGAATCTGAGCTTTATCTGAGCTTTCCCGTGTGACGCGCGCTTTCCCGCGCGAAAATCGGACGCAGGCCGTCCGGGCCATTCACCGATAAGGCCTCCGCGTGACCTTCGTCACCCAGAGTCGCCGCCGGTGGGTGGCCCCTCTGCGTTCCGTGACCGAAATCTGCGGATTTCGTCGATCCCATGTGTCCCGGTTCGGTGGACCCCGTCCGCATCGCGTCGACGCATGGTTATCGAGACCCCCGTATTCATGATCACCGTCCGATTACCCGCCCGTCTGCCCGAAGTCGGGAAAAGGCGAGACCTCCCACTAATCTTTCGCGGGTACTTCGCCGCATATCCGCGTGCACCGGCGCCCACCCGTACCGCCGTGAACACAGGACCGATCGCAACACCCGGCCCGATCGCTCCCGCCCAGACCGGGCGGCCGGCGGCGGAGTGTCCCCAGACCTCTGTACCCCCGTGCCGGTTGAGGAGAACGTCCCTGATGAACCGCAAGACCCTGGTGCTGCCCGCCGCGGCCGTACTGCTCGCCCCCCTGCTCGCCGCGTGTGGCGGGGACGGGGACAGCAGAGCCATCGTCGTCGGCACCACGGACCAGTTCATCGCGACCGAGGACGCCCCCGCGCCGCTCGACCCGGCCTTCGCCTACGACACCGGCGCCTGGAACATCCTCCGGCAGACCGTCCAGACCCTGCTGCACACGCCCCGCGGCGGCGGCGCGCCCGTCCCCGAGGCGGCCGAGAGCTGCGGCTTCTCCGACACGGCGAGCGAGAGCTACCGCTGCAAGCTCCGCCCCGGCCTCACCTTCGCCGACGGCACGCCCGTCACCGCCGAGGACGTCAAGTTCTCCATCGAGCGCGTCCTGAAGATCAAGTCGGACAACGGCACGGCCGCCCTCCTCTCGACCGTCGACACCGTCGAGACCAAGGGCGCCGACGAGGTCGTCTTCCACCTCAACGCGCCCGACGCGACCTTCCCGTACAAGCTCTCCACCCCGGTCGCCGGCATCCTCAGCAAGCACAAGTACGAGGCCGGAAAGCTCCGCGAGGGGTTCGACGTCGACGGCTCCGGGCCGTACACGATGAAGGTCGAGCGCGAGGGCGACAAGGCCGCCCGCTTCGTCTTCACCAAGAACCCGAAGTACAAGGGCGACATCGTCGCGCGCAACGAGAAGGTCGAACTGCGCGCCTTCTCCGACGCCGGTTCCATGGGCAAGGCACTGGAGAGCAAGGACATCGACATGATGGCCCGCTCGCTCTCCCAGGAGCAGATCAAGAACCTCACCGAGACCCCGGACCAGGGCATCCGCGTCACCGAGGTGCCCGGTCTCGAGATCCGCTACCTCGGCTTCAACACCAAGGCGCCCACCGTCAAGGAGAAGGCCGTCCGCCAGGCCATGGCCTCCGTCATCGACCGCGGCGCCCTCGTCAACCTCGTCTACGGCCCCACCGCCGAGCCGCTGTACTCCCTGATCCCCTCCAGCATCACCGGCCACGCCACCCCCTTCTACGACGAGTACGGCGAGCCGGACACCGACCGCGCGGCCAAGATCCTCAAGGACGCCGGCATCAAGACCCCGGTCAAGGTGACCCTCAACTACACCACCGACCACTACGGCACCGAGACCGCCCAGGAGTTCGAGGCGATCTCGAAGCAGCTCACCGCCAGCGAGCTCTTCGACGCCACCGCCCAGGGCGCGGCGTGGTCCACCTTCCGCCCGGCCCAGAAGCGCGGCGACTACGCCGTCTACGGCCTCGGCTGGTTCCCGGACTACCCGGACCCCGACAACTACATCGCCCCCTTCCTGGACAGCGACAACTTCCTCAACACCCCGTACGTCAACAAGGTCGTCCGCGACCAGCTCATCCCGCGTTCGCGCCGCGAGGCCGACCGCACCGCCGCGAGCCCCGTCTACGCGCAGATCCAGAAGATCGTCGCCCGGGACGTGCCCGTCCTGCCGCTCTGGCAGGGCAAGCAGTACGTCGCCGCCCGCGAGGAGCTGACCGGAGTCGAGTACGCGCTGAACACCTCGTCCGACCTGCTCCTGTGGGAACTGGGCCGCGGCACCGCATAACCCCCTCGTCCGGATCGGTTACACCGGCCGCGCACCACGCGCGGCCGGCCTGGCAAGAGATCAAGAGGCACGTTCTGTGAAGGCACACACGAAGTGGCTGACGGCCCCGCTCGCCGCGGGCCTGTCCGCCGCCCTGCTCAGCGGCTGCGGCACCGAGTCGGTCACCGGCTCCGGCTCCGACTCCGGCGGCGTCCGCGTCGGCATGTCCGACGAGATCCTCGCCACCGACCCGGCGGCCGGCTACGACCCCGGCTCCTGGCTGCTGTTCAACAACGTCTTCCAGTCCCTGCTCGCCTTCCCCAAGGGCGGCTCCACGCCCGTGCCCGAGGCCGCCGAGGAATGCGACTTCTCCGGCGGCAGCAAGGTCTACACCTGCACCCTCAGGGACGGACTCACCTTCACCAACGGCAACCCGCTCACCTCCGAGGACGTCAAGTTCTCCTTCGAGCGGGCCCTCAGGATCGCCGACCCCTCCGGCCCCGCCCCGCTGCTCAGCACCATCGACACCATCGAGACCCCCGACGCGCGGACCGTCGTCTTCCGCCTCAAGGTCCCGGACGCCACCTTCCCCAGCAAGATCGCCTCCGGCGCCGGCTCGATCGTCGACCACCGCGACTACCCCGCGGACGCCCTGCGCACCGACGGCAAGGCCACCGGCTCCGGCCCGTACAAGCTGGACTCCATCGGCGACACCGAGGCCGCGTTCTCCGTCAACAGCGGCTACAAGGGCACCGCCAAGCCCAAGAACGGCGGCGTCACCCTCAAGCTGTACGGCGGCGACCGCGCCGCCCTCTCCAAGGCCTTCGCCGACGGCGACATCGACATCGCCTACCGAGGCCTCGCCGCCGACGACATCGCCGCCCTGGAAGCCTCCGACACCACCGACGACCGCGGCATCGAGGTCGTCCCCGGCACCAGCGCCGAGGTCCAGCACCTGGTCTTCAACATGAACGACCCGGTCGTCCGCAAGCTCGGCGTCCGCAAGGCCATAGCCCACCTCGTCAACCGCGAGGCGCTCGTCGAGAACGTCTACAAGTCGACCGCCACGCCCCTCTACTCGATCGTCCCGGCCGGCATCGCGGGCCACAACACCGCCTTCTACGACACCTACGGCACCCCCGACGCGGCGAAGGCGAAGAAGGCCCTGCGCGACGGCGGCATCACCGAGAAGGTGAAGCTCACCCTCTGGTCCACGCCCAGCCGCTACGGCCCGGCGACCGACCAGGAGCTCAAGGCCATCGCCGCACAGCTCAACGCGAGCGGCCTGTTCGCCGCCGACGTCCGGTCCGTCGCCTTCGACCAGTACGAGAAGGACATCGCCGCCGGCAAGTACGGCGTCTACGTCAAGGGCTGGGTCCCCGACTACCCCGACGCCGACAACTTCACCGCGCCGTTCTTCGGCGAGGGCAACGTCCTCGGCAACCACTACGAGAACAGCGCCATCACCGGCGACCTCATCCCGAAGACCGCCGCCACCGCCGACCGCGCCGCCACCGCCGACGAGTTCGGGAAGCTCCAGGACCTCGTCGCCGAGGAGCTCCCGGTCCTCCCGCTCTGGCAGGGCAAGCAGTACGCCGTCGCCCGCGAGGACGTCACCGGTCTGGAGTGGACCCTCGACGCCTCCACCGTCTTCCGCTTCTGGGAGCTGAGGAAGGGCTGAGGCCCCCGCACGCGGAAGGGCCCGGGGCGCGAGTCGCGCCCCGGGCCCTTCGCCGCTCCGGCGTCCTACTGACTGCCGCCGGGCCGCACGAGACCGCTCTCGTACGCGTACACCGCCGCCTGCACCCGGTCGCGCAGGCCCAGCTTCGTCAGCACGTGCCCCACGTGCGTCTTCACCGTCGTCTCGCTGACGAACAGGTCCGCCGCGATCTCCGCGTTCGACAGGCCGCGCGCCACCAGCTTCAGGACCTCCAGCTCGCGGTCCGTCAGCGTGCCCAGCGTGTCCGGGACCCGCTCCTCGCCCGTCGGCAGGTGCGCCGAGTACTTGTCCAGGAGCCGGCGCGTGATCGAGGGCGCGAGCATCGCCTCACCGGCCGCCACCACCCGGATCGCCTGCACCAGCTCGTTGGCCGGGGCGTCCTTCAGCAGGAAGCCGCTGGCACCGGCGCGCAGCGCCTCCACCACGTACTCGTCCAGGTCGAAGGTGGTCAGGACCAGCACCTTCGCCGGACCGTCCCGGCCCGGACCCGTGATCTGCCGGGTCGCCTCCACGCCGTCCATGCGCGGCATCCGGATGTCCATCAGGACCACGTCCGGCTGGAGCGCCCGGACCTGCTCCTGCGCCTGGAGACCGTCACCGGCCTCGCCCACCACCGCGATGTCCTGCTCGGCCTCCAGAATCATCCGGAAGCCGGTGCGCAGCAGCGGCTGATCGTCGACCAGGAGGACGCGGATCGTCACAAGGGCTCCTTCACGGGGCGGGCTGAACCGGATCCATTCTGCCCTGCACCGATTCGTCCGACTCCGGCGGGCGCGCGGACGCGATCGCCAGCGGGTACACCGGGGGAGTGCCGCCGAACTCCGGACACACCGCCTGGTGGTCGCACCAGCCGCACAGCTTCGTCGGCCGCGGCCGCCAGTCACCGGTCGCCGTCGCCAGCCGGATCGCCTCCCACAGGGCGAGCAGCTTCCGCTCCACCCGCTGGAGGTCCGCCTCCACCGGGTCGTACGTCAGCACGTCCCCGCTGCCCAGATAGACCAGCTGCAGCCGGCGCGGCAGCACGCCCCTCAGCCGCCACACCACCAGGGCGTAGAACGTCATCTGGAAGAGCGCGCCGTCCCGGTACTCGGGCCGGGGCGCCTTGCCCGTCTTGTAGTCGACGATCCGCACGTCCCCCGACGGCGCCACGTCCACCCGGTCGATCACCCCGCGCAGCCGCAGCCCCGAGTCGAGCTCCGTCTCCACGAACAGCTCGCGCTCGGCCGGCTCCAGACGCGTCGGGTCCTCCAGCGTGAACCACCGCTCGACCAGCCGCTCCGCCTCGCCCAGCCACCCCGCGAGCCGCTGCCCGTCCGGATCCTCCGCGAACAGCTCGCCCAGCTCCGGCTTCGACTCCAGGAGCCGCTGCCACTGCCCCGGCACCATCGCCTTCGCCCGCGGAGCCGTCCGCTCCACCGCGGCGTCGTCGAAGAGCCGCTCAAGCACCGCGTGCACCAGCGTCCCGCGCGTCGCCGCCTCGCTCGGCTTCTCGGGCAGCCGGTCGATCACCCGGAACCGGTACAGCAGCGGACACTGCATGAAATCGTTCGCCCGCGAGGGCGACAACGACATGGGTGCCCGGGGCTCCGCCGGCACCTGCTCGCTCGTACTCATGCCCAAGACCCTACGACCCGCCACCGACAAGGGCGGAATACCATCGACGGGGAACCCCGTCGCACTGCATGATCGAACCGTGACGCAGCGACGCGGCCACCCGTGCGACGAAAGGAACCCGTGAACCAGGACGAGCCCAAGCCGCAGCGGACCGAGGAGCCCGGAGGCGGGATCCTCATGGGCCGCCCCTTCGGCGTGCCCGTCTACGTCGCCCCCAGCTGGTTCCTCGTCGCCGCCCTCATCACCTGGGTCTTCGGCGACCAGATCGAACGGGTCCTGCCCGAGCTCGGCGCCGCCCGGTACCTCGTCTCGCTGTTCTTCGCGGTCGCCTTCTACGCCTCCGTGCTCGTCCACGAGCTGGCCCACACCATCGCCGCGCTCCGCTTCAAGCTCCCCGTGCGCCGCATCCAGCTCCAGTTCTTCGGCGGCGTCTCCGAGATCGAGAAGGAGACCGAGACCCCCGGCCGCGAGTTCGTCCTCGCCTTCGTCGGCCCGCTCCTCTCCCTCGTCCTCGCCGGCGTCTTCTACCTCTCGCTGTACGCCGTCGAACCCGGCACCGTCCCCGGTGTCCTCCTCGCCGGACTGATGATCTCCAACCTGATCGTCGCCGCGTTCAACCTGCTGCCCGGCCTCCCGCTCGACGGCGGCCGCATGCTCCGCGCCGTCATCTGGAAGATCACCGGCAAGCCCATGAGCGGCACCGTCGCCGCCGCCTGGGTCGGCCGCGCGCTCGCCGTCCTCGTCCTCGTCGGCCTGCCCCTCCTCACCCGCACCGGCCTCCTCGGCAACAACACCGACGACATCAGCGGCTTCACCACCGTCACCGACGCCCTGCTCGCCGCCATCCTCGCCGCGATCATCTGGACCGGCGCCGGCAACAGCCTCCGCATGGCCCGGCTCCGCGAGCACCTCCCCGAACTCCGCGCCCGCGCCCTCACCCGCCGCGCCATCCCGGTCGAACCCGCCACCCCGCTCTCCGAGGCCCTCCGCCGCGCAAACGAGGCCGGAGCCCGCGCCCTCGTCGTCGTCGACGGCGCGGGCGAGCCCACCGGCATCGTCCGCGAGACCGCCATCGCCGCCGTCCCGCAGCACCGCCGGCCCTGGGTCGCCGTCAGCGCCCTCACCCAGGACCTGAACCCCGGCATGCGCGTCCCCGCCGAACTCGCCGGACAGCCCCTCCTCGACCACCTCCGCGCCAGCCCCGCCACCGAGTACCTGGTCGTCGAGGAAGCCGGCGAGATCTATGGGGTCCTCTCCACCACCGACGTCGAGCGCGCCTTCGTCAAGGCCATGGCACGCCCCTCCTCGTGAGCCCGGTATGGTTGTTCACATGTCCGAACCGACCGGTGCCGCCCGCCGACGCGGGCCCTTCAAGGTCGGGGACCAGGTTCAGCTGACCGACCCCAAGGGCCGTCACTACACGTTCACGCTCGAAGAGGGAAAGAACTTCCACACCCACAAGGGTTCTTTCCCGCACGACGAACTGATCGGCGCCCCCGAGGGCAGCGTTGTCCGTACCACCGGAAACGTCGCCTACCTCGCGCTGCGCCCCCTGCTCCCCGACTACGTCCTGTCCATGCCCCGCGGCGCCGCCGTGGTCTACCCCAAGGACGCGGGGCAGATCCTGGCCTTCGCCGACATCTTCCCCGGCGCGCGCGTCGTGGAGGCCGGCGTGGGCTCCGGCTCGCTCAGCAGCTTCCTGCTCCGCGCCATCGGCGACAGCGGCATGCTGCACTCCTACGAGCGCCGCGAGGACTTCGCCGAGATCGCGAAGGGCAACGTCGAGCGCTACTTCGGCGGCCCCCACCCGGCCTGGCAGCTGACCGTCGGCGACCTCCAGGACAACCTGTCCGACACGGACGTCGACCGCGTCATCCTCGACATGCTCGCTCCCTGGGAGTGCCTGGAGGCCGTCTCCAAGGCGCTCGTCCCCGGCGGCATCCTCTGCTGCTACGTGGCGACCACCACCCAGCTCGCGCGCACCGTGGAGTCCATCCGCGAGTTCGGCTGCTACGCCGAGCCGCAGCCCTGGGAGTCCATGATCCGCAACTGGCACGTCGAGGGTCTCGCCGTCCGGCCCGATCACCGCATGATCGGCCACACCGGCTTCCTCGTCACCGCCCGCCGCCTGGCGGACGGCGTCGAGCCCCCGATGCGCCGCCGCCGTCCCGCCAAGGGCGCGTACGGCGAGGACTACGAAGGCCCCAACAAGGGCTGACGTCCCGACACCCACAGCACGCCGCCGTCGAGTTCCCCTCCCGCGAGAGGGAACTCGACGGCGGCGTCCTCATGTTCGGGACCGTCCGATCCGGGGCACGCGCGCGTGAAGCGGCGCGGACCCCCTTGTTCCGTCCCCGTGTGACGTGTGGCACGATGCCCAGAACCCCGCCGCACCACCCACAGGAGACGTCTCGCGTGCAGCCCTCCGCCGCCCCGGTTCCCGCGGATCTGCCCGACCTCGCGCACACCCACGCCCGGCCGGCGCACTGGCTCGGCACCGCCACCGCCGTTGCCGCGGTCGTCGCCCTCGCGGCCCTTCTCCAGCCCGGTCCCGCCGGGGCCACCGCGGCCCCCGTCGCCCCCCGCCCGGCGCCCGCGCCCGAGGCCGCGGCGGCCGACTACCCGCTGGAATGCGGGGGAGGGGACCGTACGGTCGCGGCACGCGCCACGGGGGACCTGGACGGCGACGGAAACCCCGAGACCGTTGCGGTCGTGCACTGCGAAGCCGGCTCCGGAACGCCGCCGAGCGGGGTGTACGTGCTCACGCGCGGCAAGGGCGCGGACGCGGCCGGGCGCGTGGTGGCCACGCTCGTCGCGCCGGAGCAGCACCGCAGCGTGACCGGCCTCGCCGTGCGCGACGGAGCGGTCCACGCCACGCTGCTCGGCTACTCGTCCCCCGAGGTCCCCAGCTGCTGCCCCGACGAGAAGGAGCAGGTCAGCTGGGCCTGGAAGGGCGGCGCCTTCGTCCGCGCCACACAGCGCGCGGCGCTGAGCGCCTGACCCGTCACTCCGCGTCGGGGCCGTACACCTCGACCTTGTCCGCGACCCGGCGGACGTGGATGCAGTCGCCCGGGCACTCCTTCGCCGAGTCCACCACGTCCTGGAGGAGGGGCAGCGGTACCGGCGTCGTCGCGCCCACGTCCTGGAGGAGCTCGTCGTCGGCGCTCTTCACATACGCGAGCCCGTCGATGTCCAGCTCGAAGACCTCGGGAGCGTACTGCGCGCAGATCCCGTCCCCGGTGCACAGGTCCTGGTCGATCCAGACCTCCAGTGCCTCTTCGACGCCCGTGGCCGGAGCCTCGTTCTGCACGGTCATTTCTCCTGCCGTTTCTGCTTCGCTGGGGCGAGCCCGGGTAAGTCGGGCCCCCTCTGACGGGTGTTGACCCATGACGACGATACAACCGCCCGCTTTCAAGCGGTGAAGGGTGGGTATTCCCCTGGCGAGAGGGGAAGCGCAAGGGTGAAGATCGGACACAGCCCGGAGTCTTTTTGATCTAGGGGTTTCAATCACCACCCACGCAGGTAGGGTCAGGAAGCGTCCAGCTCCCCTTGGAGGAGGTGAGGACCGTGGCAGCCCACGACGACGACATCAACCGCGGCATCCGGCCGGGGCGGGGGTCTGAAGACCCCGCCGGTCAGGTTGCCTATCTCGAGCAGGAAATCGCCGTCCTGCGCCGCAAGCTCGCCGACTCTCCGCGACACACGAGGATTCTCGAAGAGCGGATCGTCGAGCTGCAGACGAACCTGGCCGGCGTGTCCGCGCAGAACGAGCGGCTCGCCCATACGCTCCGGGAGGCCCGCGACCAGATCGTGGCCCTCAAGGAGGAGGTCGACCGGCTCGCGCAGCCGCCGGCCGGCTTCGGTGTCTTCCTGCAGGCCAACGAGGACGGCACGTGCGACATCTTCACCGGGGGCCGCAAGCTCCGGGTGAACGTGTCTCCCAGCGTCGAGCTCGAAGAGCTCCGGCGCGGCCAGGAAGTCATGCTCAACGAAGCGCTCAACGTGGTCGAGGCCATGGAGTTCGAGCGGGCCGGGGACATCGTCACCCTCAAGGAGGTCCTTGAGGACGGCGAGCGCGCCCTGGTGGTCGGGCACACCGACGAGGAACGGGTGGTGAGGCTCGCCGAGCCTCTGCTGGACGTCACCATCCGCCCCGGCGACGCCCTGCTGCTCGACCCCCGGTCCGGCTACGTCTACGAGGTCGTTCCCAAGAGCGAGGTCGAAGAGCTCGTTCTGGAAGAGGTCCCGGACGTCGACTACGACAAGATCGGCGGTCTGGGCAACCAGATCGAGCTGATCCGCGACGCGGTCGAGCTGCCGTACCTCTACCCCGACCTCTTCAAGGAGCACGAACTCCGACCGCCCAAGGGCATCCTGCTCTACGGCCCGCCGGGCTGCGGCAAGACGCTCATCGCGAAGGCGGTGGCCAACTCCCTGGCCAAGAAGGTCGCCGAGGTGACCGGTCAGCCCGCGGGGAAGTCCTACTTCCTCAACATCAAGGGCCCCGAGCTCCTCAACAAGTACGTCGGCGAGACCGAGCGGCACATCCGCCTCGTCTTCCAGCGTGCGCGGGAGAAGGCCAGCGAGGGCACCCCCGTCATCGTCTTCTTCGACGAGATGGAATCCCTCTTCCGCACCCGTGGATCCGGTGTCAGCTCGGACGTGGAGAACACCATCGTCCCGCAGCTGCTCGCCGAGATCGACGGTGTGGAGGGCCTGGAGAACGTCATCGTGATCGGCGCCTCCAACCGCGAGGACATGATCGACCCCGCGATCCTGCGGCCCGGCCGGCTCGACGTCAAGATCAAGATCGAGCGTCCGGACGCGGAGGCGGCGAAGGACATCTTCGCGAAGTACCTCACGGCCACGCTGCCGCTCCACTCGGACGACATCTCCGAGCACAGCGGCTCCAAGGCCGCGGCCGCCCACGGAATGATCCAGTCGGTCGTCGAGCAGATGTACGCGGAATCCGAGGAGAACCGCTTCCTCGAGGTCACGTACGCCAACGGCGACAAGGAAGTCCTGTACTTCAAGGACTTCAACTCCGGCGCGATGATCCAGAACATCGTCGACCGGGCCAAGAAGATGGCCATCAAGGCCTTCCTCGACCACAACCAGAAGGGCATCCGGGTCTCCCACCTCCTCCAGGCGTGCGTGGACGAGTTCAAGGAGAACGAGGACCTGCCCAACACCACCAACCCCGACGACTGGGCCCGGATCTCCGGAAAGAAGGGCGAGCGGATCGTCTTCATCCGCACCCTCGTCACCGGAAAGCAGGGCGCGGACACGGGCCGCTCCATCGACACGGTGGCCAACACCGGTCAGTACCTGTAAAACGCGCACCGGCTGCGGATGTCCGGAAACGGGCATCCGCAGCCGACGCATTCCGGACGGTATTTCTCCGCTCCCGGGGTCCTGGGCATCACCGGGATTCCCAGGAATCCCAGGGAATCCGGGGAAATACCGCTACCGATCTCCCCACCAGAGCCGAGCCGTTCTAGGCTCTTCGGTAACGCCGAGTCGCGCACTGTGAGCGACGCCGGGCAAGGAGGGCCGCATGACCGTACGGCGAGTAATGGGCATCGAGACGGAGTACGGGATCTCCGTTCCCGGGCACCCGAACGCCAATGCCATGCTCACCTCGTCCCAGATCGTCAACGCCTACGCGGCGGCGATGCACCGGGCGCGCCGCGCCCGCTGGGACTTCGAGGAGGAGAACCCGCTGCGGGACGCCCGCGGCTTCGACCTCGCCCGCGAGGCCGCCGACTCCAGCCAGCTCACCGACGAGGACATCGGCCTCGCCAACGTGATCCTCACCAACGGGGCCCGGCTCTACGTGGACCACGCCCACCCCGAGTACAGCGCGCCCGAGGTGACCAACCCGCGCGACGCCGTCCTCTGGGACAAGGCCGGCGAGCGGATCATGGCGGAGGCCGCCCTGCGCGCCGCCCAGCTCCCCGGAGCCCAGCCGATCCACCTCTACAAGAACAACACCGACAACAAGGGCGCGTCCTACGGCACGCACGAGAACTACCTGATGAAGCGGGAGACCCCCTTCTCGGACATCGTGCGCCACCTGACGCCCTTCTTCGTCTCCCGCCAGGTCGTCACCGGGGCCGGCCGCGTCGGCATCGGCCAGGACGGCCGGGAGGACGGCTTCCAGATCAGCCAGCGCGCCGACTACTTCGAGGTCGAGGTCGGGCTGGAGACCACCCTCAAGCGGCCCATCATCAACACGCGCGACGAGCCGCACGCCGACGCGGAGAAGTACCGCCGCCTGCACGTGATCATCGGCGACGCGAACCTCTCCGAGATCTCCACCTACCTCAAGCTGGGCACGACCGCGCTCGTGCTCTCGATGATCGAGGACGGTTTCATCACCGTCGACCTCGCCGTCGACCAGCCCGTCCGCACCCTCCACCACGTCTCGCACGACCCGACCCTCCAGTACCTGGTCACGCTCCGCAGCGGCCGGACCCTCACCGCGGTCCAGCTGCAGATGGAGTACTTCGAGCTGGCCAGGAAGTACGTGGAGGAGCGGTACGGCTCGGACGCCGACGAGCAGACCAAGGACGTCCTCACGCGCTGGGAGGACACCCTCAACCGGCTCGAGAACGATCCGATGAGCCTCGCCGGCGAACTGGACTGGATCGCCAAGCGGGAGCTCATGGAGGGCTACCGGCGACGCGACAACCTCGACTGGGACGCGGCCCGCCTGCACCTGGTGGACCTCCAGTACGCGGACGTGCGCCCCGACAAGGGCCTCTACAACCGCCTGGTGGCCCGCGGACGCATGAAGCGGCTCCTGGACGAGACCGAGGTCGTGCGCGCCGAGACGGCGCCGCCCGAGGACACCAGGGCGTACTTCCGCGGCCGCTGCCTCGAGCAGTACGCGGACGACGTCGCCGCGGCCTCCTGGGACTCGGTGATCTTCGACCTGCCGGGCCGCGACTCGCTCCAGCGCGTCCCGACCCTGGAGCCGCTGCGCGGCACCAAGGCCCACGTCGCGGCCCTCCTGGACCGGTGCCGCACGGCCGAGGAACTCGTACGGGTCCTGTCCGGAAAGTGATCGGTGCCCCGATCGGGGCCTGAAATGCCCCGGCACTGGGAATCATGAAAACAGTGCCCGGGCGTTGTGGAAACAAGGGGCCGATGTCAGACCCGAAGGATAGGGTCTGATCTTGTAAGCACTCGACCGAGCGGGCCGAATTTCGAGCGGGGTGAGGGATATGGCGACCAAGGACACCGGCGGCGGACAGCAGAAGGCGACGCGTTCCACGGAGGAGGTCGAGGAGACCACCACGGAGGCGAGCTCCGACCTCCAGGAACGCCAGGAGAAGCTCAGCGACGACGTGGACTCGGTCCTCGACGAAATCGACGACGTACTCGAGTCCAACGCCGAGGAGTTCGTGAGGTCCTTCGTGCAAAAGGGTGGCGAGTAGCCGCCTCACGCGCCTGAACCCCTCCGTCCCCGGAGCCCCGGAGAAAGCCGTGGGCCCGGGGACGGATGACAGGCGACGGCACGGGTATGGTCCGTGCACAACAGCAAGATCGGTCCGTCCGTCCCACGGCGGGCCGGTTCTCCCACCCGGAAGGAATCGCGTGGAAGCCAACCCTCGTAGCACCGGGCGTCTGCCGGCGGCCTTCCTGACGCCGGGATCGTCCTCGTTCATGGACTTCCTGTCGGCCCACTCCCCGGAGATGCTCCCCGGTCACCGGAAGCTGCCGGAGGGCGTCATCGAGGCCCCGCACGGCACGACCATCGTGGCGGCCACCTTCGCCGGGGGCGTCGTGCTCGCCGGTGACCGGCGGGCCACCATGGGCAACATGATCGCGCAGCGGGACATCGAGAAGGTGTTCCCGGCCGACGAGTACTCGGCCGTCGGCATCGCCGGCACCGCCGGTCTCGCCGTGGAGATGGTCAAGCTCTTCCAGCTGGAGCTGGAGCACTTCGAGAAGGTGGAGGGCGCCACGCTCTCCCTGGAGGGCAAGGCGAACCGCCTGTCCACGATGATCCGCGGCAACCTCGGCATGGCCATGCAGGGGCTCGCGGTCGTGCCGCTCTTCGCGGGCTGGGACGAGGGCAGGGAGAAGGGCCGCATCTTCTCCTACGACGTGACCGGCGGCCGCTCCGAGGAGCACGGGTACGCGGCGACGGGCTCCGGCTCGATCTTCGCCCGCGGCTCGATGAAGAAGCTCTACCGCGCGGACCTCACCGAGGAGCAGGCCACCACGCTCGTGGTCCAGGCGCTGTACGACGCGGCGGACGACGACTCGGCGACCGGCGGGCCCGACATGGCCCGCAGGATCTTCCCGATCGTCACCGTCATCACCGATGAGGGCTTCCGCAGGCTCACCGAGGCCGAGTCCTCCGAGCTGGCCCGATCGGTCACCGAGCGGCGACTCGAGCAGCCCGACGGGCCGCGCGCCGCCCTGCTCTGACCGTCCCTCGCCCGAAGCCCCCTTCAGACCGGAAGAAAGGGACGGTAGCCGGTGTCCACGCCGTTCTATGTCTCACCCCAGCAGGCCATGGCCGACCGGGCGGAGTACGCCCGCAAGGGCATCGCCCGAGGCCGCAGCCTCGTCGTCCTCCAGTACACCGACGGCATCGTCTTCGTCGGCGAGAACCCCTCGCGGGCGCTCCACAAGTTCAGCGAGATCTACGACCGGATCGGCTTCGCCGCCGCCGGCAAGTACAACGAGTACGAGAACCTCCGCATCGGCGGCGTGCGCTACGCCGACCTGCGGGGCTACACCTACGACCGGGACGACGTCACCGCGCGCGGCCTGGCGAACGTCTACGCCCAGACGCTGGGCACGATCTTCTCCAGCGCGGGGGAGAAGCCCTACGAGGTCGAGCTCGTCGTCGCCGAGGTCGGCGCCGAGCCGGAGGGCGACCAGATCTACCGGCTGCCCCACGACGGTTCGATCGTCGACGAGCACGGCTCGGTCGCGGTCGGCGGGAACGCGGAGCAGATCAGCTCCTTCCTGGACCAGCGGCACCGGGACGGCATGTCCCTCGCCGAGGCCCTGAAGCTCGCGGTGCAGGCCCTCTCGCGGGACACCAACGGCACCGAGCGGGAGATCCCCGCGGAGCGCCTGGAGGTGGCGGTCCTGGACCGCACGCGTCCGCAGCAGCGCAAGTTCAAGCGGGTCGTCGGCCGTCAGCTGTCCCGCCTCCTGGAGGCGGACAACGCGGCCCTGACGAAGACGGACGAGCCCTCGGACGAGGCTCCCGAGGAGTAGGCCGTCGCTGTCGGAAGGGGCCCCGATCCGGACGGATCGGGGCCCCTTCCGCGTACGTGCTCCGTGGTGTCCGCTCCGCGTGCGTGCTCGGCGGTGTCCGCTCCGCGTGCGTGCTCCGCGTGTCAGGCCGCCGGCGCGGGGCCCGAGGAGCCGCGGCAGGCGAGGGTGACCGGGAGGTCGTCCGGCTGCGGCGGTTCGCCCGCGAGGACGGCCAGGAGGGCCGCCATGCCCCGCTCGCCGATGCGCTCGGCGGGCAGCGAGACGGTGGTGAGCTCCGGCTCGACGGCGGTCGCGAGCGCGAGGTCGTCGAAACCGGTCACCGAGATGTCCTCGGGGACCCGGAGCCCGAGGCGTCGGACGGCCTTGCAGGCGCCGGCCGCGAGGATGTCGTCGTCGCACACGAGCGCCGTGGGGAGCGGGCCGGGCCCCGAGAGGGCCCGCTCGGCGGCCGCCATGGCGCCGTGCACGTCCAGGGGCGCCCGGACGGTCCGTACGGAGACGCCGGCGAGGGACTCGGCGAGCGCGGCGGCCCGGACGTCGAAGGTCCAGGACGGGACCGCCGAGGCGAGGTGGACGAACCGCCGGTGGCCGAGGGCGAGCAGGTGGCCGGTGACCTGGCGCATGCCGTCCGCGACGTCGAGGTTCACGTGCGCGGCGGCGCCGGTGTCGGCCGGGTCGCTGTCGAGCATGACGAGGGGCAGGTCGGTGCCCCGGAAGGCCTTGAGGGCGTCCGAGGCCATCGAGGAGGCGATGACCCCGTCGAGGGCGGCACGGGCGGACGCGAAGGGGTCCCTGGCGGGCCCGACGCCGTCGGGGGAGGGGTAGAGGACGACGCCGAAGCCGTGCCGGGCGGCGACGGTCGCCGCGCCCGTGTAGACCCGGGCGAAGAACTCGTTGGTGAGCGCCGGGACGACGAGCAGGGCCGTGCGGGTGTGGCCGAGGCGGAGGTTCCGGGCGGCGAGGTTGGGCCGGTAGCCGAGGCTCCGGGCGGCTTCCCGGACGGTGTCGGCGGTGCGCTCGGAGACGCGCCCGCGCCACTTGTCGCCGAGGACGAGCGAGACGGTGGCCTGCGAGACGCCGGCGGCCCTGGCGACGTCCCTGCTGGTCGGGCGCGTGCCGCCGAGCGGCTCCGGGGTCTGCACACAAGCCTCCGCGTCGGACGGGTCGCGGTACCGGGCGCCCAGGTCCTGTGCTGGGGCCTGTCCGGTACGTCGGATGGAATCCGGACAGTACCCGGTCGCGGGCGCAGCGCGGGCTGGACCCGCGCGCCGCCGACATGGTACGTATAACGACGCACGTTATACGTAAAACCTCGGCGGTGTCCGAGGCGGAGGGGAGACCCACATGGCCACCGAGGCCACGGCACACGGCGGCTATCTCGACATCCTCAGGGCGCCGCACGCGGCCCGGCTGCTCGCCGGCACCCTCGTCGGCCGCCTGCCCAACGGCATCGGCCCCATCGCCGTGACCCTCTTCGTCCGCGACCAGGGCGGCAGCTACACGCTCGCCGGCGGCCTCATCGCCGCCTACGGCCTCGCCACCGCCGTCGGCCAGCCCCTCCTGGGCCGCGCCGTCGACCTCAGGGGCCAGCTGCGCGTCCAGCTGCCCGCCGCCGTCCTCTCCGCCCTCGGCATGGTCCTGCTCGCGCTCACCGGCATCGGGAACCTCCCCCTCGCCTACGCGGCCGTCGTCCTCGCCGGACTCTTCACCCCACCCCTTGAGGGCGGCCTGCGGGCCCTGTGGCCGAGCGTCCTCGGCCGTGAGGACCGGGTCCACCGCGCGTACGCCCTCGACGCCGTCGCCCAGGAGGTCATGTTCACCGTCGGGCCCCTCCTCCTGACGCTGCTCGTCGCCCTCTGGTCGCCGGCCGCCGCGCTCCTCGTCGTCAACGTCCTCGGCGTCCTCGGCGCCCTCAGCGTCGTCCTCTCCGCGCCCTCCCGCGCCTGGCGCTCCGCGCCCCGCGAGGCCCACTGGCTCGGCGCCCTGCGTTCGCCCGGCCTCCTCGCCCTCCTCGGCTCCTTCTTCTTCGTCGGCCTCGCGCTCGGCTCGATCACCGTCGCCGCCGTCGCCTACGCCGACGACCGCGGCGCGCCGTCCGTCTACGGCTGGCTGATGGCCGCCCTCGGCCTCGGCGCCCTCCTCGGCGGCGTCGCCTACGGCGCGCGCCCCTGGGCCGGTGCGCCCGAGAGCCGGCTCCGGGTCCTCGTCCTGCTGCTCGCGCTCTGCTACCTGCCGCTCACGCTCACGCCCGGCCCCGTCGCCATGACCGGCCTCGCGGTCCTGTCCGGCGTCTTCCTGGCCCCGGCCCTCGCCTGCGCGTTCATCGTGGTCGACCGGCACGCCCCGACCGGCACCGTCACCGAGGCCTTCTCCTGGCTCGTCACGACCTTCGGCGTCGGCGCTGCCCTCGGCTCGGCCGTCGCCGGCCCCGCCGTCGAACTCGCCGGGACGCCCACCGGGTTCGCCGTCGCCGGCGCGGGCGGTCTCGTCGCCTTCCTCGTCCTCCTCGCCACCGGAAGGGTCCTGCGGGCACCGGCCGCCCGGGCGGTCCCCGAGGCGCGACACGCCGTCAGCGCGGGCGGTTCCACCCCCGTACACACCGAAAAGAACACGCACTGATCGGAAAATGATCGAAACGGGAACGTCCAACCCGGTTTCAGCACAGGCCGTCAGGCGTAATGTTCAGACATGGACCGCCGCATTTTCGGGCTGGAGAACGAGTACGGCGTCACGTGCACGTTCAGGGGACAGCGCCGACTGTCTCCTGACGAAGTGGCGCGCTACCTCTTCCGCCGTGTCGTGTCATGGGGCCGCAGCAGCAATGTCTTCCTGCGGAACGGCGCCCGCCTGTACCTCGACGTGGGTTCGCATCCGGAATACGCCACACCGGAATGCGACAACGTGACCGAACTGGTCACGCACGACAAGGCGGGCGAGCGCATTCTCGAGGGCCTGCTCGTCGACGCCGAACGCCGCCTGCACGAGGAGGGAATCGCGGGCGACGTCTATCTCTTCAAGAACAACACCGACTCGGCCGGAAACTCCTACGGCTGCCACGAGAACTATCTCGTCGCCCGCCACGGGGAGTTCTCCCGCCTCGCGGACATCCTGATTCCCTTCCTCGTCACCCGGCAGCTCATCTGCGGTGCGGGAAAGGTCCTCCAGACCCCGCGCGGCGCGGTCTTCTGCGTCTCCCAGCGCGCCGAGCACATCTGGGAGGGCGTCAGCTCCGCGACCACCCGCTCCCGACCCATCATCAACACCCGGGACGAGCCCCACGCCGACGCCGAGCGGTACCGCCGCCTCCACGTCATCGTGGGCGACTCGAACATGTCCGAGACGACCATGCTGCTCAAGGTCGGCGCCACCGACCTGGTGCTCCGCATGATCGAGGCCGGCACCGTCATGCGCGACCTCACCCTGGAGAACCCGATCCGGGCCATCCGCGAGGTCAGCCACGACATCACGGGCCAGCGCAAGGTCAGGCTCGCCAGCGGACGCGAGGCCTCCGCCCTCGAGGTCCAGCGCGAGTACTACGACAAGGCCGTCGACTTCGTCGACCGGCGCGGCATCCGCACCGGCACCGTCGCCCAGGTCCTGGAGCTCTGGGGACGCACGCTCGACGCGATCGAGAACGAGCAGCTCGACCGCATCGAGACCGAGATCGACTGGGTCATGAAGCACCGGCTCATCGAGCGGTACCGGGCCAAGCACAACATGACCATGTCGAATCCGCGGGTCGCGCAGATAGACCTCGCGTACCACGACATCCACCGCCGCCGCGGGCTGTACTACCTGCTCCAGAAGAACGGCCAGGCGGCCCGGATCTGCAACGACCTGAAGATCTTCGAGGGCAAGTCCGTGCCCCCGCAGACCACCCGGGCCCGGCTCCGCGGCGACTTCATCCGCCGCGCACAGGAGCAGCGCCGGGACTTCACCGTCGACTGGGTGCATCTCAAGCTCAACGACCAGGCGCAGCGCACCGTGCTGTGCAAGGACCCGTTCCGCTCCGTCGACGAGCGCGTGGAAAAGCTGATCGCCGGGATGTAGCACCGTCATGACGGACCGTGGGGCCCCGCACTTCTGGCGTGCGGGGCCCTCGACGTGACAGGAGGAACCCCTAGAGTGTCGGCACAACTACTGTGCCGTCTGAGATCTGAGGAACACGTGCGCCGACTTGCCGGCCTTCTCGTCGTCCCGCTGCTGCTGCTTTCCACGGCGGCGTGCGGCAGCGACGACAAGGGCTCCGATTCCGCCTCGATGAAGAACGGGCTTCCCGCCATCACCGCGGGCGCCGAGTTCGGTCAGAAGCCGACCCTCTCGAAGGGCGAGGGCGACCCGCCCAAGGAACTGAAGGTCAACGTCATCAGCGAGGGCGACGGCCCGGTGACGAAGGACGGCGACGCGCTCCAGGTGAACTACCTGGGTCAGGCGTGGGACTCCACGACCCCCTTCGACAACAGCTTCGACCGCGGCACCCCCTTCGACCTCACGCTCGGCGCCGGTCAGGTCATCAAGGGCTGGGACCAGGGCCTCAAGGGCCAGAAGGTCGGCAGCCGCGTCGAGATCGGCATCCCGCCGGAGCTCGGTTACGGCGCCCAGGGCCAGGGCGACATCAAGCCCAACGCGACCCTCGTCTTCGTCGTGGACATCCTGAAGGCCGCCACCATCCCGAAGTCGGCCGAGGGCACCGTCGTCCCGCAGGAGGACAAGAACCTTCCGAAGGTCGGCACCAACACGGACGGCAAGGCGCCCACGCTGACCGTTCCCAAGGTCGCCGCGCCGACCAAGCTCGTCTCGAACTACGTCCTCGAGTCCAAGGGCGAGGTCGTCAAGGCCACCGACACGGTCGTCGTGAACTACGTCGCCGCCCTGTGGAAGGACGGCAAGGTCTTCGACTCGACGTACACCACCGGCAAGCCCGCGAACTTCCCGCTGCCCCAGCTCACGCTGAAGGGCCTGAAGAACGGCCTCGTCGGCAAGAAGATCGGCAGCCGCGTCCTGATCGTCGCCCCGCCGTCCGAGGCCTTCGGCGACCAGGAGAAGCAGGGCATCCCGAAGAACTCCACGCTCGTCTTCGCGGTGGACATCCTCACCAAGATGTAAGGACGACGCCGCCCCACGGCGGCGGAGATGTAAGACTGTCCTGATCGAGCAGTACATCAGTTTGAGGAGCAGTTCCGTGAGCATCGAGAAGCCCGAGGTCGACTTCCCGGGTGGCGAGCCGCCGAAGACCCTGCAGATCCGGGACATCTGGGAGGGTGACGGCGCCGAGGCCAAGGCCGGCGCCAGGGTCTCCGTCCACTACGTGGGCGTGGCCTTCTCCACCGGCGAGGAGTTCGACTCCTCCTGGAACCGCGGCACCCCGCTGCAGTTCCAGCTCGGTGTCGGCCAGGTCATCTCCGGCTGGGACCAGGGCGTCCAGGGCATGAAGGTCGGCGGCCGTCGCGAGCTGATCATCCCCGCGGACCTCGCCTACGGCGACCGCGGTGCCGGCAGCGCCATCGCCCCGGGCGAGACGCTGATCTTCGTCTGCGACCTCGTCGCCGTCTGATCACCGTCTGATCGCCGATCGTCCGATCGGCGGAGACACCCCGAGGGCCCCCGCCGTCCGTGGCGGGGGCCCTCGGCTTTCGTCCCGAGACCCCGGGGCGGTACGGTCGGACGTCCGACAGTGGGATCCGGCAAAAGGGGTGCGGGGCGTCGATGGCGATTGCCAAGTCCGAGCGGCTGATGAATCTCGCGCTGTGCCTGCTCGGGACGCGCCGCCCGCTCAGCAAGCGCGAGCTCCGCGGCTCCATCGAGGCCTACCTCGAAGCGAGCGGCGACGAAGCCTTCAACCGGATGTTCGAGCGCGACAAGGACGACCTGCGCGAGCTCGGCCTCGTCATCGAGACCGTCGAGAACCTGGACGGCGAGACCGGCTACCTCGCCCGCCGCGACTCCAACCGGCTCCCGCCCATCACCCTCGACGCCGAGGAGGCCGCCGCGCTCGGCCTCGCCGCCAGGGTCTGGCAGCAGGCCCGGCTCGCCGGAGCCGCCAGCGGCGCCCTCCAGAAGCTCCGCGCCGCGGGCATGCCGGAGGCCGAGGACTCGTACGACGTCCAGCCCAGCGCCCTCGAACCCCGCATCCCGGTCCACGAGGCCGCCTTCGAGCCCCTCATGCTGGCCTGTCGCGACCGCCGGCCGGTCGTCTTCGACTACCGCAAGGCCAACGCCGCCCGCCCCGAGTCCCGCCAGGTCGAACCCTGGACCCTCGAATGCTGGCGCGGCCACTGGTACCTCGCGGGCTGGGACCGCGACCGGGGCGCCGAGCGGGTCTTCCGGCTCTCCCGGATCACCGGGAAGGTCCGCTCCCGCGCCGGAGCCTTCACCGCGCCCGTGCCCGACGTCGTGACCGTCCGCGAGACCGTCGAGAGCTGGGCCGGCGAGACCGCCACCCGCTCCGCCCGGATCCGGCTGCGCGCCGGCTGCGGCTACCCGCTGCGCGCCCGCGCCCAGTCCGTGCGGGTCGGCGAGGACGGCTGGGACGAGCTGGAGATCCCGTACGGGCACGGCCTCGACGCCTGGCTCGTCGAGTTCGGCCCCGACGTCGTCGTGCTGGAGCCGGCCGATCTGCGGGCCGATGTACTGGACCGGCTGCGCGCCGTGGCCAAGGGCTGAGGGGGAGACGTACCGCATGGCTGCCAACGCGATCGACCAGACGAGGCGGATGCTGTCCCTCGTCACCTATCTCCGCGAGCGCCCCGGCGCGCACGTCGCCGACGTGGCGCGCGCCTTCGGGATCACCGAGGACGAGCTCATCTCCGACCTCGACGTGCTGCCCATGTGCGGCACCAGCTTCCGGGGCGGGGACCTGCTCGACATCGACACCGACGGCGACCGGATCTGGTGGCACAACCCCGACGACGTCGCGGCGCCGCTGCGGCTCGCGGCCGACGAGGCGACGGCCCTCCTGGTCGCCGCCCGCGCCGTCGCCACCCTGCCGGGCCTGCGCGAGAGCGACCGGGACGCGCTCGTGCGCGCCACCGCCAAGCTGGAGGCCGCGGCCGGAGAGGCCGCCGGGGCCAGCTCGCGCCTCTCCGTCACCTTCGAGTCCGAGGGCGGCGTCTTCGCCGAGGTCGACCGCGCCATCTCCGAGCGCCGGCGCCTGTGGGTGCGCTACTACTCGCCCGCCCGCGACGAGCTCACCGAGCGCGAGGTCGACCCGATCCGCCTCTTCGCCGTCGGCCACACCTACATGGAGGCGTGGTGCCGCCTCTCCGAGGCGCGCCGCACCTTCCGCCTCGACCGGGTCGTCGAGATCCGGCTCCTGGACGAGCACGCCGCGCCGCCCGAGCTCGAACTCCGCGACCTCTCCGAAGGACTCGTCCAGCCCTCCGCCGACGACCCCGAGGTGGTCGTCGAGGTCGGCCCCGGCGGCCGCTGGGTCGCCGAGTACTACCCGCACGACCGTGCCGAGGAGCTTCCCGACGGCGGCCTGCGGATCACGCTGAGGACGCCGGACCCCGCCTCGCTGAAGAGACTCGCGCTGCGCCTCGGCAGCGACGGCCGGATCGTCGCTCCGCGCGAGCTCGCCGACAGCGCCCGCGAGGCCGCGACGGCCGCGCTCGCCGCGTACGAGGAGGTCTGAGGTGACACGCGGCCTGACGGCGACGATGGCCCCGGTCCTCTTCAAGGCCGCCTGCCCGGACTGCCGCGCCCGCTTCGAGCTCGCGGCGAGCGCCCTGCGGCTAGCCATCGGCGGAAGCCGCCGTACGACCTTCTACTCCTTCACCTGCCCCGAGTGCGGCAGCTCCGTCCGCAAGCCTGCGGGGGAGCGGATCGTCGAACTCCTCACGGGCGGCGGCGTCCGGACCCTGCGGCTCCACACGACCGGCTGAGGAGAGGCCGCCGGCCGGGCCGGCCGGGCCCGTTCCGACCGCCCGTTCGGTTCGCTCCGAGGGTCCGAGCGGCTCGCGCCGGAGGCCTGAGCGGCCCGTTCCGCCCGCCACCGTCTAGGCTCGGCGCATGTTCTGGCCCATGCTCGCCATCGCTCTCGGCTTCCTCGGCATCGCCGTCCTCGGCGTCCTCGCCATCAAGGTCTTCCTCGAGGTCCAGCGCCTCGGCCGCCAAGTGGCCCGTACCACAGAACGGATCAGCGCGGCGGCCGAAGAGCTCGAAGACGCGGCCACAGGACTGGCCCGTACGGGTGAGACGCTGCGCTGAACGCGTGCCACACGCTGCGCCGATGCCGTGCCGCGCGCACCACGAAGGGCCCCCTACCAGCGCTCCCACGACGAAATTCGCAGTATGCAGGGGCATTGCCCTGCGTTTACTCCTGCGGGTTACGATCGCAGGCAGCGCGGTGGCCGGACGCACGTCCGACCCGCCGGGCACGCAACCATGCCGCCTCGGTGAGAAGAGACCACAGCCATGTTCCGTCAGATCGGCCCCCTCGAGATCAGCCTCATCCTCCTCGTCATCGTGCTGCTCTTCGGTGCCAAGAAGCTTCCGGAGATGGCGCGCTCGCTCGGCAAGTCCGCCCGCATCCTCAAGAGCGAGGCCAAGGCGATGAAGTCCGAGGGCGGCGAGACCGCTCCCGCCGGCCCGCCGGCCGACCAGGCGACCCCGGCCCAGCGCACCATCAAGGCCGCGCCCGGCGACGTCTCCAGCGCCCGCCCGGTCACCGAGACCACGGACACCACCCAGCGCTGATCCCGGCCCGACCCGCTCGCCCCAAGGGCGCCGCTCGGCGTCCTGCCCGCATGAGATGAGGACGTGGGTTGCTCAAGTCTGCCCGCACACAGAAGGAGAAGGACCCCGAGGGGCGGATGCCTCTCGCGGACCATCTGCGTGAGCTGCGCAACCGCGTGGCCAAGGCGATGCTGGCGATCGTCGCGGCCTCGATCGTGGCCGCGTTCTTCAGCCAGCAACTGATGGACCTTCTGGCCTCGCCCGTGCCCAAGTGCACGACGTCCGGTGCGGTGACGGACAACACGGGCGGACGCTGTGTGACCCTCGCGTACCAGACCATGCTGTCCCCCTTCACCTCGACGGTGAAGGTCGTCATGCTGGCGGGCCTGCTCGCGTCCACGCCGGTCTGGCTGTACCAGCTGTGGGCGTTCATCGCGCCCGGCCTCCACAAGAGCGAGAAGAAGTACACGTACATCTTCTCCGCCGTGGCCGTCCCCCTCTTCGCCGCCGGCGCGCTCACCGCGTTCCTGATCATGCCGGTCAGCGTGCGGGTGCTCATCAGCATCACGCCCGACGTTGCGTCGAACTTCCTCTCGCTCGACGACATGCTCGACTTCACCACGCGCATGGTGCTGGTCTTCGGTCTCGCCTTCGAGCTCCCCCTGCTGCTGATCATGCTCAACCTCACCGGCGTGGTGACGGGCAAGCGCATGGCCGGCTGGTGGCGGGCCATGATCATGGGCACCTTCGTCTTCGGCGCGGTGGCCACGCCGTCCACCGACCCGCTCGGCATGATCGCCCTCGCCGGTCCGATCATCCTCCTGTACTTCGCCGCGGTGGGCATCGCGCTGCTCAACGACAAGCGGCGCAGGCGGGCCGACCCCGACGCCGCGCTCGACGACGACGAGGCCTCCTCGCTCGACCTCACCCCGCAGTCGGTCGAGGCCGTCGAACCCGTCAGCGCCGCCAGGGCCCTGCCCGAGCAGGCCAACGGGTCGGGCGGTGCGGTCCACCGCGCGAACGGCTACGACGACATCACCTGATCTCCTGATCTCCCGAAATCCCCCAGGTCATGGGCCTGGGGGATTTCGCGTTTCCGGGCCGGTCCCATTCCCCCGATAAAGATCGCGTCACTGTCAGAGGTGGCGGGTAGGCTCGACAACAAGATGACAGAGGACCTCACGCCAGCCGAAGCGTACGCAGCCGCCCGCGCCCGAAACGCCGAGCGGAAGACCGCCCTGGCCCCCTTCCGCGAGATGTACGAGTTCGGTCTGGACCCCTTCCAGATCGAGGCCTGCAAGGCCCTCGAAGCGGGCAAGGGCGTGCTCGTCGCCGCGCCCACGGGCTCCGGCAAGACCATCGTCGGCGAGTTCGCCGTCCACCTCGCCCTGAGCCAGGGCCGCAAGTGCTTCTACACGACCCCGATCAAGGCGCTGTCGAACCAGAAGTTCGCCGACCTCGTGAAGCGGTACGGAGCCGAGAAGGTCGGCCTCCTCACCGGTGACAACAGCGTCAACGGGGACGCGCCGGTCGTCGTCATGACCACCGAAGTCCTCCGCAACATGCTGTACGCGGGGTCCCAGGCCCTCTCCGGCCTCGGGTACGTGGTGATGGACGAGGTGCACTACCTCTCGGACCGCTTCCGCGGCGCCGTCTGGGAGGAAGTGATCATCCACCTCCCGGAGTCCGTCACGCTGGTCTCGCTCTCCGCGACCGTGTCCAACGCCGAGGAGTTCGGCGACTGGCTCGACACGGTCCGCGGCGACACCGAGGTCATCGTCTCCGAGAGCCGCCCCGTGCCGCTGTGGCAGCACGTCCTGGCCGGACGCCGGATGTACGACCTCTTCGAGGAGGAGACCGACCACGGCGGCCGCGGCGCGGCCCGCCGCGAGGTCAACCCCGACCTCCTCCGCCTGGCCCGGACCGAGAACTCGCGCACGTACAACCCGCGCGACCGGCGCCGCGGCAAGATGGTCCGCGAGGCCGACCGCGAGCGCGAGCGCCGCCAGCGCTCCCGGATCTGGACCCCCGGGCGGCCCGAGGTCATCGAGCGCCTCGACGCCGAGGGACTCCTCCCGGCCATCACCTTCATCTTCAGCCGCGCCGGCTGCGAGGCCGCCGTACAGCAGTGCCTGTACGCGGGACTCCGGCTCAACGACGACGCGGGACGGCAGCGGGTCCGCGAGATCGTCGAGGAGCGCACGGCCGCCATCCCCTCCGAGGACCTCCACGTCCTCGGCTACTACGAGTGGCTCGAAGCCCTGGAGCGGGGCATCGCCGCCCACCACGCCGGCATGCTCCCGACCTTCAAGGAGGTCGTCGAGGAGCTCTTCGTCCGCGGCCTCGTGAAGGCCGTCTTCGCCACCGAGACGCTCGCGCTCGGCATCAACATGCCGGCGCGGTCCGTCGTCCTCGAGAAGCTCGTCAAGTGGAACGGCGAACAGCACGCCGACATCACCCCCGGCGAGTACACCCAGCTCACCGGCCGCGCCGGACGCCGGGGCATCGACGTCGAGGGCCACGCCGTGGTGCTCTGGCAGCGCGGCCTCGACCCGGACCACCTCGCGGGCCTCGCCGGCACGCGCACGTACCCGCTGCGCTCCAGCTTCCGGCCCTCGTACAACATGGCGGTCAACCTGGTCGACCAGTTCGGCCGGCACCGCTCGCGCGAGCTCCTGGAGACCTCCTTCGCCCAGTTCCAGGCCGACCGCTCCGTCGTGGGCATCTCGCGCCAGGTGCAGAAGAACGAGGAGGGCCTGGAGGGGTACCGCGAGGGCATGACGTGCCACCTCGGCGACTTCGAGGAGTACGCGCGGCTCCGCCGCGACCTCAAGGACCGCGAGACGGACCTGGCCCGGCAGGGTGCCTCGCAGCGGCGCGCCCAGGCCGCCGAATCGCTGGAGAAGCTCAAGCCGGGCGACGTCATCCACGTCCCCACCGGCAAGTTCGCGGGCCTCGCGCTCGTCCTCGACCCCGGCATCCCGGGGCGGATCAACGGGCACCGCGGCTTCGAGCACCACGAGGGCCCCCGTCCGCTCGTCCTCACCGCCGAGCGCCAGGTCAAGCGGCTCGCGTCGATCGACTTCCCGGTCCCCGTCCAGGCGCTGGAGCGCATGCGGATCCCGAAGTCCTTCAACCCGCGCTCCCCGCAGTCCCGCAGGGACCTCGCCTCGGCGCTGCGCAGCAAGGCTGGGCACATCAACCCCGAGCGTCACCACAAGCAGCGCTCGGCCGCCGCCGACGACCGGCAGATCGCCCGGCTGCGGACCGAGATCAGGGCGCATCCCTGCCACGGCTGCGACGAGCGCGAGGACCACGCCCGCTGGGCCGAGCGCTACTACCGCCTGCAGCGCGACACCCGGCAGCTGGAGAAGCGGATCGAGGGGCGGACCAACACCATCGCCCGTACCTTCGACCGGATCGTCGCGCTCCTCACCGAGCTCGACTACCTGCGGGGCGACGAGGTCACGGACAACGGCAAGCGGCTCGCCCGGCTCTACGGGGAGCTCGACCTCCTGGCCAGCGAGTGCCTGCGCGACCGCGTCTGGGAGGGGCTGACGCCTCCCGAACTCGCCGCGTGCGTCTCGGCGCTGGTCTTCGAGTCGCGCCAGGCGGACGACGCCGTCGCGCCGAAGCTGCCCGCGGGCAACGCGAAGGCGGCGCTCGGCGAGATGGTCCGCATCTGGGGCCGGCTCGACGCGCTCGAGGAGGAGTTCAAGATCAACCAGGCGGAGGGCGTCGGCCAGCGCGAGCCGGACCTCGGCTTCGCCTGGGCCGCCTACCAGTGGGCCTCCGACAAGAGCCTCGACGAGGTGCTGCGCGAGGCGGAGATGCCCGCCGGCGACTTCGTCCGCTGGTGCAAGCAGGTCATCGACGTCCTCGGGCAGATCGCCGCGGCGGCGCCGAAGGAGAACAGCACGGTCGCGAAGAACGCCCGCAAGGCGGTGGATTCGCTGCTGCGCGGTGTGGTGGCCTACAGCTCGGTGGGCTGAGGCCGGACCGTCGGTCGAAGGGGCCCGTGGCGCGTGTGTGCCACGGGCCCCTTCGCCGTACCCGACGTCCTCCCGTTGACGGGAAGTTATCCACAGGTCGTCGTCCACAGGGCTGGCATGTGACGGGGCGTTCCGATTGCATGGACTCGCACACACGGACAGGGAGTTGGGGAGGGGACGTACGTGACCACGCAAGCCGGTCCCGACGCCGGGACGGACACATCGCGTCCCGGCGCGACCATCGTCGAGGGCCCCCGGGGAGTGCCGTTCCTCGGGAACCTGCCGGCCTTCGGCAAGGATCCCCTCGCCTTCTTCGAACAGCTCCGCGAGCGCGGCGACTTCGTGCGCTGGCGCTTCGGCCGGGGCCCCGCGCTCTTCATCGCCCACCCGGACGCCATCGGGGAGCTCCTCACCGAGGTCGAGCGGACCTTCGACCAACCCGACCTGGGCATCGCCTTCCGCACGCTCCTCGGAAACGGGGTCGTGGTCGCCAAGGGCGCCGACTGGCGGCGCAAGCGCTCCCTCGTCCAGCCCTCGGTCCGCCCCAAGCAGGTCAAGTCGTACGCGGCGACGATGAGCGAGTGCGCGGTGGACCTGGCCGACCGCTGGAGCGACGGGCAGCGGGTCGACATCAAGAAGGAGATGGCCGCCCTCACCCAACTCGTCGCGGTCCGCACCATCTTCGGCGTCGACACGGCGGCCGACGCGGAGGCGATCGGGCGGGCGATGGACGTCGCGCAGCAGGAGATCGGCGCGGAGTTCAGCGGGATCGGGGCGTTGCTGCCGGACTGGGTGCCCACGCCCGGACGCGCCCGCATCAAGCGGGCGACGGCCGTGATCGACGCCGAGGTCGCCCGCGTCGTCTCCCGCCACCGCGACGGCGACACGGAGCGGCCCGACCTCCTCAGCCGCCTCCTCGCCGCACGGGACGAGACGGGGGCCAGCCTCTCCGACCGGGAGATCCGCGACGAGACGGTCACGCTCTACATCGGCGGTCACGAGACGACGAGTTCGACGCTGGTATGGGCCTGGCACCTGCTCTCGCGCAACCCCCGCGTCCGCGACGCCCTCGCCGAGGAGCTCGACCGGGTCCTCGCCGACCACGAGCCGGGCTACGAGGACTACGCCTCTCTGACCTACACCCAGGCCGTCGTGAAGGAGACCCTGCGGCTCTACCCGACGATCTGGCTCCTCACCGGCATCGCCAAGGAGGGCGCCACGCTCGGCGGCGCGCCCGTCCCGGCCGGCACCCGCGTCTGGTCGAGCCAGTGGGCGACCCAGCGCGACCCCCGCTGGTACGGGGACGCGGAGGCCTTCCGGCCCGAGCGGTGGCTCCCCGGCGAGTACGGCCAACCGGCCGAGGAGATACCGGAGTACGCGTGGTACCCGTTCGGCGGTGGCCCCCGGGTCTGCCTCGGTACGCGCTTCGCCATGGTCGAGGCGGTCCTCATCCTCGCGGTCCTCGCCCGCCGCTACCACCTGGACCTGCTCACCGACGAGATACGCCCGGTCCCGAGCCTCACGCTCCAGCCGGACCGAGAGGTCCTGGCGACGGTCCGCGCCCGGCGCTGACGTATCTTCGCGGAATGCCCGAGAACCCCGAGAAGTTCGACACCGCGATGGCCGGCTGGACGGAGTGGCAGGAGGCGCCCTGGGGCCGTATCCGCTACACGGTCGCCGAGGCGAACCTGCTGCGTCACGTCGGTGGCCCCGCCGAGGGCCCCCTGAGGGTCCTCGACCTGGCGGGCGGCGACGGCGGGGACGCGATACGCCTCGCCGCCCGGGGGCACCACGTCACCGTCGTCGACCACGCCCCGGCCATGCTCGCCGCCGCGGGCGAACGCGCGGCGGCGGGCGGCCTGTCGGAGCGGGTGGCGTGCGTCCGCGCCGACGTGACGGAGCTCCCGGCGGACCTCGCCGCCGGCGAGTTCGACGTGGTGCTCTGCCACAACCTCGTGCAGTACGTCGACGACGTCCCGGCGACCCTCGCGGGGGCGCTCGCGCCCCTGAGGGAAGGAGGCCTCTTCTCCCTGATGGCCATCAACCGCCACTCGGAGGCCCTGAACATCGCCGTCCGCCGGACGGACCCGCGGGCGGCCCTGGCAGCCCTCGGCGACGACCGGCTCCAGAGCGCCCTGTTCGACGCCGAACTGACCCTCCACACCGCGGAGGAGCTCATCCCGACCCTGGAATCCCTCGGCTGCGAGGACGTCCACCACTACGGCATCCGTACCTTCTGCGACTACATCACCGACGACGCCCGCAAGTACGACCCGGGGTACTACGCCGACCTGGAACGCCTGGAACTCGCGACGACGGCCCTCCACCCGTACCCGCACACGGCCCGGCTCCTCCAGCTCACGGCGAGGAAGCGGCTGACGGGCTGACGGCGGGTGCCTCGCGGCGGCGGTCACGGGGTTCTCGGAGCCCCGCGCGCAGGAGGGCCTCCGCCAGGTCGCGGAGGTCGCCGGCGCGCAGCACGCGGTCGCCGAAGCCGGGGAGGGGTACGTGGAGGGCGGCGGCCCAGCGGGCCGGGACGGCACCGGCGCCGTGGACCGCTCCCGCGAGCATGCCGGTGACGGCCGCCACGGTGTCCGTGTCGCCGCCGAGGTCCACCGCCGCGCCGAGGGCCTCCTCGAAGGAGCCCGTGGTGCGCAGCGCCCACACGGCCGAGCCGAGGCACGGCCAGACCGCGCCGTTGAACTCGGTCGCGTCGTCGGGGTGCCACGCGGGGGAGAGGACGCGGGCCCAGCGTTCCCGATGGGTGACGGGCACCTCGGAGAGCGCCCCGGGCAGAGCGGTGAGCGGGTCCTCGCCCAGGAGGGCCGTCCGCACGAGTTCGTGGAGGATCGCCGTACCCTCCCCGGCCGCCCTGTCCCCGTGGGTCAGTGCGGAGATGCGACGGGCGGCGTCCATGGTCCCGGTCCGGCCGCGGGGAGCGAAGCGGACGGCGGCGGTCGATGCCCGCATGAGCGAACCGTTCCCCGCAGCGCGGGAGTTGACCCGGAAGTGACGGTTCGCGGCGAGGTCCCACGGGTCGCCGCCGAGCAGGACCTGTTCGGTCTGGAGGCCGATGTCCTTGGGTTCGGCCGCGGCCCAGCGGCGGAATCGGCCGAAGATGTCCGGCAGGTCGAGGCCGTGCCGTTCGAGGAGCGATTCCCCGACGAGGACGGCCATCTGCGTGTCGTCGGTCGCCTCGCCCGGATCCCAGCCGCCCCCTCCGCACAGCTCTCCCCGGCCGTCCGGAAACCGTTCGCGGAAGAGGCCGGGCAGCCCGAACTCGAAGGGTGCGCCGAGGGCGTCGCCCGCGGCGGAGCCCAGGACGGCGCCGACCGCCCGGTCCATGTCTCGCATGGGCACGGAGCCTATTGCGTCGCGGGTCGCCGGTGGAGGGAGGGGGAGGCCGGGGACGGGCGGAGGCTGAGCGCCGTGGCCGTCGCGGCTGCGACGGCGAGGACCGTCGCTGCCGTGAGGGTGGTGGCGTCCGGGGACGTGAGGGGCTGGCCTCGGAGGGCCTGCCAGGTGAGGAGGGCGAAGGCGGCCGCGTAGGTGGTGGCGGCGGTGAGGGTGAGGCGGAGGCGGACGCGGGGGTCGGCCAGGCGGGGGAAGCGGGGCGCCAGGGCGGTCAGGGCGAGGAGGAGCAGGGGCAGCAGCTGGAGGGCGTGCATGCCGAAGAAGTGGGGGACGCGGAGGTCGCCGCCGGTGGTGGCCCAGCCGGTCAGGGGGAGGGACGGGCCGCCGTCCGGGACGCCGACGCTGTGGGCGCCGACGACGGACGGGTTCTCCGTCGCCAGCTGGTCCGGGGTCGGGGCCACCATCAGGAAGCCCACGGCAGCGCCCGCGAGGGCGATGAGGGAGGAGAGGCGGACGGCCCAGGCGGTGGCGGGGTCGAGGATGCGGGCGCGCAGCAGGAGGACGGCGATGACCAGCGCGGCCAGCCACAGGACGCCGACCGTGGCGCCCATGATCTGGAAGACGGCCGTGTCGAAGGCGGTCGCCTGGTTGAAGTGGCTCCGGGTGCCCCGGACGACCTGAAGGGTGATCAGGACCATCTCGGCGGCGCTCGCGGCGGTGACGACCGTCCCGGCCCACCAGCCGATCCGCCGGCCTCGGGGGAGCAGGGTGAGCATCCACGCGAGCGAGAGCGCGTAGGCGACGAACGAGACCGAGAACTTGAACGGCTTGGTCCAGATCGGCACGCCCACGAGGATCCGGTCGTCGGCGACCAGTCCGACGGCGGAGACCACGGCCAGGGCGACCATCGAGCCCGCGAACCAGACGAGCGGCCGGTGCCAGGCGGATAAGAGCGGCATGGGAACCCCCGTGAAGTATGGATAGCGACACTAGCCGCTATCTGATAGCTCCACTATCTATGATGGAGGGGAAGGCGGCAAGGGCCGCGGAGATGCCGGGAAGGTGAAGACGCGGTGCGCATCGGAGAGTTGAGTCGGACGACCGGGGTGTCGGTGCCGACGATCAAGTTCTACGTACGGGAGGGACTCCTCCCGGCCGGCGAGCTGACGAGCCCGAACCAGGCCTCGTACGGGGAAGCACACGTCCAGCGGCTCAGGCTCGTCAGGGCCCTGCTCGACATCGGCGGTCTCCCGCTCGCCGCGATCCGCGACGTGCTCACGGCGGTCGACGACCGTGACCTGCCGGTGCACGAGGTCCTCGGCAGCGCCGTCAACCGCATGGTCCCGCGCTACGACCGCGAACCGGGCGACACGGGGATGGCGGAGGCCAGGAAGAGGGTCGAGGACCTCGTCGCCGCGCGCGGCTGGCGCGCCCATCCCGGCGGTGGCGCGGGGGAGGCGCTGGCCGTCGCGCTCGCGGCCCTCGACGAGCTCGGGCACGGCGACTTCGCCGAGGTGCTCGACGCCTACGCGGACGCGGCGGAGCGGGTCGCCCGGGCGGACCTGGAGTACGTGGCGCACCACGTCGCCCGCGAGTCGGTCGTGGAGAGCGCCGTCGTCGGCACGGTCCTCGGCGACGCCATGCTCACGGCCCTGCGCCGCCTCGCCCAGGCCGACGCCTCGGACCGGACGTACGGCGACGCGTTGTAGGGGCGGCGACCACGCGGAGAGGGGCGGCGACCACGCGGAGAGGGGCGGGGCCCCGTGGCCCCGCCCCTCTCCGCGTCGTCCTCGCGGTCGTCGCGCGCGGTGAGCCTCAGCTCTCCTGCTCGCGCTCCACCTGCTCGTTCCAGTCGCGCTTGATCGCGCGCCACGCCTCGTCCGTCTTGCCCAGGCGCCAGTACCCGGAGATCGACAGGCGTTCGCGCGGCACCTCGCGCTCCATGCGCAGGTGCCGGCGGAGCTCCTTCACGAAGCCCGCCTCGCCGTGGACGAAGGCGTGGACGTCGCCCTCCGGGAAGTCGAGCGCCCGCACCGCGTCCACGACGGCCTCGCCCGTCGCGCGGTCGCCGCGGTGCAGCCAGGTGACCTCCACCCCCGCCGCCGTGGCGAACTTCTGCTCCTCCGAGGCGTCCGCGACCTCCACGAAGGCGTGCACGCGCGCGCCCTCCGGGAGTCGTTCGAGCGCCACCGCGATCGCCGGCAGGGCGCTCTCGTCGCCCGCGAGCAGGTGCCAGTCCGCCGCCGTGTCCGGCGCGTACCCGCCGCCGGGGCCGAGGAAGCGGATCGTTTCGCCCGCCTGCGCCCGCGCCGCCCACGGGCCCGCCAGGCCCTCGTCGCCGTGGACCACGAAGTCGATCGTCAGCTCCCGGTGGACCGGGTCCCACGCCCGTACCGTGTACGTCCGGGTCGTCGGCCACTCCTCGCGCGGGAACTCCGCGCGGATCCGCTCCATGTCGAACGGCTCCGGGTAGGAGACGCCCTCCGGGGCGAAGAGCAGCTTCACGTAGTGGTCGGTGAACTCCCCGACCTCGAACGCGTCGAGCCCGGGGCCGCCGAGGACCACCCGCACCATGTGCGGGGTGATCCGCTCGGTGCGCACGACACGCGCTTCGGTGGCCTTCGGTGCCTTGCGGGTCGGCTGGTCCGCCACGAGGGGTCTCCTGACTCGACGATGAGTGGAAGCGAGTAACTTAGGTATGCCTAAGCTAGCATCCCCGCGCAAGCGGTCGCAGGGAACCTCAGCGTTCAAGTGCGGGCAGCAGTCGGCCGACCGCGCCGCCCAGTCCCCAGCGCTTCACCAGCGCCTCGAGAGCCGCAGGATCGCGCGGTGCCGACGGCAGCGCCGGATCGAACTCCGGCAGCGCCACGTCCCCGGCGACCCGCACCACCGTCGGTGCCACGTCCAGGTACGCCGCCGCCTCCAGGATCCCGCGCCGCTTCGCCGGGGTCAGCTTCGACGTCCGGTCCTCGGCCGCCGCCCGCACCCCCGCCAGGTCGCCGTACTCCGTGATCAGCTGCGCGGCCGTCTTCTCGCCGATGCCCTTCACCCCGGGCAGCCCGTCGCTCGCGTCCCCGCGCAGCGCCGCGAAGTCCGCGTACTGGTCGGGGCGCACCCCGTACTTCGTACGGATCAGTTCGGCGTCCACCAGGTCGCAGTCGCCGACGCCCTTGCGCGGGTACAGCACGCGCACGCCCCGGGCGTCGTCCACGAGCTGGAACAGGTCCCGGTCGCCCGTCACGATGTCCACCGGCCCCGCCGCCCGGCCCGCGAGCGTCCCGATCACGTCGTCCGCCTCGTACCCCGGCGCCCCGATCCGGGCGATGCCGAGGGCCGCGAGGACCTCCTCGATCACCGGCACCTGCGGGGAGAGCGTGTCCGGGATCTCCTCCTCGTCCGGGCCGGCCTCCGTCTCGACGGCGACGCGGTGCGCCTTGTACGAGGGGATCAGGTCCACCCGCCACTGCGGCCGCCAGTCCTCGTCCCAGCAGGCCACGAGGTCGTCGGGCCGGTGGTCCTGGACGAGCCGGGTCACGAAGTCGAGGAGCCCGCGCACGGCGTTCACCGGAGTGCCGTCCGGCGCGCGGACCGAGTCCGGCACGCCGAAGTAGGCGCGGAAGTACAGGCTGGCGGTGTCGAGGAGCATCAGACGTCGGGTCACCCTCCCGATCATGCCGCACACCACCGACAACGCCGCGGGTACAAGGCCGGGGGTCACTGCGCGTGACCCCCGTCACTTTGCGTTTGCACCTGGTGGACCCGGGCAGGCGCGAGCCCGGAGCGGAACCCGGTACGGGATTCAACGAACGGATCCCCGTACGCGAAAAACGGGCTCGCGGGCCGATCCCGCCCGCTCCACGGTCCGACCCGCGCGGGGGCGGCGGGCCGTTCTCGTCGCTACCCGTGAGGTGTATGTGTCCAGGCTCCAGGCCGACCATCTGTTCAAGGTGTTCGGCAGACGACCCGACGACGCCGTCCGGCGGCTCGCCGACGGCGCCGACCGCGAGGAAGGCCACGCCGAACTGCGGGCCGAGCTCCGTGCCGAAGGCACGACGGCCGCCGTCGTCGACGCCGGCTTCGTCGTCGAACCGGGTCAGATCTTCGTCGTGATGGGCCTGTCCGGCTCCGGGAAGTCCACCCTCCTCCGCATGCTCAACGGGCTCCTCGAACCCACCGCGGGCCGGGTCCTCTTCGACGGCCGCGACCTCACCGCGCTCTCCCCCCGAGAGATGCGCGCCGTCCGGTCCTCCAAGATCAGCATGGTCTTCCAGCACTTCGCACTCTTCCCGCACCGGAACGTCCTGGAGAACGCCGCCTACGGCCTGGAGGTCCAGGGCGTGCCCCGCGCCGAGCGCGAGACCCGCGCCGCCGAGGCGCTCGCCCTGTGCGGGCTCGCCGGCTGGGAGAAGTCCTGGCCCGACGAGCTCTCCGGCGGCATGCAGCAGCGCGTCGGCCTCGCCCGCGCCCTCGCCACCGACGCCGACCTGCTCCTCATGGACGAGTCCTTCAGCGCCCTCGACCCCCTCATCCGCCGCGACATGCAGGACCAGCTCCTCGTCCTCCAGCAGCGGCTGAAGAAGACCATCGTCTTCATCACCCACGACCTCAACGAGGCCATGCGCCTCGGCGACCGCATCGCCGTCATGCGCGACGGCCGGATCGTCCAGCTCGGCACCGCCGAGGACATCCTCGTCCGCCCCGCCGACGACTACGTCGCCTCCTTCATCCAGGACGTCGACCGCTCCCGCGTGCTCACCGCCTCCGCGGTCATGGAGGCGCCCGTCGCGCCCGTCGCCCCGGACGCCCCCGTCGTCGGACCCGACACCCTCGTCGTGGACCTCTGCGCCGTCGCCGCCCGGGGCCCGCACCCGGTGACCGTCGAGGACGCCGACGGCGCCGTCCTCGGAGTCGTACCGCCGGAGCGTCTCCTCGCCGTCATGGGCGGCGCCGAGCGCGAGGAGGTGACCGCCGGTGCCTAGGCTCCCCCTCGGCGACTGGGTCGACAGCTCCGTCGACTGGCTCCAGGCCCACCTCGCCTGGCTCTTCGACGCCGTCAGCACCGGGGTCACCGGACTCTACGACGGCATCGACGCCGTCCTGTCCGCCCCGCAGCCGCTGCTCCTCGCCGGCATCCTCGCCGTCGTCGCCTGGTGGCTCCGCGGCCTCGCCGCCGGCCTCCTCGCCTTCGCCGGGTTCGCGCTCGTCGACTCCGTCCAGCTGTGGGACGAGGCCATGGCGACGCTCTCCCTCGTCCTCGTCTCCACCCTCGTCACCCTGGTCATCGCCGTCCCGCTCGGCATCTGGGCGGCCCGGTCGAAGAGGGTCAGCGCGGTCCTGCGGCCGGTCCTCGACTTCATGCAGACCATGCCGGCGATGGTCTACCTCATCCCCGGCATCATCTTCTTCGGCGTCGGCGTCGTCCCCGGCATCATCGCCACCATCGTCTTCGCGCTGCCCCCGGGCGTCCGGATGACCGAACTCGGCATCCGCCAGGTCGACGGCGAACTCGTCGAGGCCGCCGAGGCCTTCGGCACCACCCCGCGCGACACCCTGTTCCGCGTCCAGCTCCCGCTCGCCCTCCCGACGATCATGGCGGGCGTCAACCAGGTCATCATGCTCGGCCTCTCCATGGTCGTCATCGCCGGCATGGTCGGCGGCGGAGGCCTCGGCGGTGCCGTCTACCGCGCCATCGGCAACGTCGACATCGGCCTCGGCTTCGAGGCCGGCGTCTCCATCGTCGTCCTCGCCATGTACCTGGACCGCATGACCGGCGCGCTCGGGACGCAGGTCTCCCCGCTGGGCCGCCGCGCCGCCGCCAAGGCCCGTGCCGCGCTGAGCGCCGGCCGCCCCGGCGCGGCGGTCTGGGCCCACCGCCCGCAGCCCGTCACCGCCCTCGTCGGCGTCGTCGTCCTCGCCCTCGTCGCGGGCGGCACGGGCTTCCTGGGCTCCGGCGGGGCCACCTCCACCACCGCCGCCGGCCCGAACACCGGCCACGGCAAGAAGATCGGCATCGGCTACATCCCCTGGGACGAGGGCATCGCCTCCACGTACCTCTGGAAGGAGCTCCTGGAGCGCCGCGGGTACGAGGTGGAGACCAAGCAGCTGGAGGCCGGCGCCCTCTACACCGGCCTCGCCGGCGGGCAGCTCGACTTCCAGACCGACGCCTGGCTCCCCGTCACCCACGCCCAGTACTGGGAGAAGTACCGCGACAAGCTGGAGGACCTCGGCTCCTGGTACGGCCCCACCTCCCTGGAGCTCGCCGTCCCCTCCTACGTGAAGGGCGTCGACTCGCTCGCCGACCTCAAGGGGAAGTCGGGGCGGTTCAAGGGCCGGATCGTCGGCATCGAGCCGAGCGCCGGGATGATGGGCATCCTCAAGGACAAGGTGCTCAAGGAGTACGGCCTGGAGGGCGAGTACGAGGTCGTCGACGGCTCCACCCCCGGCATGCTCGCCGAGCTCCAGCGCGCGTACGACCGCAAGGAACCCGTCGTCGTCACGCTCTGGTCCCCGCACTGGGCCTACTCCACCCACGACCTCAGGAAGCTCGCCGACCCCAAGGGCACCTGGGGCAAGGGCGACGGCGTCCACACCCTCGCCCGCGAGGGGTTCGCCGCCGACAACCCCGAGGTCGCCACCTGGCTGAAGAACTTCGAGCTGACGGAGGCGCAGCTCACCGGGCTCGAAGCCGTCATCCAGGAGACCGGCAAGGGCAAGGAGCAACAGGCCGTCCGCACCTGGCTCGACCGCAATCCCGGCCTCGCCGAGAAGCTCGCCCCGCAGTAGCCGCCCACGAGACCCGCACGGGGTCCCGCCGGCCTCACTGGCCGGAAAGGGGTGGTCGCCGAACGTGTTCGGCGACCACCCCTTTTCGTCACGACGCGAAACACCGCCCCAAAGCTGCGTAAGGTTCAGGTAACCGACGGGTACGACCGGGAACGAGCAGAGGGAGGGAGCCGACATGGACGAGAAGGAAGCACCCCGCGTGGGCGCTGCCGTCAAGAGGCGCCGCAGGACGCTCCAGCTCACCCTTGCCGTCGTCGCCCGGCGCAGCGGCCTCTCCGTGCCCTTCCTCAGCCAGATCGAGAACGAGCGCGCCCGCCCGAGCCGCCGCTCCCTCGAACTCGTCGCGGAAGCCCTGGAGACCACGGCGGGGGAGCTCCTCGCCGAGGCCGAGGCCTCCCGCACGGTCGACGTCGTCCGGGCGGACGAGCGTCTCCCGGGCATGCCCGACGGGGTGCGCAGGCTGGTCAGGGGCCGCCACCAGCTGCACGCGCTGGAGTTCACCGGCGAGCAGGACGCGGGCCGCGAGTTCCAGCACCGGAACGACGAGCTCCTGTTCGTCGCCGACGGGGCCGCCGAGGTCGAGGCCGAGGGCCGCGCCCACCGCCTGGGCCGCGGCGACACGCTGTACCTCTCGGGAGGCGTACGGCACCGCTGGCGCGCGACCGAGCCGGGCACCCGACTGCTCGTCGTCGCCGTGGCCGACCACGTCGAGGTCGAGGAGGAGTGACCGGGCCGCGCGAGGTGCCCCGGCCGCCGGCCGGATCCCCGTCGCAGGCCGAGGCTCGGCCGCCGGCCGGATCCCCGTCGCAGGCCGAGTCTCCGTCGCCGACCCGGGCGCTGCCGCCGGCCCGGGCCCTCTCACCGACCGGGTCCCTGATCAGGGCCGGGTCCCTGCCCCGGGCCGGGTCCCTGCCCCGGGTGGTCTCCCTCGTCCCCTCCCTCACCGAGGCCGTCGCCGTCTCCGCCCCGCCCGGCGTCCTCGTCGGCGCCACCGACTGGTGCAGCCACCCCGCCGCCCTCGACGTCGTCCGCGTCGGCGGCACCAAGAACCCCGACGTCGCGGCGATCGCCGCACTCCGCCCCGACCTCGTCCTCGCCAACGAGGAGGAGAACCGCGCCCCCGACATCGCCGCCCTGCGGGCCGCCGGCGTCGACGTCCTCGTCACGGAGATCCGCACGCTCGACCAGGGCCTGCGCGAGCTGCAGCGGGTCCTCGCCGCGTGCGGCGCGCCCCGGCGCCCGCGCTGGCTGGCGGAGGCGGAAGCCGCCTGGGATGCGGTGGTCCCGCTGCGGTCACCGGAGCCGTACACCGCCGTCGTGCCGATCTGGCGCCGCCCCTGGATGGTCCTCGGCTCCGACACCTTCGCCGGCGACCTGCTCACCCGCCTCGGCGTCCGCAACCTGTACGCCGACCACGCCGAGCGCTACCCCCGGATCCCGCTCGACGAGCTCCGTGCCGCCGCGCCCGACCTCGTCGTCCTGCCCGACGAGCCCTACCGCTTCACGCGCGACGACGGCCCCGAGGCGTTCCCCGGGACCGCCGCCGCGCTCGTCGACGGGCGCATGCTCACCTGGTACGGGCCGTCCCTCGCCGAGGCGCCCGAGCGGCTGTCGCGGGAGCTGTCCCGGGCGCTGCGAGCAGCGCGCCGCTGAGCAGCCCGCGCACGGTGTGGAAGCCGGCCACCAGCCAGGCCGCGACGAGGAACACGTACAGGCCGACGGCGAGCCACCGGAAGGCGGCGAGCCCGGTGTGCTGGGCGAGCCCCTCGGCGCCGGTGACGCAGGTACCGACGGGGAAGGTGAAGGCCCAGAAGGTCATGGCGAAGCCCATGCCCTTGCGGCGGGCGCGCAGCACCATCGCCCCGGCGAGCGCCAGCCACATCAGGGCGAAGCCCATGACGGGGACTCCGTAGAGGACCGCGAAGGCCGAGAAGCCGTGGGCGTACGTGTCGGGCAGCACGCCCTGGGCGGCGTCGGCGAACTTGTTCGCGGCGGTCGTCGACTGGCCGAGGGGGCCGAGCACCAGGAAGAGCGTGGGGGTCAGCGCGAGGGGCAGCGGGCCGCCGACCACGAGCCGCTGGAAGACCAGGGGCAGCATCACCAGGGTGCCGAGGAGGCTGATGCCGAACATCGCGTAACAGGCGACGAGCAGGGTCTGCTGGGCCTGGCCGGCGGGGAGGTGGGGCACGAGCAGGGGGCCGAGGGCGGCCGAGACCATGGGGGCGACGACCGGGAGCAGCCACACGGGCGACGCGCTCTCGATCTTGTGGTGCACCACCATCAGGTAGGGGATCGCCACGGCGGCGGCCAGGCCGATCACCGTGCCGGCGGTGAACAGGACCGTGTCGACCGCGATCGCCGCGGGCAGGCCGATCCAGTCCTGGCCCACGATCATCGCTCCGCCGCCGACGGCCAGCAGGGCCATCGACAGACAGCCGTAGAAGGGGGCGGTCGCGGGGTCGAGGAGATGGGCGCGGGCCTGGTCGCGGTGGCGGGCCCAGTGGACGGCACGGGCGGTGAGCAGGACGAGCAGCATCGCGAGGGAGAGCGCCCAGAAGGCCGCGCAGACGGTGCGGAGCCCGGGGACGTCCACGGGGAGGGAGGCGCCCGCGTTGGCGATGATCGCCGTGCCCATGACGGAGGCGTACCAGTTCGGGCCGAGGTGGCGGACCGAACGGGCCGGGGTGACGGGCGCGGCCGGGGCGGCCTGTGCGGCCGGGCGGCCGGCGCGGGCGGGAGCGCCGGGGGTGGTGGCGCTGGGGGCCGGACTGTGGGCCGGGCGGGGTGTTGCGAGGCTTGCCATGACTCCACGTTCGCGTGGTTTGTCCGCCCCCACCAGGGATCTTGTGACTATGACGTCATAAGCTGACCTTATGAGCAGCGAGACGAAGGGCGTTCCGGGTCCGGCCGCGCCGCGACCGCACCTCTCCCACCGGGTCCCCGACCTCGGCGCGCTCGAACTCCTCCTCGCCGTCGCCCGGCACGGCAGCCTCGGCGCCGCGGCCCGCGAGGTCGGCATCACCCAGCCCGCGGCGAGCAGCCGGATCCGCTCCATGGAGCGGCAGCTCGGCGTGGCGCTCGTCGACCGCTCACCGCGCGGCTCGCGGCTCACCGACGCGGGCGCCCTCGTCACGGACTGGGCACGGCGGATCGTCGAGGCGGCGGAGGCCTTCGACGTGGGCGCGACGGCCCTGCGGGGCAGACGGGACTCGCGGCTGAGGGTCGCGGCCTCCATGACCATCGCGGAGTACCTGCTGCCCGGCTGGCTCATCGCGCTCCGCGCCCAGCGGCCGGACACGGCGGTCTCCCTCCAGGCGGGGAACTCGGCGGCCGTCGCCCAGCGGCTCTTCGCGGGCGAGGCGGACGTCGGCTTCGTGGAAGGGCTCGCCGTGCCCGAGGGACTCGACGGGGTGGTCGTCGCGCACGACCGGCTGGCGCTCGTCGCGGCGCCCTCGCACCCCTGGGCGCGGCGGCGCGGACCGCTCGACCCGGCGGAACTCGCGGCGACGCCGCTGGTCCTCCGCGAGCGGGGCTCCGGAACCCGGCAGGTCCTGGACGCGGCCCTCGCGGCCCACGGCGGGCTCGCCGAGCCGCTGCTCGAACTCGCCTCCACGACGGCGGTGAAGGCGGCGGCGGTCAGCGGGGCGGGGCCGGCGGTCCTCAGCGAGCTGGCGATCACGGAGGAGCTGGCGTCGCGGCGGCTCGTCGCGATCCCGGTCGAAGGGGTACTCCTCCGCCGGGACCTGCGAGCGGTCTGGCCGACGGGCCACCGGCCGACGGGACCGGCGCGCGACCTGCTGTCGCTGACGCGGGGGTAGGGGGCGGGGATAGGCGTGGGGCGGGGTGGGGCGCCCGCGGCGGGCCGTTCCCCCACCCCGCCCCTTCCCGAAACAGATAGGAAGAGCGGAGGGGTG
>NZ_JBFADU010000011.1:0-196762 GCF_040641575.1 Streptomyces sp. NPDC020807
AGCCGCGGGACCGCTCACCCGCGGAGCATCGTCGGCCGCCGCCCCGGCGCCCCGGTCCGGATCCGGACCGGGGCGACGGTGTCCGAAAACCGCGAGCCGGACGGCCCGCGATCCCGCACACTGGGGGCGTGAGGGACGACGACACCCGCTATGAGGCGGTCAGCAGCAGGGACGCCCGATTCGACGGAGAGTTCTTCTTCGCCGTCCGGACCACCGGCATCTACTGCCGCCCCAGCTGCCCCGCCGTCACGCCCAAACGGCAGAACGTCTCCTTCTTCCCGACGGCCGCCGCCGCGCAGGGCCACGGCTTCCGGGCCTGCCGCCGCTGCCGCCCCGACGCCGTGCCCGGCTCCGCCGAGTGGAACGTGAGGGCCGACGTCGTCGGGCGCGCCATGCGGATGATCGGCGACGGCGTCGTCGACCGCGAGGGCGTGCCCGGGCTCGCGGGGCGCCTCGGCTACAGCACCCGGCAGGTGCAGCGCCAGCTCACCGCCGAGCTCGGCGCCGGGCCCGTCGCCCTCGCCCGCGCGCAGCGCGCCCACACCGCGCGCCTGCTGCTCCAGACCACCGACCTCCCGGTCACCGAGATCGCCTTCGCGGCCGGTTTCGCGAGCGTCCGGCAGTTCAACGAGACGATCCGCGCCGTGTACGCCCGCACCCCCACCGACCTGCGCGCCGAGGCTGGCAGCGGCGCGGGAGCCCGTACCGCGCTGGCGGCCGGCGTCCCGCTGCGCCTCGCCCACCGGGGGCCGTACGCCGCCGGCGAGGTCTTCGACCTGCTCGCGGCCGAGGCCCTGACCGGCGTCGAGGAGGTCGTCGGCACCCCGGGCGCCCGCACCTACCGGCGCACGCTCCGCCTCCCGTACGGCTCCGGGGTCGTCTCCGTCGACGAGCGGTCGGCCGGACGCTGGCTCGAAGCCCGCATCCACCTCGCCGAACTGCGCGACCTGACCACCGCCGTGCACCGGCTGCGCTGCCTCTTCGACCTCGACGCCGACCCGTACGCGGTCGCGGAGCGCCTCGGCGCCGACCCCCGGCTCGCCGCAGAGGTCGAGGCCAGGCCGGGCGTACGGTCACCGGGCGCGGCCGACCCGGAGGAGTACGCCCTGCGGGTCGTCCTCGGCCCCGAGGAGTCCGCCCGGGTCGTGGCGGCGCACGGCGTGCCGCTGGAGACCCCCAGCGGCACGCTCAGCCACGTCTTCCCGGGCCCGGGTGCGCTGACCGGCCACCCCGTCGTCGGCCCGCTGGCCCGTGCCCTCGCCGGCGGCGGGCTCCGCCTCGACCCCGGCGCCGACCGCGACGAGGCCGCCGCCGCCCTGCTCGCCGTGCCCGGCGTGACCCCGGAGGCCGCCGCCCTGATCCGCGTGCGGGCACTCGGCGACCCGGACGTGCCGCCGCCGGACGGCCCGGACGCGGAGGAGTGGCGCCCCTGGCGCTCGTACGCCCAGCGGTACGCGTCGGGAAAGCGGTACGCCCACGCGTGACGACCCGCGCCCGCACGCGCATGCGCGCCGGGTCGCACCGGTTCGCCCACCCGTGACGGCCCGCGCCCGCAGGCCCGCCCATGACGGGCCACGCCGGTACATCCCCACGTGTGACCGGCCCGCGCCCCCACACCCACTCATGACGGGCCGCGCCAGCACGCATACCTGCGGCGGGCCGCGCCGATACGCCTCCGAGTGACGGCCCGCGCCGGTACGCCCATGCGTGACAGGTCGCACCGGTTCGCCCACCCGTGACGGCACGCCACCGCACGCCCACCCGTGCCGGCCCCCGCCAGGGTCGTCAGGCCCAGAGCACCGCTCCCGTCCACGCGCCCACGATCAGCAGGCACGCGAACAGCTCCACGAGCACGCTCGTCCCCGCCGCACGCATGGCCGCGCGGGTCGCCGCCCGTGCCTGCCCGTGGCCGCCGAGCCTGAGCCGTTCCGCCAGGTAGATCCCGCCGACGAAGCCGGGGACCGCGCCGACCACCGGGACCAGGACGAAGCCCAGGAGCGCCCCGGCGCCGGCGTACCCGACCAGGCGGCGGTTGACGCCGCCGCCCCGGAACCGGCGTGGTGGCAGCTGCCAGACCACGACCTGGGTGAGCAGCAGCAGGCCGGTGGAGCAGGCCAGCAGGATCCAGGCCAGGTCGGTCCGCTCGTGCAGCGACCACCACAGCATCGCCGCCCACACGAGCCACGTCCCCGGCACGCCGGGGGTCAGCACCCCGAACAGCCCGAACAGCATCACCGTCGCGACCAGGAGGAGCTGCCACACACCCACGGGCCCAGCCTCTCCCAGAACGGAGGAGCCCGCAGGTCGCGCGCGCCGGGCGGGTCGGGCCCGGCCCCTCCCCGGAGGGTGTCTAGCCGCGCGACACCCAGCCCTTCTCGTACGCGTGCCAGCCCAGCTGGAGCCGGGTCGTCACCCCGGTCAGCTCCATGAGCCCCTTCACCCGCCGCTGCACGGTCCGCAGCCCCAGATCCAGCTGCTTGGCCACGCTCGCGTCCGTCATCCCGGCGAGCAGCAGCGACAGGATCTCCAGGTCCATGACGTCCGGACCCGGCGCCTCGTCCTCGGTGACCTGCGCGCCCGCCCCGAGCCGCAGCGGCAGCGCCTCGCGCCAGACCGACTCGAAGAGGCCCATCAGCGATTCGAGGAGGCCGCTCGCGTGGACGACGATCGCGGCCGGTTCGGCGCCCCGCCCGGTCAGCGGGACCATGGCGAGGGACCGGTCGGCGACGACCAGCTTGGTCGGGACCTTGTCGGCGACCCTGATCCGCTCCTCGCGGCTCAGCGCCGCCGAGAGTTCGAGCAGTCCGTTCGGCAGGCCGAGCACCTCCCGCTCGATCACCACCCGGTAGCGGACCCCGCGCCCCGCCGCCTGCTCCTCGGCGTCGTTCTCCAGGCCCGAGACCGCGATCGGCTTGCCCGTCACGAGCGCGCAGACCTCCTCGACCGCGCCCAGCTGGAGCTGGAGGAAGCGGTGGGTGACCGCGCTCGCGCCCGTCACCACCTCGACCAGGTCGTGGACGGCGCCCTCGGCGGCCTCCGCGCGGTACTCCTCCGCGAGCAGCGCCGCCGCCAGCTCCGCCTGCTCCAGCTCGTGGCGCTGCTGGGTGAGGAGCGCGCCGAGCGCGACTCCGGGCGGGGCCGCGACCCAGCGGCCGGTCCTCGCCGAGGACTGGGCGGCGAGGCCCTGGGACTCCAGACGGCGCAGGGCCCGTTCGGTGTCCCGCTCGGGCAGGGCGAGCCGGTGCGCGAGATCGGTGACCTCGGCCGCGCCCAGCGCGACGAGCGCGCGGTAAGCGGACTCCTGGCGTTCGTCGAGACCTATCGCTCCCAGCATGGATGCCCCACCCCTCGCCGTACGTCCGACGGACGCCCCCGAGGCTTCAGAGGACGTTCACCGGAGGGATTCGTTCCGTTGGTGACCTGGCGGGAAACGGCCACGGCGTATTCCCGCCTCGCCCATCATCCCTGTACCGCCCTCACCTCTGCCAATGTGGCGCCACCGCAGCACCAACAGCCTCCGGCAAGAGGTGACTTATGCCCTTTTTCCGGAATCAGATGGGGAGAGCGATGCGCCCGATTTCGCGTACGGCCCTGGGGGCGGCGACCGCCGTCGCCCTGGCCGTCACCGCGGTCGCGCCGTCCATGGCGAATGAGCCGCAGGACGGCACGGCCGGCAAGCGACCGCTGGTCGGCACCGAGGCCTCGGCCCGCGCCGGGGCCGAGACCGCCACCGTGACCCTGGTCACCGGCGACCGCGTCGTGGTCACCCGCGACGCCGAGGGGAACCCCTCGGCCACGGCCCTGCCCCGCGAGGACGGCACCGTCCCCCTCGTCCAGACCCGCCGCGCCGGCCAGGACCTCTACGTCTACCCCGAGGACGCCGCCCGGGCGCTCGCCGCCGACCGCGTCGACGAGGAGCTCTTCAACGTCACGGGCCTGATCCGCCAGGGCTACGACGACGCCTCCACCACCACGCTCCCGCTCATCGCCGTCTACGGCGCCGACCTCGCCGAGACCCGCTCGGTCCCCGCCGCCCCGCGCGGCGCCCGCCGCGGCCAGGTCCTGAGGAGCGTCGACGGCGTCGCGCTCACCGCCGAGAAGAAGACGGCCGCGACCTTCTGGGCCGACGTCACCACCCCGAGCGCCCGCTCCGCCTCCGGCGTCGCGAAGCTCTGGCTCGACGGCAAGGTCCAGGCCGCGCTGGAGGAGTCGACCCGCCAGGTCCACGCCCCCGAGGCCTGGGCCGCCGGATACGACGGCACCGGCACCAAGGTCGCCGTCCTCGACACCGGCACCGACACCGAGCACCCCGACCTCAAGGGGCGCGTCACCCTCGCCGAGAACTTCACCGACTCCGACACCGCGGGCGACCGCCAGGGGCACGGCACCCACACCATCTCCACCGTCGGCGGCTCCGGCGCCGCCAGCGGCGGGAAGAAGAAGGGCGTCGCCCCCGGCGCCGAACTCATCAGCGGCAAGGTCCTCAACGACTCCGGCTCCGGAGCCACTTCGTGGATCATCGCGGGCATGGAGTGGGCCGTCGCGCAGGGCGCCGACGTCGTCTCCATGAGCCTCGGCAACCCCTCGCTGCGCGACTGCACCGACCCGATGAGCCAGTCCGTCGAACAACTCGCGCAGAACAAGGGCACGTTGTTCGTCGTCGCCGCCGGAAACACCGGACCGGCGCTCAACTCCGTATCGGCGCCCGGCTGCGCCCCCAGCGTCCTCACCGTCGGCGCCACCGACCGCGACGACTCCACCGCGTACTTCTCCAGCCGCAGCCCGGTGGCCAACGCGGCCCACACGCTCAAGCCCGAGATCGCCGCGCCCGGCGTCGGCATATCGGCCGCCGCCGCCGGCGGCCGGGGCGTCTCCGCCTACCAGGCCATGTCCGGTACGTCGATGGCCACCCCGCACGTCGCGGGCGCCGCCGCCGTCGTCAAGCAGCGCCACCCCGACTGGACCGCCCAGCAGATCAAGGCCGCGCTCGTCTCCTCCGCCGAGAGCGACCTCCCCGGCGACGTCCGCGAGGTCGGCGCGGGCCGCCTCGACGTCAAGGCCGCCGTCGACCAGACGGTCATCGGCGCCCCCGCCGTCCAGGGCGGCACCTACGCCTGGCCGCAGGACAAGAGCGACCGCACCACGGTCCCGGTCCCGTACACCAACACCACCGACGCCCCGGTCACCCTCGACCTGTCCGTCGAGCAGGTCACCGGCAACGACGGCTCCGCCGTCCGCACCCCGGTCGCCCGCCTCGCCAAGCGCGGCGTCACCGTCCCGGCCGGCGCCACCGTCGAGGTCCCGCTCTCCCTCGACCCCGACGCCCACCTGGCACGCGCGCAGTACGGCGACGTCACCGGCCGCGTCCTCGCCACCGGCCCCGGCGGCATCCACGTCTCCACCCCCTTCTCGCTCTACGTCGAGCCCGAAACGGTCACCCTGCGGCTCAAGTTGATCGACCGTCAGGGCAACCCGGCCGCCGGCGCCTCCTCCGTCGACGTCATCGGCACCGACGACGCCACCGGCGAGCGCCGGTTCAACGACGGCGCCACCGAGCAGCTCTACCGCGTCCGCCCCGGCAGCTACTTCCTCTCCTCCTTCATCGGCACCCCCGACGCCGGCGCGGGGGCCAAGCTGGTCGACTCGCTCAGCTACCTCGGCCGCCCGCAGGTGGAGGTCAAGAAGGACACCACCGTCGTCCTCGACGCCCGCAAGGCCCACAAGCTCACGGTCACCACCGACAGGCCCACCGAGGTCCGCGGCGCCACCCTCGCGTTCTCCCGCCGCTGGGACGACTTCTGGATCCACGCGGCCACCGCCGCCGGCCCCCGGACCATCCGCGGCTACTACGCCTCCGTCGAGGGCCGCGCCGCGGAGGGCACGTTCGAGTTCGGCAGCTACTGGCGCGCCGCCGCCCCGCAGATCACCTCGCTGCGCACCACCGACGGCCTCGACCTCCACCCGGTCACCGGCTCCCTCGGCTCCGACAACCTCGACGGCACCGGCTCCGCCCGGCTCGTCGACGCGGGCGCCGGGACCGCCGCCGAGCTGAAGGCCGCGGGCGTCCAGGGCCGCGTCGCCCTCGTCCGCCTGCCCGACGACTCCACCAACGCGGGCACGATCGCCCGCAACGCCAAGACCGCCGGCGCCGTCGCCGTCGTCCTCCACCACACCACCCCCGAACGCTGGTACCCCGGCGGCTCCCTCACCGGACTCGGCCTGCCCGCCCTCGCCGTCCCCGCCGACGAGGCGGAGCGGCTCCGCGGCAAGCTCGCGGCCGGCGAGGTCACCCTCGCCTGGGAGGCCACCGCCAAGAGCCCGTACGTCTACAGCCTCGCCTTCCCCGAGGGCGGCGCGGTCCGCGAGAAGCGGGCCTACCGGGTCGCCGACGACGCCCTGGGCCGTACCGACGCCACCTACGGCTCCTCCGGCATCGCCGCCGACTTCATCGAAAGCCCCTCGGCCCTCCGTCCGGACGGCGTCGGCATCGGCTTCAGCTGGATCGAGCCCGTCCCCGCACCCGGCGCCCGCGCCGAGTACTACTCGGCCGGGGACACCCGATGGCAGCAGTACGTCGGCAGCAGCTTCCCCTTCGGCGAGCTCATGGTCGGGACGCCCCGCTCGTACAGGGCGGGCGAGTCGCGCACCGAGCGCTGGTACGACGGCGTCCTCGCCCCCACCGCCCCGCGCGACGCCAACGGTGCCGAGGTCCTCGTCGCCGAGCGCCAGGGCAACCTGATCGGCTTCGCCGACGCCATGTGGGGCGACAACACCCACTACGCCGAGCCCGGCTCCTTCGGCGACATCGGCAACGTCGCCCTCTACCGCGACGGCGAGCTCATCGACCGCAGCGCCTGGCCGTTCGGCGTATTCGAGGTGCCGGCCGAGGCCGGCACGTACACGCTCGAACAGAACACGATGAAGCTGGGCGGCAGCAGGGTCTGGGCCCGGTCCGCCTCCGTCAACTCGGTGTGGAAATTCACCTCGGAGCTTGACGAGACGGTCTATTCTCAAGGCATCCCGATTCTCTTCCCCCGGTACGACCTTCCGGAGGACGGACTCAAGACCCTCGCCGCGACCGACGGCCAGAAGATCGGCCTCACCGCGACGGGTCACGCGGGGTACAGCCCCGCGGCGCTCACCTCGGCGAAGCTCTCGTACTCCTACGACGGGGGCGTGACCTGGACCGAAGCGCAGGTCTCCCAGCAGGGCGGGGGCTGGACCGCGACCGTGAACCACGCGGGCGCGACCGGCAGCCAGGTGACCCTGAGGGCCGAACTGACGGACGCCAACGGCAACTCCGTCACCCAGACCGTGGTCCGCGCTTACGACGTGCGCTGATCACGCCGGTCCGCCGGGCGTCCTTCCCGTGGGGGGTGGGGCCGCCCGGCGGATCACCTTTTCCCGTCACCCGTTCGCAGCAACGGTTTTGCGGATGTCCGTTTTCGGGCGCCGCCCGCGGTGGACAATAAGGGCATGACTCAGCAGGGGGACAACTGGTGGGACAAGCTCTACGACGAGACGGAGTCGCCGGAGACGGCCCTCACGGGCGCCGCTGACTCGCTCGACTCGCTCGACGACCACTTCGCCACGACGCCCCGCGCGACCGCGGGACCGCCGGGCCGCGTGACGGTTGACCGCGTGACGGTGGACCGGGCGCCCTGGGAGGCGCCCGCGTCGGGACCCCGCTCGTTCCCGGCGCCGCCGCCGGCGGCGGAACCGGCCGACAAGCCGGACAGGCGGGTGGCGGAGAAGCCGGACGAGCAGTCGGCCGAAGCTCCGGACCACACCCCCACCGTCCAGGTCCCCATGCCCCGCCCCCGCTCCGCCGACTTCGTCGGCAGCCGCCCGCCCACCTACGAGCCCGAACCCACCGCACTCCCCGTCGCCCGCCCCGGCGAGCTCGGCGAACTCGTCGCCGACACCGTCCTCGACGGCGCCCGCTACGGGAACTGCACCCTGCGCGCCGCCTCCGTACGCGGCGACTCCGCCCGCTACCGGGGCGAACCCCGCCGCGACGCCCTCCTCACCGCCCGCTTCGGCCACGACGAGGCCGCGCTCGTCCTCGTCGCCGTCGCCGCCGGCTCGCGCGCCGCCGAGGACGCCCACCTCGCCGCCGCCGACGCCTGCCAGTGGATCGCCGAGGCCGTCGGACGCAGCCACGCCCGGCTCTCCGAGGACATCAGGACCGGCCGCCGCGGCGACCTCAAGTCCGGACTGCACCGCCTCACCGACCGGACGTACGGCAAGCTGCGCGCCCGCGCCGCCGAACGGGGCGCGGCCCCCGACGCGTACACCGCGACGCTCCGCTGCCTCCTCCTGCCCGCCGACCCCGAATGCCGGACGCGGGTCTTCTTCGGCATCGGCGGCGGCGGGCTCTTCCGGCTCCGCGACGGCTCCTGGCAGGACATCGAACCGCTCCTGCCCGAACCGGCCGCCGTCACCGGAGCCCCCGTCGTCGGCTTCGGCTCCCCGACGGCCGCCGCCCGGGCGACGGCCGCCGCGGACGCGGCCGTGCCCGAAGCGACCGACGATGGCGACCGGCTCACCATGGACCTCGGCATCGCGACCGCCCCGGGACCGCTCGTCGAGGAGCCCGTCCCCCCGCCGGCCGAACCCTTCCGCTTCCGGGCCTCCGTCGCCCGCCCCGGCGACACGCTGCTCCTCGCCTCGCCCGGCTTCGCCGAGCCGCTGCGCGGCGAGCCCGCCCTCGGCCGCGAGCTCGCGGCCCGCTGGGCCGGGCAGGAGCCGCCCGGTCTCGCCGCCTTCCTCGCCGACACCCAGCTGAGGGTGACGGGGTACGCCGACGACCGTACGGGGGTCGCCGTCTGGGAGGCGTAACGCGCCGGGCCGTGTGTTGATGGAGCCATGGCCAAACAGAACGTCGCAGAACAGTTCGTCGACATCCTCGTCCGCGCGGGCGTGAAGCGTTTGTACGGAGTCGTCGGCGACAGTCTGAACCCGGTCGTCGACGCCATCCGCCGCACCCCCCAGCTGGACTGGATCCAGGTCCGGCACGAGGAGGTCGCGGCCTTCGCCGCGGGCGCCGAGGCCCAGATCACCGGCGGTCTCGCCGCCTGCGCCGGCTCCTGCGGCCCGGGCAACCTGCACCTCATCAACGGCCTGTACGACGCCCACCGCTCGATGGCCCCGGTCCTGGCCCTGGCCTCGCACATCCCGTCCAGCGAGATCGGCCTCGGCTACTTCCAGGAGACCCACCCGGACCAGCTCTTCCGCGAGTGCAGCCACTACAGCGAGCTGATCTCCAGCCCGAAGCAGATGCCCCGGCTCGTCCAGACGGCGATCCAGCACGCGGTCGGCCGCCGGGGCGTCAGCGTCGTCTCGCTGCCCGGTGACATCGCGGACCTCCCGGCCCCGGAGAAGTCGGCGGAGACCGCCCTCGTCACCTCGCGGCCCACCGTCCGGCCGGGCGACGACGAGATCGAGCGCCTCGTCCGGATGATCGACGCGGCCGACCGGGTGACGCTGTTCTGCGGCAGCGGCACGGCCGGGGCCCACGCCGAGGTCATGCAGTTCGCCGAACGGGTCAAGTCGCCCGTCGGCCACGCGCTGCGCGGCAAGGAGTGGATCCAGTACGACAACCCGTACGACGTCGGCATGAGCGGACTGCTCGGCTACGGCGCCGCGTACGAGGCCACCCACGAGTGCGACCTGCTGATCCTGCTCGGCACCGACTTCCCCTACAACGCCTTCCTGCCCGACGACGTGAAGATCGTCCAGGTCGACGTCCGCCCCGAACACCTCGGCCGCCGCTCCCGGCTCGACCTCGCCGTCTGGGGCGACGTCCGGGAGACCCTGCGGTGCGTGATCCCGCGCGTGCGCGAGAAGACCGACCGCAAGTTCCTCGACAAGATGCTCAAGAAGCACGCCGACGCGCTCGAAGGCGTCGTGAAGGCGTACACGCGCAAGGTGGAGAAGAAGGTCCCCATCCACCCCGAGTACGTGGCCGCGGTCATCGACGAACTCGCGGACGGCGACGCCGTCTTCACCGTCGACACCGGCATGTGCAACGTCTGGGCGGCCCGCTACCTCACGCCCAACGGGCGGCGCCGCATCATCGGCTCCTTCAGCCACGGCTCGATGGCGAACGCGCTGCCGCAGGCCATCGGCGCCCAGTTCACCGACCGCCACCGCCAGGTCGTCTCGCTCTCCGGTGACGGAGGATTCTCCATGCTCATGGGGGACTTCCTCACCCTCGTGCAGTACGACCTGCCGGTGAAGGTGATCGTCTTCAACAACTCCTCGCTCGGTATGGTGGAGTTGGAGATGCTGGTGGCCGGACTCCCCTCGTACGGAACCACGAACAAGAACCCCGACTTCGCCGCCATCGCCCGCGCGGCCGGCGCCTACGGCGTCCGGGTCGAGAAGCCGAAACAGCTCGCGGGAGCCCTCAAGGACGCGTTCAGGCACAAGGGTCCTGCCCTCGTCGACGTCGTCACCGACCCCAACGCCCTCTCCATCCCGCCCAAGATCAGCGGCGAGATGGTGACCGGATTCGCCCTCTCCGCCAGCAAGATCGTCCTCGACGGCGGGGTCGGCCGCATGCTCCAGATGGCCCGCTCCAACCTCCGCAACGTCCCCCGCCCCTGACCTCCTGCCGACGGAGTGTCGGCATGCGGGCGTCCCGGCGGGGCATGCATCCACCTGAGTCCGTTCGACGACGTGTGGGTGGGGGTTATGGCCGGGGAGGCGCGACAGCCGACTCAACTGCTCAGAAAGGTGGGATGCGCCGATCTCACCGCGGTACCGGAGGTGCGGCACGCCTTGCGCGAACTGCTGCGGCGGTGGGGCGAACCGGGCGCCTCCGACGTGGCCGAACTGCTCACCAGCGAGCTGGTGACCAACGCCCTGGTCCACACCGAGCACGGGGCGGTCGTGACCGCGACGGTGGCCCCCGAGCAACTGCGGGTGGAGGTCAGGGACTTCGTCCCGGGACTCAAGGAGCCGGACGTACCGCCCGCCGACGACGGTACGCACGGCAGGGGACTCGTCCTCGTCCGGGCCCTGGCCGACTCCTGGGGGGTCGAGGACCACGGGGCGGGCAAGGTGGTGTGGTTCGAACTGGACGGCGGGGCCGCCTGAGAGAGGCGGCCCCGCCGGTTTCCGTCACCCGGGGCGTCAGCCGAGCTGCCGCTCCAGGTCCTCGAGCTTGCGCTCCAGGGAGTCGAGCCGGGGCAGCGCCTGGGTGTCGTCCTCGGCGGTGAGGTCCACCGTCCGGGAGTCGCCCGTGCGCCCGTCTCCGATACGGGAGTCAGCGCCGCGCACGGCTTGCAGGGAGGGCCGGGGTCGAAGCGGCAGCTGTCCCGCGTCCGCTATGGCGGGCTCCGCGACGGCGGCCCCCACGGACCCCGCCGCGGAGCCGGTGCCCGCACCGGAGCCCGGACCCGCACCGGCACCCGGGGCGGTGCCGAGCGCCGCCATCTCCACCTGCCGGTCGCCGCCGCCGCGACCGAGCCCGAAGGCGCGGTGCTGGCGGTTGATCGCCTTGAGCCGGGCCCGGTCCAGCTTGACCTGGTCGCGTCGGCGGATCCGGTTCTGCTCCTTCTCCCTGCGGTCCTCGCGCACCTCGTCGACCGCCTCGTCCAGCGTCCGTACGCCTTCCAGGAGCATCAGCGACCAGGCGGCGAAGGTCTCCCGGGGAGCCCGCAGCCACCGGACGATCCGGATCTGCGGCAGCGGGCGGGGCACGAGGCCCTGCTCGCGGAGCGCCGCCCTGCGGGTCTGCTTGAGCGCCCGGTCGAAGAGGACCGCCGCCGAGAGCGACATCCCGGCGAAGAACTGCGGAGCCCCGTCGTGGCCCAGGCCCCGCGGCGCGTGCACCCAGTTGAACCAGGCGGCGGCACCGGCGAAGAGCCAGACGAGGAGCCGCGAGCCGAGGGCCGCGTCGCCGTGGCTGGCCTCGCGGACGGCGAGCACCGAGCAGAACATGGCCGCGCCGTCGAGGCCGAAGGGCACGAGGTACTCCCAGCCCCCGGAGAGGCTGAGGTTCTGCCGGCCGAAGCCGACGAGTCCGTGGAAGGAGAGCGCGGCGGCGACCGCCGCGCAGCAGAAGAGCAGGACGTACGAAGCCGTTCCGTACACCGCCTCCTTGCGTCTGCGGCGCTCCTCGCTGCGTTCCCAGGAGTCCTCGGCCGCGGCCTGGTCACCGGCGCGCTTCCCGCGCGCGAGCACCGCCACCGCCGCCAGGACCCCGGCCACCATCACGCCGCCCGGAAGCAGCCAGTCCAGCGATATGTCGGTCAGTCTCATTGCGGTGTCCCTTGCATCGCAGTAGGGCGTTTGGCGGCCCATACTGGCCGACCCCGTGCCGGACTCACGGGGTTTCGGGGCAAGAGCACGCCAACGGGGTGCCAGGGCATACGAATAGGTACGTTCTGGCCGAACGAGTGTTCGGGGCGAGGGAATTCAGTTCGAGCGACGCCACCCTTTCGAGTGGCGTAATCACCCGGGAGTCTCAGGCGGCCTCGGCCAGACGGCGGACGCGCTCGGCGTCGCAGGTGCGCGGGCAGGTGAGGCAGGTGTCCTCGGGCCGCAGGGTGTAGAAGAAGCAGCAGGTCGCGCGGTCGCGGGTGGCGCGCGGCGAGCCGTCGGCGCGCTCGGCGCCGGGCAGCTCGCGGAAACCCGCGGATCCGGCGTACGGCTTGAGGGGCTTGAGCGGCGTGAGCGGCTTCTCGGGCGCGTGCGCCGTCCCGGCCGTGCGCGGTGCCCCGGCCCCGCCGGTGACCGTGCGGGTCGCGCCGGGCAGGAGGAGGTCCAGCTCCGCCACCGCCCGGTCCTCCTCGCCGAGGAGGTCGGCGACGTACCAGAGGCCCTCGACGATCTCGTCCGTCGCCATGCCCCACAGGGCACGGCGGCCGCGCCGCATCCGGGGCCCGAAGCCGTCGAGCACGGCCTCGAAGTGCTCCGCGAGCGAGGCGCGGACCTCCGCGCGCAGCGCCTCCTCGTCCGGGACGACCCGGGCGCCCGGCAGGGCGGCGGCGGGGTCGTCGGGCAGGCAGGCGAACTCCTCCACGCGGACCGACAGGCGGCCGAGCGCGCGGTGGAACGACACGTGGTGCGCGGGCAGGCGGGGGACCCTGCGGTGCAGGAACCAGGGGACGGTGACGAGGAGGCAGGCGGGCCAGGCGTACCGGTGCAGGCCGAAGCCGGCGACGACGTCGGGGCGGGCCTGGGTGCCGTAGTCGCGCAGGACCTGCGCGTTGTCCCAGGCGAGGAAGGCGTCCAGGGCGGGGCCGCCGGCCGCGAGTTCGTCCGCGCCGACCCATCCGGCGCCGCGGGGCAGCCGTGCGTCCGGGGCCGGTTCCTCTATCCGCAGGCCGGGGAAGACCTCGGCGAGCCGGGCGTACGAGGCCGCGACGGGCGAGGTGTGAGGCACGGTCAACAGGGCGGGGACGGTCATGCGGACCACCGAATCGCGAGCGTTGGCAGGTTAGCCTTACCTTACCCGAATCCGGACGCCGTCTCACCACACGCCCGGCCTTCCCACCTGCGAGATGACTCCGCGTGCCCCATATGTCGGCCCGTTCGCCTATGGTGCACAGGGGACCCGGCGCACGCGAGCCGGGCCCGGCACGAGGCCGCAGGAGGACCCGGGTGGAGCAGGGCGCAGCGCGCGAGCGGACGGCGGAGCCGTACCGCCCCTTCGGCGACGCCGCACGCGCGGACGCGGCGGACGCCGTACGCGTCCCGGAACAGGCGCGCGGCGAGCGGGAACGCGGGCGCGAGCAGGAGCGCGGGCTCGACCGGGAACGGGGAACCGAGCGCGACCACGGCCGGGGCCGCGACCACGAGCGCGGTGGGTCCGCGGGGCACGGCGCCCTCGGCCACGGGTACGGGCACGGCGGCCTGACCGCCCCGCGCACCGCCCCCACGACCCCTTCCTCCTCTCCCTCCCCTTCCACCCCGCGCGTCGTCCAGCGGCACTCCGTCCGCGACCAGATCCTCCAGGCGCTGCGCACGGCCCTCGTCGACGGCGAGCTCGTCCCCGGCGAGGTCTACTCCGGTCCCGCCCTCGCCGAGCGCTTCGGCGTCTCCGCGACGCCCGTCCGCGAGGCCATGCAGCGCCTCGCCGTCGAAGGGGCCGTCGAGGTCGTCCTGAACCGCGGCTTCCGCGTGATCGAGCGCACCCCGCGCGAGCTCGCCGAGCTCGCCGAGGTGCGGGGGCTCATCGAGGTCCCCGTCATGCTCCGGCTCGCCCGCACGGTCCCGGCCGCCCGCTGGGCCGAGCTCCGCCCGCTCGCCGAGGCGACCGCGGCGGCCGCCGCCCTGGGCGACCGCGCGCACTACGCCGAGACCGACCGCGCCTTCCACCGCGCGGTCCTCTCCCTCGCGGGCAACGAGCAGCTGCTCGCCGTCGCCGACGACCTCCACCGCCGTTCCCAGTGGCCCCTGATGAGCGCCCCCGCACTGCGCCACGGCGACCTCGTCGCCGACGCCGCCGAGCACACGGCGCTCCTCGACGCCCTGATCGCCCAGGACCTGCCGGTCGTGCAGGCGCTGGTACGGGAGCACTTCGCGGGATCGGAGTGCTGAGCCGCACGGCCGACTAAGGTCGGAGGCGTCAGACCGCCCGCACCGCGCCCGTGAGGTGTCCCATGCCGTCCGCGACCCCGCCCCCGGCACGGGAAGGACGTCGAGCCGTCAGCGGCACGGAAGCCGATGCGGTGGCCCTGCTCGGCTGGCTGACAGATCCGGAGGCGCCCCGGCTCTGCCTCGTCACCGGCCCGCCCGGAAGCGGCAAGACGGCGCTCCTCGACTGGCTCGCCGGGCACGAGCCCCGCGCGGGCCGTCGCCGCCGCGGCCGTACGTCCCGGGTGCTCGTGCCGCTCGCCGGGCAGAGCGCGCTCGCCGCGACCTGGACGATCGCGGACCGGCTCGGCGTGGTCGCCCGGTCGCCGGGCGAGCTCGTCCAGGCCCTCGCGACGGGCGAGAACCGGCTCCCGGGCCGCCCGGTCCTTCTCCTGACGGACCTCCACCTGTCCGCCGAACCGGCCGCCCTCACCGACCTCGTCGGCGAGCTGGCCGGCCTCGGCCGCCTCCGCCTGGCCGTCGAGACCCGCACGGACGACCCGGCGCACGAGGTCCTGGCGTCCGTCCGGCGCGCGAGGACCGTCACCCTCGACGCCGAGGGGATCCGCCCCCCGGCGGCCCCCGCGGCGGGCCCCGGGACCCCCGGCCGCGGTCCGACCGCGCCCCAGGACCGCGACCGTCCGGGAAGCCGCCCCTCGGGCGGGCGCCCGGGCGGCGGCTCGGCACGGGAGCCGGCCCAGGACCGGGAGACGGGCCGTCCCGGCGGCACCGACCGCGCCCGGGCTCCCGAACCGGCCGCCGGGCCCGCCGGAAGGGCGGGCGCCGACGGGGGCCGGGTCCCCGGCCCTGCCGGGGAGTCCGCCGGGGTGGCCGGGGAGTCCGCCGGGGTGGCGGCCGGCCCCCGGGGCGGGGCCCTCGCGCCGGACCTCTCCGATCCGCTGGCCGTGTGCGCCGCCGACCCGCTGCTCGTCACCTCCGCTTACGTCACCGGATCCGGTGACGACCGGGCGGCCGGGTCCGTTGACGATCACGGGGGGCTCAGGAGCGCCTGGCTGAGCGCCGGACAGTCGTTGTGCCGGGCGCAGTCGCCGGCCGACCGGGCGCTCGTCCTGCTCGCCGCGCTCGGTGACGGGGCCGACCCCCGCCTGCGGCCCGCGCTCGCCGAGCTCGCGGCCGGGTCCGCATGGCGGCTCTCGTGGGCCCGGCACCGGGGAGACGTGACGCCTCCGTGGCCGGGGCCCGTGGCCGTGCTGGGCGTCGCGGACGGGACCCTGCTCGTGGGCGACCGCACGGGCACCGTGCGGCTCCTGCGCGAGCCCGACGCGAGCCCCGCCGGGCGCCTCGCGCACTCCGTCCCCGGCCGGATCACCGCCCTCGCGCCCGCGCCGGACGGCACGGTGCTGCTCCTGGACGACCGGGGCAGGCTGCACGCCGTACGGGGGACGGCGCCGAGGCCCCCGTACCTGGAGCGCCTCACCGAGGCCGTCTCCGCGACCCTGGCCCGCCACCCGGGTACTGCCCTCGCGGCCATCGCCGGCTCGGTGGTCGTGGGGGACCGGCTCGGGTCCGTGCACGCCTTCGGCCTGACGGGGCTGTACCAGACCGCCGCGCACAGCGGCCGGGTCACGGCGGTCGCCGCCGTCGAGTCCGAGACCCCGTTCGTCTGCTCGGGCGGCGCCGACGGCTCCGTACGGCTCTGGACCCCGGGCCGTGACCCTCGCACCGAGCCGCTCGCCGAGCGCCGGGCCCCCGTGGTCTCGCTGCACGCGACCGAGACCCCGCACGGGCCGCTCGTCGCGGCGGCCTGGGCGGACGGTCTGGTCGAACTCCTCCGCCCCGAGGGCGGTCCCGCCCTCGCCTTCCGTCCCGGGCCCCCGGTCCGCGCGGTCGCCGTCACCGGAGCGGGCGCGCTGCTGGTCGGCACGGACGAGAGCCTGGTCCGGCTCGTCCCCGGGGAGTGACCTCGCCGGGGCGTCGGCCGTTGAGCCGGTGAATATGCCAGCGACATAGGGGAGGCCGGTCATGGCCGCCGATCGACGCGCCGCCGAACCGGACCGTTCCGCGCTCCAGTGGTACCTGGCGACCAGGCCGGGACCCGTGCCCGGGGTCTTCGGAGCGCTGAGCGGGCCGGCCCGCCGGACCGGCATGACGGTGGACCGACTGCGCCTGGCCGTCGACGTCCTGGCCGCCGACGGGAAGGTCTCGCTGTACCGGGGGATCCCGCGTGCGGCCGTCGCGGTCGGGGATCTGGAGGACCACCAGCGGTTCCACCTCGTCCTCGAAGGGGACGAGGACGCCTGAGCCGAGGCGACGGCATACTGACGCACCGTCACCTCGGCTCTGAGTGGCGTCGGTTCAGGTGGCCGCGCGCGGTGTCAACTGGGCCGTCAGCCACGTCGGCACCCCGCCGAGGAGGCGGAAGAGCCGTCGTGCCTCCTCGCGCAGCCGGCCCGCCTCCGGTTCCGTCTCCGCGTCGGCGAGCGCGGTGAGCGCCGGAGCCGTGCCGACGAGGTAGCCGAGCTCCTCGCGGATCCGCAGGGATTCCGCGAAGCCGTGCCGCGCCTCCGCCAACTCGCCCTCTCTCAGGGCGAGTCCGGCGAGGTGCCGCCAGGTGGAGGAGAGCAGGAGCGAGTCGCCCCGCTCCGCCGCACCCTCGTGCGCCCTGCGGTACGCGGCCCGGGCCGCCTGGGGCGAGTCGCCGAGGTTCTGGGCGACGAGCCCGCGCCGGAAGTCCAGGAGCGGACGCCCCGCGGCCGTGGGGGCGATCAGCGCCGCCGCCCGGCCGAGCGCCATCCGGGCCTCGTCCGCCCTGTCCCGTACCCCGAGCAGGGTCGACGCGTAGGCCAGGTAGCCGCGTTCGCAGGCCGCCGCCCCGCGTTCCTCGTCGGTGCGGGCCACGGCCTCGGCGGTTCGCAGCGCCTCCTCGGCCTCGGCCCAGCCCTGTTCGGTGTAGAGACAGCGTTCGATCAGCAGGGCCGCCCGTTCGAGTGCGGCGGCCGGTTCGGTCGCGTACGGGGCGAGCAGCGCTGCCGCGTCCGTCCAGCAACCTCGGGAGCGGAGCCGCCATATGGCGGTCTCCACGGGAGTCTCCTTGCCGTAGGCGAGGGACGGATCGTCGCCGCCCCTAGATTCGGAACCAGACATGGCGGTATCCGCCACATTGCCCTCCCCGAGCGCGCCATTGAGCTGTTGAGTTGAGCTGTTGGGTAGACGGCATCTCAGCACGAACGGGAGTACCTGGCCAAGGGGTCAGGTGAAAGAATTCACAAGAGTCCGGAGGGCGCGGCGGGGGCACCGGGGGAGGGGGCCGACAGCCCGTCAGATGGCCGCTGGGCCCGGGAAATGGCCTCGGTGGGACCCCTCCGCCGGGTCGGCCGAGGGGTCCCACCAGGCGGTACGCGCCCGCTTGGGGACTCCACCGAAAGGGTGAACGATCAAGCGCCCCGCGAGCTCCGCACGAGCGCCGGGCTCGCGGCACTCAGCTCATGCGCAGCGCGAGGAAGAAGTCGAGCTTGTCCTCCAGGCGGGACAGGTCGCGGCCCGTGAGCTGCTCGATCCGGCCCACCCGGTAGCGCAGCGTGTTCACGTGCAGGTGCAGCCGGGTCGCGCAGCGCGTCCAGGAACCGTCGCAGTCGAGGAACGCCTCCAGCGTCGGGATGAGCTCCGCGCGGTGGCGCCGGTCGTAGTCCCGCAGCGGGTCGAGCAGCCGGGCCGTGAACGCCCGGCGGACGTCGTCCGGCACGAACGGCAGCAGCAGCACGTGCGAGGCCAGCTCGTGGTGGCCGGCGGCGCAGACGCGGCCCGGGCGGGCGGCGGCGACCCGGCGGGCGTGCCGGGCCTCCTCGAGGGCTCCGCGCAGGCCCTCGGCCGAGTGCACGGCGGCGCTGACTCCGAGCGTGAGCCGCCCGTCGTCGCCGAGTCCGGACGACAGCGGAGCGCGCACGGCCGCGAGGAGCGCGTCCGCGTGGAGGCCGAGCGCGGGGACCGGGCCCTCGTCCTCGCTGTCCGGCAGCGGTCCCGCCGCCAGCGGCACGAGGGCGATGGCCTCGTCGCCGCTGTGGGCGACGGCGATGCGGTCGGCGGACTCGGCCCCGACGGTCGCAGGGTCGACGAGGATCTCCTCCAGGAGCGCCTGGGCGATCGGGCCGCCGTCCACGGCGGTGCCCTGGCCGGGCTCCTGCTCCCACTCGACGCGGGCGACGACGACCTGCCAGTGCGGGGCCGTGCCGAGCCCGGGCAGGAGCACCGGGGCGGCGACGCGCAGCCGGGCCGCGATCTCGGCGGGCGCGGCACCCGTCTGCACCAGCTCCAGGACCTCCTGGGCGAGCCTGCGGCGCACGACACGGGACGCGTCGCGCCGGTCGCGCTCGACGGCGATGAGCTGCGTGACGCCCTGGAGCAGGTCGAGCCGGGCGGCGGGCCAGTCGCCCGCGTCCGCCTCGACCGCGAGCAGCCAGTCCGACAGGACCGTCTCGCGCACGTCGCGGACGGCGGGGGCGGCGCCCCGGCCGCTGTTGCGGATCGGGAAGAGCGAGTACGTGGATCCGGCGGCGTTCAGCCGGTGGGGGCCTCGCCTGCCGGTGCGGGTGGCGGCCAGGTGCTCGCCCGCCAGAGTGGCCGCGAGGCCGGGTTCGAGGGGCTCGCCCGCGCCCGCGATCTGGCGTCCGGTGGGGGAGAGCACCCACGCCCGGAGGTCCAGGTCGGAGCCGAGGAGGTCGAGGACGACCTCCGGCCCGCCGCCCGCCGGTCCCGAGGTCATCAGCCGCCGGTGGCGGTCCACGACGGCCGCGAGGTCACCGGCCCGCTCGCCGGACACCTGTCGAACAACATGCTCGGTGATCGTCGCGAACGCAACGGATTCCTCCACGACGAACAGCGGGAGGCGGTGGCGCAAACACGCCTGTACGAGATCGTCGGGGACACCGCCCTGATCGGGCTCGCCGGTCGCGAGCGCGGCGACGCCGACGGCGCCCACCGCGAGCCCCGACACGCCGGCCGACGCGAGGATCCGGACGAAGGGCTCGGACTCGGCCGGGTCCCGCATCCAGGCGAGGCCGGTCAGCACGAGCTCGCCGCCGGACAGGTACCGGCTGGGGTCCTTCAGGTCCGTCGTCATCACGCCGCGTACGGTCCGGTCCAGCTCGTCGTCGCCGCCGAGCAGGCGCAGCCCCAGCGCGTCGTTCTCCAGCAGTGCGCGCAGCCGCATGGTGTCGCCGCCGTTCCTTCGTTTGGGTGGGTCGTGGGTGTCGCGTTGTCGACGGTGGCGTGGTGCCACCGTTTCCAGGGGAAAACGGAGAGGTTTCTGTTCTCCGCCTTTCGTTCGAATCTACAAGACGACCAAGGGACCCAGCCAACTCCTTCATGTTTTCGGTGACTGCACCCGGGCGATCCGGGCTTGTGTACTAGGCCACACACCGCGTTAACAGCACATGAACGTGAAGTCGAGGGCCGGCCGTCTCCCCGGGCCCATCCGTTCGACCCCCGATCGCCAGAATCACTAGAAGAGAGCCACCATGGACTTCCTTCGCCCCGCCAGCTGGGAGGAGGCGCTCGCCGCCAAGGCCGAGCACCCCACGGCCGTGCCCATTGCGGGTGGCACCGACATCATGGTCGAGATCAACTTCGACCACCGTCGTCCCGAGTACCTCCTGGACCTGAACCGCATCGAGCTGCTGCGCGAGTGGGAGGTCGGCGAGGAGAACGTCCGCCTCGGTGCGTCCGTTCCGTACACCCGGATCATGGAGAACCTCCGCGCCGAGCTCCCGGGCCTCGCGCTCGCCTCGCACACGGTCGCCTCCCCCCAGATCCGCAACCGCGGCGGCGTCGGGGGCAACCTCGGCACCGCGTCCCCCGCCGGTGACGCCCACCCGGCCCTGCTCGCGGCCGGCGCCGAGGTCGAGGTCGAGTCGCGGGCGCGCGGCAGCCGCTTCATCCCGATCGACGAGTTCTACACGGGCGTGAAGCGCAACGCGCTCCAGCCCGACGAGCTCATCAAGACCGTCCACATCAAGAAGGCGGACGGCCCCCAGCAGTACTCCAAGGTCGGCACCCGCAACGCGATGGTCATCGCGGTCTGCGCCTTCGGCCTGGCCCTGCACCCCGAGACCCGTACCGTCCGCACCGGCATCGGATCGGCCGCGCCGACCCCGATCCGCGCCAAGGCCGCCGAGGACTTCCTCAACGCGGCCCTGGAGGAGGGCGGCTTCTGGGACAACGGCAAGATCATCACCCCGTCGATCGCGAAGCAGTTCGCCGACCTCTGCTCGGGCGCCGCCAACCCGATCGACGACGTCCGAGGCACGGCCAAGTACCGCCGTCACGCCGTCGGCATCATGGCCCGCCGCCAGCTCGGCTGGACCTGGGAGCAGTACCGCGGAAGCGGCCGCACGCTTGAGGGAGCTGCATAACCATGCGCGTCAATTTCACGGTCAACGGCCGTCCGCAGGAAGCCGACGACGTCTGGGAGGGCGAGTCCCTCCTCTACGTCCTCCGCGAGCGCCTGGGTCTGCCCGGCTCCAAGAACGCCTGTGAGCAGGGCGAGTGCGGCTCCTGCACGGTCCGCCTCGACGGCGTGCCCGTCTGCTCCTGTCTCGTCGCCGCCGGCCAGGTCGAGGGCCGCGAGGTCGTCACGGTCGAGGGCCTCGCCGACTTCGCGAAGGAACGCTCCGAGAACGCGGCGCACGCCGGACACGGCTGCGGCACGGGCGCCTGCGGTGGCACCTCCATCGACCAGGCCAAGCGCTGGGAGGCGAAGCCCTCCCAGGACTCGCAGACCGGCGAGGGTGTGGAACTCTCCCCGATCCAGCAGGCGTTCATCGACGCCGGCGCCGTCCAGTGCGGTTTCTGCACCCCCGGCCTGCTCGTCGCGGCCGACGAGATGCTGGAGCGCAACCCGTCCCCGACGGACGCGGACATCCGCGAGGCGCTCTCCGGCAACCTGTGCCGCTGCACCGGCTACGAGAAGATCCTCGACGCGGTCCGTCTCGCGGCCGCCCGGCAGGGAGAGGCGGTCTGATCATGGCCGGCACCACCACGGGAATCCCCCGCGACGTCACCCAGAACCACACCAAGGGCGGCATCGGCGAGTCCACGCTCCGCCCCGACGGCACCCTCAAGGTCACCGGCGAGTTCGCCTACTCCTCGGACATGTGGCACGAGGACATGCTGTGGGGCCAGATCCTGCGCTCCACCGTCGCGCACGCCGAGATCCTCTCCATCGACACCTCCGAGGCCCTCGCGATGGACGGCGTCTACGCCGTCCTGACCCACGAGGACCTGCCGGCGGCGAAGAACTACGGCATGGAGTTCCAGGACACCCCCGTCCTGGCCTACGGCAAGGTCCGCCACCACGGCGAGCCGGTGGCCCTCGTCGCCGCCGACCACCCGGAGACCGCCCGCCGCGCCGCCGCCAAGATCGTGGTCGAGTACCGCGAGCTCCCGGTCATCACGGACGAGGCCTCCGCCACCGCCCCGGACGCGGTCCTCGTCCACGAGGGCCGCGACGACCACCACTCCGGTCACGTCCCGCACCCCAACATCGTGCACCGCCAGCCGATCATCCGCGGCAACGCGGCCGAGGCCGCCAAGCGCGCCGACGTGATCGTCACCGGCGAGTACACCTTCGGCATGCAGGACCAGGCCTTCCTCGGCCCCGAGTCCGGCCTCGCCGTACCGGCCGAGGACGGCGGCGTCGACCTGTACGTCGCCACCCAGTGGCTGCACTCGGACCTCAAGCAGATCGCCCCCTGCCTCGGCCTGCCCGAGGACAAGGTCCGCATGACGATGGCCGGCGTCGGCGGCGCCTTCGGCGGCCGCGAGGACATCTCGATGCAGATCCTCGCCTCGCTGCTCGCCCTGCGCACCAACAAGCCCGTCAAGATGGTCTACAACCGGTACGAGTCCTTCTTCGGGCACGTCCACCGGCACCCGGCGAAGCTCTGGTACGAGCACGGCGCCACCAAGGACGGCAAGCTCACGCACGTGAAGTGCCGGATCGTGCTCGACGGCGGCGCGTACGCGTCGTCGACGGCCTCGGTCGTCGGCAACGCCTCCTCCCTCTCGATCGGCCCGTACGTCGTCGAGGACGTCGAGATCGAGGCGATCGGCCTCTACACCAACAACCCGCCCTGCGGCGCGATGCGCGGCTTCGGCGCGGTCCAGGCCTGCTTCGCCTACGAGGCCCAGATGGACAAGCTCGCCGCCAAGCTGGGCATGGACCCGGTGGCGCTGCGCCAGCTGAACGCCATGGAGCAGGGCACGATCATGCCCACCGGCCAGGTCGTGGACTCCCCGGCCCCGGTCGCCGAGCTCCTGCGCATCGTCAAGGACCGTCCGATGCCGCCCGAGCGCCAGTGGGAGACCGCCGGCGAGGGCGCGGACGTCCGCGCGCTGCCGGGCGGCCTCTCCAACACCTCGCACGGCGAGGGCGTCGTCCGCGGCGTCGGCTACGCGGTCGGCATCAAGAACGTCGGCTTCTCCGAGGGCTTCGACGACTACTCGACCGCCAAGATCCGTCTTGAGGTCATCAACGGCGAGCCCGTCGCGCTGGTCCACACGGCGATGGCCGAGGTCGGTCAGGGCGGCGTCACGATCCACGCCCAGATCGCCCGTACCGAGCTCGGTGTCCAGCAGGTCACCATCCACCCCGCCGACACGCAGGTGGGCTCGGCCGGTTCGACCTCCGCGGGCCGCCAGACGTACATGACCGGCGGCGCCATCAAGAACTCCTGCGAGATCGTCCGCGAGAAGGTCCTGGAGATCGGCCGGCGCAAGTTCGGCTCGTACCACCCGGCCTGGGCCAACGCCGAACTCCTCCTGGAGGGCGGCAAGGTCGTCACCGACGGCGGCGAGGCCCTCGCGACCATCGCGGACGTCCTCGAGGACCAGGCCGTGGAGGTCGAGGAGGAGTGGCGCCACCGGCCCACGCAGGCCTTCGACCTCGTCACCGGCCAGGGCAACGGCCACGTCCAGTACGCCTTCGCGGCGCACCGCGCGGTCGTCGAGGTCGACACCGAGCTCGGCCTCGTGAAGGTCATCGAGCTGGCCTGCGCCCAGGACGTCGGCAAGGCGGTCAACCCGCTCTCCGTCGTCGGCCAGATCCAGGGCGGTACGACCCAGGGCCTGGGCGTCGCGGTGATGGAGGAGATCATCGTCGACCCGAAGACGGCGAAGGTCAGGAACCCCTCCTTCACCGACTACCTGATCCCGACCATCCTCGACACGCCGACCATCCCGGTCGACTACCTCGAACTGGCCGACCCCAACGCGCCGTACGGCGTCCGGGGCATCGGCGAGGCCCCGACCCTGTCGTCCACCCCGGCCGTCCTCGCGGCGATCCGGGCGGCGACGGGCCTGGAGCTCAACAAGACGCCGGTCCGCCCCGAGGCGCTCACCGGCACCCTGTAGGGACTCTCCGGGCGGTGTGTGCCTCCCCGGGAGCGTCACACGTCCCTCCCCGCCCACACCGCCCGGAGCAGCAGTACCGATTCACCCGCGGTACCGATCCACCCGCAGTGCCGATTCATCCGCAGTACCGATTCACCCGCAGTGCCGATTCATTCGTTCGTCTCGGGCCGTCCCCCGGGTCGTGCAGCCCACGCAGCATCCCAAATCCCGCAGCTTCAACCAGATCAGAAACCTTCGAAGTCTGATGCGGGTGCCCCTTTGAACCTTGGGAGTAGGCCCCATGACCCAGTCGTCCGTGGAGCCCAAGACCGCATCGGAGGACGCGGGCTCCGGCTCCAACGTCCCCGCCGGCCGTTCTTGGCTCGACCGGTACTTTCACATCTCGGAGAGAGGATCCACCGTCGCGACGGAGATCCGCGGCGGCGTCACCACCTTCATGGCGATGGCGTACATCCTCCTGCTCAACCCCCTGATCCTCGGCGGCAAGGATGTCGACGGCAACGTCCTCAGCCAGCCCGCGCTGATCACCGCGACGGCCCTCGCCGCTGCGGTGACCACTCTCCTCATGGGTTTCTGGGGCAAGGTCCCCCTCGCCCTCGCCGCCGGTCTGAGCGTCTCCGGCGTGCTCTCCTCGCAGGTCATCTCGGTCATGACCTGGCCGCAGGCGATGGCCATGTGCGTCGCCTACGGTGTCGTGATCTGTCTCCTGGTCGTCACCGGCCTCCGCGAGATGATCATGAACGCGATCCCGCTGGCCATCAAGCACGCGATCACCATAGGCATCGGCCTCTTCATCGCGATCATCGGCTTCGTCAAGGCCGGCTTCGTCCACGAGAACCCCTCGCCCGGCGGCGGCCCCGTCACCCTCGGCCCGCTCGGTGAGCTCCAGGGCTGGCCCGTACTGGTCTTCGCGGTCACCCTGCTCCTGATCTTCGCCCTCCAGGCCCGCAACATCCCCGGTGCCATCCTCATCGGCATCGTCGCCGGCACGGTCGTCGCGATGGTCGTCAACGCCGTCGCGGACATCCCCGCCAAGGGCGCCGGCGCCTGGTTCTCCGGCCCGCCGGAGCTGAACGGCAGCGCCGTCTCCGCGCCGGACTTCTCGCTCATCGGCGAGGTCTCCTTCAGCGGCTGGGGCGACGTCGGCTACATCACGATCACCATGATCGTCTTCACGCTCGTCCTCGCCGGCTTCTTCGACGCGATGGCCACCATCATCGGCGTCGGCTCCGAGGCGAACCTCGCCGACGAGCAGGGCCGTATGCCCGGCCTGTCCAAGGCGCTGTTCATCGACGGCGCGGGCGGCATCATCGGCGGTGTCGGCGGCGGCTCCGGCCAGACCGTCTTCGTCGAGTCGGCCACCGGCGTCGGCGAGGGTGCCCGCACCGGTCTCTCCTCGGTCGTCACCGGCGCCTTCTTCGCCCTCTGCCTCTTCTTCACCCCGCTCACCGCGATCGTCCCGGCCGAGGTCGCCTCCGCCGCCCTGGTCGTCATCGGCGCGATGATGATGCAGAACGCCAAGCACGTCGACTGGAGCGACCGCTCCGTGGCGATCCCGGTGTTCCTCACCGTGGTCCTGATGCCGTTCACGTACACCATCACCACCGGTGTCGCGGCGGGCGTCATCTCCTACGCCGTCATCAAGGTGGCGCAGGGCAAGGCACGCGAGGTGGGTGCCTTCATGTGGGGCCTCACGGCGATCTTCATCGTGTACTTCGCGATCCACCCGCTGGAGAGCTGGCTCGGCGTCGGCTGACGCCGCCCCGCCCGACAAGCCCTCCCACACTCCGAAGGAGAACCGACATGCTGGACATCGCCGAAGAGCTGAACCGGTGGGTCGAGCAGGGACGCACCTTCGCCGTGGCCACCGTGGTGGCCGTCGGCGGCAGCGCGCCCCGCCAGCCGGGAGCCGCCCTCGCCGTCGACAGCGAGGGGACGGCGATCGGCTCGGTCTCCGGCGGGTGTGTGGAGGGCGCGGTGTACGAGCTGTGCCGGCAGGCGCTCGAAGACGGCAGGACGGTCGTCGAGCGCTTCGGCTACAGCGACGAGGACGCCTTCGCGGTCGGTCTGACCTGCGGCGGCATCATCGACATCCTCGTCACCCCGGTACGCGGCGGGGTCCTCCCGGCCGCGTTCGCCGCCGCCGCCGCGGGGGAGGCGGCCGCCCTCGCCCGGATCGTCTCGGGCCCTGACGACCTGATGGGCCGGGCGCTCCTCGTCCGCCCCGACGGCACGTACGAGGGGAAGCTCGGCGGCCACCCCGAGCTCGACCGCACGGCGGCGGGGGAGGCCCGCGCGATGCTGGACGCGGGACGGACCGGGACCGTCGAGATCGGTGAGGACGGCAGCCGCTGCGGCCGGCCGCTGACCCTCCTCGTCGAGTCCTCCGTGCCGGCGCCCCGCATGATCGTCTTCGGGGCCATCGACTTCGCCGCGGCCCTGGTCCGGGTCGGCAAGTTCCTCGGCTACCACGTGACCGTGTGCGACGCGCGGCCCGTCTTCGCGACCCCGGCCCGGTTCCCCGAGGCCGACGAGATCGTGGTGGAGTGGCCCCACCGCTACCTGGCCTCGACGGAGGTCGACGGCCGGACCGTCCTGTGCGTCCTCACGCACGACGCGAAGTTCGACGTCCCCCTCCTCCAGGCCGCCCTGAAGCTTCCCGTCGCCTACGTCGGCGCGATGGGCTCCCGCCGTACCCACGAGGACCGGAACGCGCGCCTGCGCGACGTGGGCGTCACGGAGATCGAACTGGCGCGGCTGCGCTCGCCCATAGGCCTCGACCTGGGCGCCCGTACGCCCGAGGAGACGGCCCTGTCGATCGGCGCGGAGATCGTCGCGAACCGGCGGGGCGGCAGCGGGGCCTCGCTGACGGGCGCGCACACGCCGATCCACCACGACGGGCCGGACGGGCCGGTGGCGGGCCGCATAGGGTCGGTCGCCTGACCTCGTCCGTACGCCGAAGGGGCGTCCCGGAGAGCTCTCCGGGACGCCCCTTCGGCATGCCGTCGTCCCTTCAGGCTTCCCCTCAGGCCTTCCGCAGCCCGCTCAGCAGCAGCTCGGCGAGCTGGTCGTAGGCCTCCGCGTCCGCGAGTCCCGTGGACGCGGCCACCTGGCGGCGCTGGATGCGGACCATGACGGAGGCGATGACGTCGGCGGCGAAGACGACGTGCACCTCGCGGAAGACGCCCGCGCTGACGCCCTCCTCGATGAGCTGCTGGACGCGGCCGGCGGCGGCGCGGGTGTTGCGTTCGTACACCTCGGCGGCCGGCTCGAAGGCGGCGACGTCGTCGAAGAACTGCGGCGAGACGGGGGCGAGCTCGGCGGAGACGGCCCGCAGGTAGGCGGCGAGCCGCTCGGCCGGGCCGCTCGCGGCGGCGAGAACCGCCTCCACGCGCGCGGTGGCGCGCCGGAAGAAGTGCACGACGGCCGCCCGGACGAGCTGCTCCTTGCTGCCGGCGAGCCCGTACAGGGTCCGCTTCGAGCAGTGCAGGCGGGCGGCGAGATCGTCCAGGGTCAGGCGGGCGAAGCCCTCGCCGACGAGGAGGGCGACGAGGTCCTCGAAGAGGGCGGAGCGGCGCGCGGCTCCGCGGCCCGTCTGCTTGAGGGTGTCGGCGGTCTCGATCACCCGCCCAGTATTCCAGGCCGCCGCAGGAAGGGGCCGGGTCCTCCGACCCCTGAGGGGGTTACGTGAGAACCCTCCTGCGCTACGCTAAGCGGTACTGCAGTACCTGCCCCAGTACCACTTTGCGCGCCGCTGGAGTCGCCATGGATGTCGACCGCCTGCTTCCCACCCCCGAAGCGGCGGACCTCATCGCCCTCACCCGGGAGATCGCCGACAAGGAGCTCTCCTCGCGGGTGAACGAGCACGAGGCCGCCGAGACCTATCCCGAAGGTCTCTTCTCCACCCTCGGCGAGACGGGCCTCCTCGGCCTGCCGTACCCCGAGGAGTACGGCGGCGGAGGTCAGCCGTACGAGGTCTACCTCCAGGTCCTGGAGGAGCTCGCCGCCCGCTGGGCCGCCGTCGCCGTCGCCACGAGCGTCCACACGCTCGCCTGCCACCCGCTGTACGCCTTCGGGACCGACGCCCAGAAGGAGCGCTGGCTCCCGGCGATGCTGGAAGGCCGCGCGATCGGCGGCTACAGCCTGTCCGAGCCGCAGGCCGGCTCCGACGCGGCGGCGCTCGCCTGCAAGGCGGAGCTCCAGGAGGACGGCGGCTACCGCGTGACCGGCACGAAGGCGTGGATCACCCACGGCGGCAAGGCCGACTTCTACGCCCTCTTCGCCCGGACCGCCCCCGGCAGCCACGGCATCTCCTGCTTCCTCGCCCCCGGTGCCACCGAAGGCCTCAGCTTCGGCGCGCCCGAGCGCAAGATGGGCCTCCAGGCCGTCCCCACCACCTCCGCGTACTGGGACGGGGCCCTCATCGAGGCCGACCGCCGGATCGGCGACGAGGGCCAGGGCCTCCAGATCGCCTTCAGCGCCCTCGACAGCGGCCGCCTCGGCATCGCCGCCTGCGCCACGGGCCTCGCCCAGGCCGCCCTCGACGCGGCCGTCGACTACGCCAACGAGCGCACCACCTTCGGCCGCAAGATCGTCGACCACCAGGGCCTCGGCTTCCTCCTCGCCGACATGGCCGCCGCCGTCGACGCGGCCCGCGCCACCTACCTCGACGCGGCCCGCCGCCGCGACCTCGGCCGCCCCTTCAGCCGCCAGGCCAGCGCCGCCAAGCTCATCGCCACCGACACGGCCATGAAGGTCACCACGGACGCCGTCCAGGTCCTCGGCGGCTACGGCTACACGCGAGACTTCCCGGTCGAGCGCTACATGCGCGAAGCCAAGATCATGCAGATCTTCGAGGGCACGAACCAGATCCAGCGCCTGGTCATCAGCCGGGGCCTCGTGCGGACCTCGGAGAAGTAGCGGCCGGCGACACCAGGAAGGCGGCGGGTACGGCGAGCAGCGCCGTGCCCGCCGTCGCGGCGAGCGCACCCGGAAGGGACCAGGACGCCAACGGGCCGGCCACCGCCGCGCCCACGGCGAAGCCGGTGATCTTCAGGCTGGCTCCCGTGGTGAAGACCTGCCCGCGCAGATGCTCGGGGGACTCCCGATGGCGCACCGAGAACAAGGCGGTGAGCTGGGGGCCTTCGGCGACGCCGACGACGAGCAGCGCCGCTGTGAGACCCGCGGGGCCGCCCGTCGCGGCGAGAGCCGGAGCCACGGCCTGGACCAGAGGCGCGACGCCGAGGACCGTCTCGGCGGAGAACCGGCCCGGGAACCGGGCTACGAGGGCGTTCGCCGCCAGCGCGGACACGGCCGCGACGGAGAGCAGGGCGGTGCCGAGGCCCGCGCCCCCGAGGGCCTGGGCGCCCAGGAGCGGGAGACAGGCCGTCAGCATGCCCTGGGCGGAGCAGGAGACGGTCGAGGACACGGTCGCCCGCGCCAGCGCGGGGTTCCGGCGGATCGCGCGGGCGCCCTCGGCGAGGTCGGCGACCACCGTTCCGGACGGGACCGTGCCGACCGGACCGCGATCGGCGGGCAGGCGCCACGCGGCAGGCGCCGCGCAGCCGATCAGCGCGGCGGAGGCCACGACGGCGGTGGACGCCCCCGCGGCCTCCGCGAGGCACCCCGCGGCCACCGGCCCGGCGAGGCTCGCCGTGTGGAAGGTCATCGCGTCGAGCGCGGTCGCCCGGGACAGCCGCTTCCCCGAGGCCACTCGGGGCAACTGGGCGGACCAGCCGCCCGACAGCGCCGGACCGAACAGGCCCGTGAGGACGGAGACGGCGAGAACCAGGGCGAACGGGAGGCGGGCGATCCCGAGGAGGACGACGGCGAGCCCCGTCGCGTACAGGACGAGCGCCAGGGCGAGCAGGCGCCCCGGCCGCGCCGATCTGTCGAGGAGGGCCCCGAGGACCGGTCCGCCGACGGCCGCCGCGACGGTGATCCCCGCGAGGAGCGCCGAAGCCTCGCCGGTGGACCCGGTGAGGGCGAAGCCCGCCAGGAGGAGTGCGGAACCGGACATCTCGTCGCCGGTCCGGGCCGCCGCCGCTCCGGCCAGCCAGGAATGCGTCGCCTCACGTGCGCTCATCGGCCGGACGCTACGGACGTAACTCAAAGGTGCGCAAGATGCGTTACATTCCGGAGGGTGTCCTCACCAGTCGACGACCGCTCCGCCCGGCACTCCGTGCTCGCGACGGCCCGCCGCACGGCCGCCCTGCTCAACGTCCTCGCCGACGACGGTGCCGGGCCGTTCGACGTCGCCGACGTCCTCCGCGCGCACGGCGAACGCGATCCCCTCGACCTCACCGCCACCGACCTGCCCGAACTGCGCACGGCCGCGGGCCTGTTGCGGGCGGTGTTCACCGCCGACGACGCCGACGGCGCGGCCGCCGTGCTCAACCGGCTCCTGCGGGACCACACCGGGCCGCTCCGGCTGACTTCCCACGGCGGTGACAGTCCGTGGCACCCTCATCTGGACTCCGACGACGACGCGCCCTGGGCCGAATGGCTCCTCGCGTCGTCCTGCATGGCGCTGGCCGTCCTCGTCTGGGACCGCCAGCGCCCGCCCGGTCGCGCCTGCGCGTCGCCGAGCTGCGGAAACGTCTTCATCTCACCCGGAAGCGGACCCGAGCGGCGGTACTGCTCGCGCCGCTGCGCGACGCGTGAACGGGTCGCGGCCCACCGCCGACGAGGCGCGGTGCCCCGGCCGTAGTCACTTGGTGAGCGACGCCACGCCCGCCTGGGCGAACCTCTCGTCCAGGTCGCCGGAGGGGGCGCCCGCGACGCCGATGCCCGCGATGGGGGCGCCCTTCGACGTGACGGGGGCGCCGCCGCCGAGGAAGAGGGTGCCGGGGATGTCCTTGAGGGTCGGCGCGTTGGCGAGGCGCTTCACCAGTTCGGAGGTGGGGGCGTTCCAGGAGACGGCCGTGTACGCCTTCTTCACCGCCGACTCGTAGGACTGCGGGCCGGCGCCGTCGCCGCGCAGGGTGACGACGGTGTTGCCGTTGCGGTCGACGACGGCGACGGAGACGCGCTGGTTCTCCTTCTCGGCGGCGTCGAGGGTGGCCTGCGCGGCCTTCGTGGCGGCCTCGATCGTGAGGTGCGTCGACGTGGTCGTGTTCTTGTTCTTCGCGTCCGCCTTCGTGACGGCCGCGGTCTGGGTGGCCGTCGTGGCCTCGTCGGTGGCGCTGGCGGAGTAGGCGCCGAAGCCGCCGAGCGCGACGGCGGCGGCGATGGCTCCGCCGGTCAGGACCCGGGTGCGCGAGGTCTTCTTCACGTGCTTCATGGCTGTCTGCTCCAGGGGTGTCGGGGAACGGCCGCGGGGAGTTCCCCGCTCTCTGACGTCCATCCTGGTGGCCGATCGCTCACGGTCCGTCGTCGTCCCGGCTCGGACCGGCTGGCGCATCGGCCGACCCCGGGGTCAGCCGATCGGTTGACCCCCACCGTGCCGCGAGCGCGGCGAACGCCCCCGCCGCCGCGCTCCGGTAGCCCGCCGCGCGGCGCAGCAGCTCCACGCCCCGGGGCGGCAGGGCGGGGGAGAGGGGGACCCGGCTCAGGCCGGGGTGGGCACGGGTGACGGCGTCCGGCAGGACCGTGGCGAGCGCGGTGTTGCGGACGATCTCGGTGAGCGCGCCGACGGAGTCGGTCTCCACGGCGATCCGGGGCCGGAGCCCGTGCTCGGAGACGTACGCGTCCACGTGTAGTCTGGTCGCGAAGTCCCTGCTCAGCAGGGCAAGGTGATGATCCGTCAAAGATGCTGCCGGCAGCGGGGACTCGTGACCGGACAGGGGGTGGCCCGGGCCCACGACCAGGCCCAGGGTCTCGGTGAAGAGGCTCGTCGCCTCGATGCCCGGGAGGTGCCGGCCGGCGAAGGCGATGCCGAGGTCCAGGCGGTCCGCGAGGAGTTCGGCCTCGACACGGTCCTGCGCCATCTCCCGCACCTCCACGGTGATGCCCGGATGCCGGAGGTGGAAGTCCGCGACGAGCGGGCCCGTCAGGTAGGCCGTGAAGGTGGGGGTGACGGCCAGCCGGAGATGGCCCCGGGAGAGGCCCCCCACGTCCAGCACCGCCCGCTCGCCCGCGGCCAGGTCCCGCAGGGCCCGTCGGGCGTAGCGCGCGTACGCCTCCCCGGCGTCGGTGAGGCGCACCGTACGGCCGCCGCGGTCGAGGAGCTGCGCCCCGAGCGCCTTCTCCAACTGCTTGATCTGCTGCGACAGGGTCGGCTGGGCGATGCGGAGCTCTTCGGCGGCGCGCGTGAAGTTGGCGTGCTCGGCCACCGCGAGCAGATAGCGGAGATGGCGGAGTTCCGGCTGCATGGGGCCAAGTATAGGTGCCAGCTATAGCAGAGATCGATAGCGAGTCTTGGACGCTATAGAGGCTGGTCGTGCAGGGTGAAGCCATGCCTCATCTCGCCGAGGGAATCGCCCGCTTCCAGCGGGAGGTCTTCCCCGCCAAGGCCGGTCTCTTCGCCCGCCTGGCCACCGCCCACCGCCCCGGAACGCTCTTCATCGGCTGCTCCGACGCCCGCGTCGTCCCCGAGCTGATCACCCAGACCGATCCGGGCGAGCTCTTCGTCGTCCGCACCGCCGGCAACCTCGTCCCGGCCCACGCCCCCGGCGCCGACGGCGGCGTCACCGCCTCGGTCGAGTACGCCGTCGCCGTCCTCGGCGTCCGCGACGTCATCGTCTGCGGGCACTCCGCCTGCGGCGCCATGACCGCACTCGCCGAGGGCCAGGACCTCACGGCCGCACCCGCCGTCGCCGCCTGGCTCCGGCACGCCGACGCGGCCCTCGCCCGTACCGCCGCCGGCCGTCGGGGCGACGTCCCCGCGCTCGTACGGGAGAACGTCACCGCCCAGCTCGCCAACCTCGCCACCCACCCGTCGGTGGCCCGCGCCCTCGCCGAGGGGACCGTACGGCTGCACGGCTGGGTCTTCGACATCGCCGACGGCACCGTCGAGGATCTCACCGGCGCCCCGCACGCCTCCCTCGTCGCCTGACCCCCCCTCCCGCGAAACACCGAAAGGACGTACCTCTCATGGTGCACGCCCAGTTCGACCCCACCGCCCGCCAGGCCCTCGCCGTCGCCGCCGTCGACGCCAAGGACCGCAAGGACCTGACCTGGCAGCAGATCGCCGACGCCGCGGGTCTCTCCGTCGCCTTCGTCACCGCCGCCGTGCTCGGCCAGCACGCCCTGCCGGCCCCGGCCGCGAAGGCCGTCGCCGAGCTCCTCGGTCTGGACGAGGACGCGGAGCGCCTGCTGCGCGCGATCCCCACCCGCGGCTCGCTCGACGGCGCCGTCCCCACCGACCCGACGATCTACCGCTTCTACGAGATGCTCCAGGTGTACGGCACCACCCTCAAGGCGCTCGTCCACGAGCAGTTCGGCGACGGCATCATCTCCGCGATCAACTTCCGGCTGGACGTGAAGAAGGTCGCCGACCCCGAGGGCGGCGAGCGCGCGGTCATCACGCTCGACGGCAAGTACCTGCCGACCAAGCCCTTCTGAGACCGAGCCGCCGCGCACGGCGGGGCCGCCACCTCGGAACGGAGACTTCCAGCCTCCGCTTCCTGCGGCCCCGCCTGCGGTTCTATGGTGGGCGGCGCAGATCGCGCGGACCGCGCGGTCCCCCGCGGGCACGCGCCCGGTCCGGCGGCCATCCCGGCGGCAGGGTCGCATCCGCACGACACGAACGAGGAGTTCCATGGACATCGCCGGCTCCGCCGCTCTCGTCACCGGCGCCGCATCCGGCCTCGGCGCCGCCACCGCCGCCGCGCTCGCCGCGCGCGGCGCCACCGTCTACGGCCTCGACCTGGACAAGTCCGTCGCCGCCGCGGGCGAGCAGCCCGAGGGCGTGCGCCTGATCGCCGCCGACGTCACCGACGAGGACCAGGTCCGCGAGGCGCTCGCCGCGGTCGACGCCGACGGCGCGGAGCTCCGGCTCGCCGTGAACTGCGCCGGCATCGCCCCCTCCGCCCGGGTCCTGGGCCGCAAGGGCCCGCACGACCTCGACCTCTTCCGTACGGTCCTCAACGTCAACCTGCTCGGCACCTTCAACGTCATGCGGCTCGCCGCCGAGGCCATCGCCCGGCACGAGCCCGACGAGCACGGGCAGCGCGGTCTCGTCGTGAACACGGCCTCCATCGCCGCCTTCGAGGGCCAGGTCGGCCAGATCGCCTACGCCGCCTCCAAGGCGGGCGTCGCCGGCATGACCATCACGGCCGCCCGCGACCTCGCCCAGTTCGGCATCCGGGTCGTCACCATCGCCCCCGGCATCGTCGACACCCCGATGATGGCCGGGTTCGGCGACGAGGTCAGGGCGGGTCTCGCCGCCGGCGTCACCTTCCCGCAGCGCCTCGCGCGGCCGGAGGAGTACGCCCGGCTGGTCACGATGATCATCGAGCACGACTACCTCAACGGCGAGACGATCCGGATGGACGGCGCGCTGCGGATGGCCCCGCGCTAGCCGGCCCCGGGCCCCGGGCCCCGACCCGCCCGCAGCACTTGGTGCCGGAATTTTCCGGCACCAAGTGCCGCGCGATCCCGGACCGAGTGTTAGGTTCGGGCCATGGGAACAGCCTCGACGAACTCCGCGAAGCCCGCGATGCGGGACTCCCTCATCGCCGCGGCCTTCCAGCTCTTCCTGGAGCGCGGCTACGAGCAGACCACGGTCGACGACATCGTCACGCTCGCCGGCGTCGGCCGGCGCTCCTTCTTCCGGTACTTCCCCTCGAAGGAGGACGTGGTCTTCCCCGACCACGAGCAGTGCCTCGCCGACATGACCCGCTTCCTCGCCGCGAGCGCCGACGCCGACGACCCGGTCGTCCGCGTCTGCGACGCCGCCCGGCTCGTCATGCGGATGTACGCCGAGAACCCGACGTTCTCCGTGCAGCGCTACCGGCTCACCCGCGAGGTCACCGGACTGCGCACGTACGAGCTGTCGGTCGTCTGGCGGTACGAGAAGACCCTCGGCGACTACCTGCGCACCCGCTGGGCGGACCGCAGGGACGGCAGCCTGCGCGCCAACGTCGTCGCGGCGGCCGTCGTCGCCGCCCACAACCACGCCCTGCGCCACTGGCTGCGCTCGGGCGGCGAGGGCGATCCGCTGGCGACGGTGGACGATGCCCTGGAGTTCGTCCGCTCCACCTGGGGCGGGGACGGGGGCGCGGCGGAGGCGCGGGCCGAGGACGACGAGGACGTCGTCGTGGTCATCACGAAGCGGTCCACCCCCATGTGGCGCGTGGTGCGCGAGGTGGAGTCGAGTCTCGGCGAGAACTGAGGGGTCGCGGTATCTCGGATTGAGGGAACTCAGGTCTTTATTTGATGGCACTCAGTGCCATATCTTTTCTCCATGCACGGTCGAGCCGCCGAGTGCAAGGAGAAGCCATCGTGTTCCACGCGGGACTGAGGAGCGGGACCGCCGTCCCTGTCGACGAGGACGCCGACTCCGAGCTCTACTTCCAGCGCTGCCGCTGGTGCCACACCACGACCTTCCAGCGCCTGCTCTGTCCGACCTGCGGGTCGACCGACCTCGCGCCCGAACTCAGCGACGGCCAGGGCGTGATCTCCGTGCGCCGCGGGGTCGCCGCCGCGGACGCCGACCTCTGGCCGGTCCACATGACCGAGGGGTTCGTGGTCCGCTGCCGCGTCGAGGGGCCGCTGCACGCCGTGCGCCCCGGGGTCCGCGTGAGGCTCTCCTCCGGCGTCGGCGTGACGGGCCGCAGGCCGGTCGTCCGGCTCTGCGAGGAGGTCCCGCTCGACGGCTGGCTCTGAGCCCGCGCGGCGAGAACCCGAAGGGGCGGATGGCACAGAGTGCCATCCGCCCCTTTCCGTCGGTCCGCCGGACGGGTCAGCGCGCGCCGATCTCGTCCGTGAGCTGCGGCAGCACCTCGAAGAGGTCGCCGACCACGCCGTAGTCGACGAGGTCGAAGATCGGGGCCTCGGGGTCCTTGTTGACCGCGACGATGGTCTTCGAGGTCTGCATGCCCGCGCGGTGCTGGATCGCGCCGGAGATGCCCGCCGCGACGTACAGCTGCGGCGAGACCTGCTTGCCGGTCTGGCCGACCTGGTTGGAGTGCGGGTACCAGCCGGCGTCGACGGCGGCGCGGGAGGCGCCGACGGCCGCGCCGAGCGAGTCGGCCAGCTTCTCGACGACCGCGAAGCCCTCGGCCGCGCCGACGCCGCGGCCGCCGGAGACCACGATCGCGGACTCGGTCAGCTCGGGGCGGCCGGTGGAGACGCGCGGGGTGCGCGAGACGATCTTCGCCGCGTTGCCGGTGAAGGCGACCGAGACGTTCTCGACCGTACCGGCGGCCGGGGCGGCCTCCGGGGCGGCGGAGTTCGGCTTGACGGTGATGACCGGGACGCCGTGCGAGACGGTCGACTTCACCTGGTACGAGGCGGCGAAGACGGACTGCGTGGCGACCGGGCCGTTCTCGCCGGCCTCCAGCTCGACGGCGTCGGTGATCAGGCCGGAGCCGAGGCGGAGCGCGACGCGGGCCGCGATCTCCTTGCCCTCGCCGGAGGAGGTCACCAGGACGGCGGCCGCCCCCTTCTCCTTGGCGAGCTGGGTCAGCGCGTCGACCTTCGGGACGACGAGCTGGTCGGCGAACTCGGCGCCGTCCGCGACGTACACGGTGGCCGCGCCGTACTCGCCCGCCGTGGCGGCGATCGAGGCGGCGGCCTCGCCGGCGCCGAGGACGACCGCCGAGGGCTCGCCGATGCGGCGGGCGATGGTGAGGAGTTCGAGGGCCGGCTTGCGGACCGCACCGTCGGCGTGGTCCACGAGAACCAGGATCTCAGCCATGATTCATTGCTCCTGAGGGGGTTCCTGAGTGGGTCTCTGACGGACGGTCGGTCAGATGAACTTCTGGGACGCGAGGAACGCGGCGAGCTGCTTGCCGCCCTCGCCCTCGTCCGTGACGATCGTGCCCTGGGTACGGGCCGGGCGTGCGGCCACCGTGTCGACCAGGGTCCACGAGCCGGCGAGTCCGACCTCGTCGGCGTCGATGTCCAGGTCGTCGAGGTCGAGCTCCTCGACCGGCTTCTTCTTCGCGGCCATGATCCCCTTGAAGGAGGGGTAACGGGCCTCGCCCGACTGGTCGGTGACCGAGACGACGGCGGGCAGCGGGGCCTCGATCAGCTCCGTGGCGGCGTCGCCGTCGCGGCGGCCCTTCACGGTCCCGTCCTCGACGGAGACCTCGGAGAGGAGGGTGACCTGCGGGAGGCCCAGGCGCTCGGCGAGCAGCGCCGGGAGGACGCCCATGGTGCCGTCGGTGGAGGCCATGCCGCAGACGACCAGGTCGAAGCCGGTCTTCTCCAGCGCCTTCGCCAGGATCGCGGAGGTCGCGATGACGTCGGAGCCGTGGATGGACTCGTCGTTGACGTGGACGGCCTTGTCGGCGCCCATCGACAGCGCCTTGCGCAGCGCGTCCTTGGCGTCGTCCGGGCCGACCGTGACGACGGTGACCTCGGCGTCGTCCGCCTCCTCCGAGATCCGGAGGGCCTGCTCGACCGCGTACTCGTCCAGCTCGGAGAGCAGGCCGTCGACGGCCTCGCGGTCGGTCGTCAGGTCGTCGGCGAAACCGCGGTCGCCGGTCGCGTCGGGAACGTACTTCACACAGACGGCGATCTTGAGGGTCACGGCCTGTCTCCTTTCAACGGATGGGGAGGAGCGGGAGGTTACGGGAGGTTGCGCGCCATGACGATGCGCTGGACCTGGTTCGTGCCCTCGTAGATCTGGGTGATCTTGGCGTCGCGCATCATGCGCTCCACCGGGTAGTCGCGCGTGTAGCCGTAGCCGCCGAGGAGCTGGACGGCGTCGGTGGTGACCTCCATGGCGACGTCGGAGGCGAAGCACTTGGCCGCGGCGCCGAAGAAGGTGAGGTCGCCGTCGACGCGCTCGGACTTGGCGGCGGCGGCGTACGTCAGCTGACGCGCGGCCTCCAGCTTCATCGCCATGTCGGCGAGCATGAACTGCACGCCCTGGAAGTCGAAGATCGGCTTGCCGAACTGCTTGCGCTCCTTGACGTACCCCTTGGCGTAGTCGAGGGCGCCCTGCGCGATGCCGATGGCCTGCGCGGCGATCGTGACGCGGGTGTGGTCGAGGGTCTTCATCGCGGTGGCGAAGCCGGTGCCCTCGGCGCCGATCATGCGGTCCGCGGGGATGCGGACGTTGTCGAGGTAGACCTCGCGGGTGGGGGAGCCCTTGATGCCGAGCTTCTTCTCCGGGGCGCCGAAGGAGACGCCCTCGTCGGACTTCTCCACGACGAAGGCGCTGATGCCCTTGGAGCGCTTCTCCGGGTCGGTGACGGCCATGACCGTGTAGTACTCGGACTCGCCGGCGTTGGTGATCCAGCGCTTGACGCCGTTGAGGACCCAGAAGTCGCCGTCGCGCACCGCGCGGGTCTTCATGCCGGCCGCGTCGGAGCCCGCGTCGGGCTCGGACAGCGCGTACGAGAACATCGCCGTGCCCTGCGCGAGCGGCGCGAGGTACTTCGCCTTGAGCTCCTCCGAGCCGGACAGGACGACCGGCAGCGAGCCCAGCTTGTTGACGGCGGGGATCAGGGAGGAGGAACCGCAGACGCGGGCGACCTCCTCGATCACGATGACGGTGGCGAGCGCGTCCGCGCCGGCGCCGCCGTACGACTCCGGGACGTGGACCGCGTGCAGGTCGTTGGCGACCAGCGCGTCCAGGGCCTCCTGCGGGAAGCGGCCCTCCTCGTCCACCTCGGCGGCGAACGGCGCGATCTTCGCCTCGGCGAGCGCGCGCACCGACTCCCGGAGCATGTCGTGCTCCTCGGAGGGCCGATACAGGTCGAAGTCCTTGCCCATGATGTGGAGCTCCCCTAGACGCTTGTGGCACTGAGTACCCTCAGCAAAACACACTCAGTGCCACGACGCCAGAGCGCCCCGGCACTGTTCCGTGTCGGGGCGCGAGAAAAAGGGGGGAAGTGGGGGCGGGGAGGTCGGTGTGCGGGGGGCGTGCGCGCCGGGCGGGGCGGCCTGCCCGGGAGGGGGTCCCGGTCCTCAGTCCTCGGAATCGGCGGGGGTGTCGTCGTCCGACCGCCGCTGCTGCGCGGCGTACGCCGCCGCGAGCTCCAGCGCCCGGCCCTCGCTGATGTCGATCCGGGTGAGCAGGACGGGGGTGCAGATCGACGGCAGCAGGTGCTCGAAGAAGACCACGACGCGGTGGATGAGGTCCCGGCGCTCGCGCAGGACCGAGGACATCGTCTGGATGCCCGCGTAGGCGCCCGAGAAGAGCTCGGCGGTGTCCTCGATGTCCACGTGCGGCAGGAGTTCGCCCTGGTCGCGCGCGGCGGCCAGCACCTCGGAGACCTGCGCGATCCAGGTCTCGAACGGCGCGGCGCGGTCGATGCCGCTGGCACCGGTGTCGAGCGCCAGGGCGACGCTGGCCCGGACGACGGGTTCGTGCTGGATCCGGTAGGCGAGGATCAGGCCCTGGTCCACCAGTTCCTGGAGCTTGAGGGGGTGTGGGGGGAGGGGCTCGTCGAGCATCTGGGCGGCGAGCACGCCGAGGGCGAGGTCTTCCTTCGAGGCGAAGTGGAAGTAGAGCGCACCCTTGGTCACCCCGGCGCGCACCAGGATCTCGCCGACGGTCGCCCGCTCGTATCCGCGGTCGGCGAAGACGGCCGCCGCGGCCTCGAGGATGGCCTGCCGGGTTCGGATTGCACGCGCTTGCTGGGCCAAGGCGCCTCCTGTTCTGGCTCGCTGCTGTCTGTGCTCGATATGTTGCGATGTGTGCGGTGAGACATTGAGAAGCGTATCGGTCTAAACATATGATCTTTTACGGGCATATGCCCTTGGCTGATTGCTACGCGGTACGCGGAGGGAAACCATGCAGCGAGACCGGCGAGGATCGGTGACACGCGTCCCGGCGGATCCTCACACCTCTCCTCACACCTCTCCTCCCGCGCCTCCTCGCACCTCTCCTCCCGCCTCCACGGTGACACACGTTCCCGGCCCGTTCGTGCACCGGGAGGATCCGTCCGACATCATTCCGACAGGGTGGACGCGCCTTGAGGAGAACCGGTTCTCCGTCTCCGCCCGCTGGCCCGCCGCCCACCCCTTCTTCTCGCCCGTGGACGACGGCCTCCGGCACGACCCCATGCTCGTGGCCGAGACCGTGCGCCAGGCCACCATGCTCCTCGTCCACGCCGAACTCGGTGTGCCGACGGAGGACCACTTCGTCATGTGGGACCTCCACTACACCGCGGACCCCGACGCCCTCGCCGTCGACGGCCTGCCCCGGGAGGTCGCCGCGGAGGTCACCCTCACCGCGCTCGGGCGGGGCCGCGGGGCGAACCTGCGCACCGACGTCGTGCTCACCCGGGGCGGTCGCCCGCTCGGCGTCGGCGGCGGCACGCTCCACCGCACCTCGGACCCCGCCTACCGCCGGATCAGGGGCGCCCAGCTCGCCGCCCTCGGCCGGCCCGTCCCCCTGATCCGGGGCGTCGCCCCGCGTCTCGTCGGCCGTCGCCGCCCGCGGGACGTCGTCCTCGGTCCCGGCGCCAGGGCCGGGCAGTGGCGGCTGCGGATCGACACCGGACACAGCACCCTCTTCCGGCGCCCGAACGACCACGTGCCGGGGATGGTCCTCCTCGAAGCGGCCCGCCAGGCCGCGGTCGCCACGGTCGGCGGCGAGCCCTTCGTCCCCACCGGCATGGCCATCGCCTTCCAGCGGTACGCGGAACTCGACGTCCCCTGCTGGATCGAGGCCGAGATCGCGCCCGACGCCCGGATCGGGACGGGAAAGGGAACGGCGCCGGCCGAAGGACACCGGTCGGAGACGAGCGTGCGCATCAGCGGCCGGCAGGACGGTCACCCCGTCTTCCTCTGCACCCTGACCGGGCACGCCGCCGAGGCGCGGCCGGCCGGCCTCGGCCTCGCCGAGCGGGTGGCGAGCTGACGTGGGTCCCCGTCTTCTGATCACCGGGGCCAGCGGATTCGTCGGCGGCCGTGCGGCGGCCGCGGCGACGGCGCGGGCCGGCATCGCCCACGTACGCCTCCTGACACGGACCGAGCAGCCCCCGCGGCCCCGGCGGTCCCCGGAGTCTCCCCACCCCTCCGCGCCGGTCGTCGAGAACGTCCTCGGCGACCTCCGCGACCCCGCGTCCCTGCGCCGGGCCTGCGAGGGCGTCGACGTCCTCGTCCACTGCGCCGCCGCGATCGGCGCCGACGAGGAGACCGCCCGCCAGGTCAACGACGAGGGCACCCGTAGCCTCGTCGACGCCGCGGTACGGGCCGGGGTCACCCGGATCGTCGCCCTGAGCACCGCCTCCGTCCACGGCCGCGGCACCTTCAGGGCCGCCGCCCCCGGCACCCTGCCGATCGCCCCCGGCTCGACCACCAGCCGTACGCGGGCGGCGGGCGAGCGGCACGTCCTCGACGCGGGCGGGACCGTCCTGCGACCCCACCTCGTGTACGGGACGGGGGACCGGCAACTGGTACCGGGCCTGGTCCGGCTCCTCACCGCGCTGCCCGGCCCCTTCGCGAACGGCGGCGGCGCGGTGGGCTCGGTGCACTCCGTCATCGACGTGGAGAGCCTGGCGGGCGCCCTGCTGGGCGCCGCGCTCTCGCCGCGGACCGAGCCGGGCGCGTACTACGTCGGCCACCCCGAGCCGGTGCCGGCGGCGGCCCTGATCGCCGCCGCCGAGACGCTGACCGTCCGCCCGCCGGAGGCCCCCGGGACGCCGGTCGCGGACGTCGCGGCGGCCTGTAACCTCCTCGCGGACCTCCCCTTCGCGCAGCACCACCTCGCCATGCTCGCCACCGACCACTGGTTCGCCGACGACCGCCCCTGGCGGGAGCTCGGTTGCGTGCCGGGGCCGGGCTTCGCCGAGGGGTTCGCGGCGCACGCGCCGTGGTACCGGCGGCTGCTCCTCGGCGCTGCCCGAAGCGGACCCACCCCCACATCGTAGGAAGGCACCATCCACATGGCCCGCTTGGCCGGCAGGACCGCGATCGTCACGGGAGCGAGCCGAGGCATCGGAAGAGGCGTCGCCGAGCGGCTCGCCGCGGACGGCGCCCTGGTCGCCGTCCACTACGGCCGCGACGAGGACGCCGCCCGCGCGACGGTGCGGGGCGTCGAGGAGCGGGGCGGGCGGGCCTTCGCCTTCCGGTCCGACCTCGCGGCGCCGGACGCCGTCGACGTGTTCTACGCGGGCCTCGACGCGGGTCTCGCGGAGCTCGGCGAGGAGCCCGGCTTCGACATCCTCGTCAACAACGCCGGGGCGAGCGGCTCCGGCCGCGTCCACGAGCTGTCCCCCGAGGTCTTCGACCGGCTCTTCGCGATCAACGTGAAGGCCCCCCTCTTCCTCATCCAGCGGGGCCTCGACCGGCTCCGTGACGGCGGCCGGATCGTCAACGTCTCCTCCCTCGCGACCAGGACGGCCTTCCCCGAGTCCGTGACCTACGCGATGACCAAGGGCGCCGTCGACACGATGACGCTGGCGCTCGCCAAGGAGCTCGGCCCCCGGGGGATCACGGTCAACGCCGTCGCCCCCGGCTTCGTCGCCACCGACATGAACGCCCGGCGCCGGACGACCCCGGAGGCGCGCGCGGCCCTCGCCGCCCACTCGGTCTTCGGCCGGATCGGCGACCCCGCCGACATCGCGGACGTCGTCGCCTTCCTCGTCTCCGACGAGGCCCGCTGGGTCACCGGCCAGTACCTGGACGTCTCGGGCGGCAGCGCCCTCTGAGGGGTTCGCTGGATAAGGTGGGCGCACGATGACACGTTTCCGCGACAGCGTCCGGTCCCTCCTGCGCGAGCAGGTGCTCGACGCCGCCTACCGCCTCGTCGCCGCCGAGGGCTGGGGCGGCCTGCGCATGACCGGCATCGCGCGCGCCGCCGGGATCAGCCGCCAGACGCTCTACAACGAGTTCGGCTCGAAGGAGGCCATCGGCCAGGCCCTCGTCCAGCGAGAGCTGGAGGGCTTCCTCGTCGGAATCCAGCGCGAACTGGACGCCCACCGAGGCGAGTTGGAGGCCGCGGCGGCGGCCGGGGTCGGCTACACGCTCCAGCAGGCCGTGGACAACCCCCTCATCAAGAGCGTCCTGGTGGCGGCGCGCGGCGGCGACGACGACCTCCTCGCCTATCTGACCACCCGGCCCGAACCCGTCTTCGGGACGGCGATGACCCTGCTCGACGCGTACGCGATCGAGGCCTGGCCCGACGTGGACGAGGAGTCCCGCGGCCTCGCGGTCGAGACGATCGTGCGGCTCACCGTCAGTCACATCGTCCAGCCGGTGGCGTCCCCCGAGGTCTCGGCGGCGCGCATCGCGCGGATCACGGCCCGGATCGCGTACCCCGGCGGCCGCTGACCGCCACTCCCTCGCGCCGATCGACGGGCGGCGGGCGCGCCGACGGGGTACACCTCGACTGAGACCCCGTGACACCCCCATCGCCGATGACGACAGGGAGGCCGCCGTGGACGGCAGAAGCAAAGGGTTCGTGAAGTCCTTCAACCGTCGTGACGGATACGGGTTCGTCGTCCCCGTCGGTTCCGAGGAGCAGGTCTGGTTCAGCGCCGCCGACATCGAGGGCGAGGCCAGGACGCTCTCCGAGGGGCAGCAGATCACCTTCGTCCTCGCCCTCGGCGAGGGTCGTTTCGAGGCGAAGGAGATCCGCCTCTGAAGGCGCCGGCACTCCCATGGGGTGTGCGGGTGCGAAGAGGGCCTCGGCGGGCGCGGTGGTACTGTGCCGAAGCCAGTCGCACCTTTGTACGCACCCGAACGGGCGAGTGCACGGGTCAGGGAATCCGGTGGGAATCCGGAGCTGACGCGCAGCGGTGAGGGCGACGGGCGGAGCATCGGCCACTGGGCACTGTCGCGGGACGGGCCCGGGAAGGCGCTCCGTCCGGATGACCCCGAGTCCGAAGACCTGCTGGCGGCCCCGGCGTCGCGACGTCGCCCGGGGAGCACCGTACGACAGGCTCCGCGCATGAGCCGTGACGCAGAGGAAGCTCCGTGCCGTTCGCACACCCCGTCCCTCGCCCCGCCCGGACCCTGCTCCTGGCCCTGATGTCCGCGCTGGTCCTGGCCGTGGCCGGCTGCGCCGGTGGAACCGCCCCGAAGCCCGCGGCGAAGAACCAGGAGGAGGGCACCGCCTCCGGACACCCCGTGACGCTCGACAACTGCGGTCAGCGCGTACGGATCGACCGAGCGCCCCGGAGGGCCGTCGCGCTCGACCAGGGCGCCGCCGAGATCCTGCTCTCCCTCGGCCTCGCCGACCGGATGGTGGGCACCGCCACCTGGACCGACCCCGTCCTCAAAGGACTTGAGGCGGAGAACGCGAAGGTCCCGCGCCTCGCCGACCGCTACCCCTCCTTCGAGAAGGTCCTCGGCACCGAACCCGACTTCGCCGCCGCCTCCTTCGGCTACACGCTCGGCAAGGGCGGCGTGGCACCCCGCGAGCAGTTCGCGAAGCTCGGCGTCCCCACCTACCTCTCGCCGACCGACTGCGCCGGCAAGGACAACAGCGGCGACGGCGACGGCGTCCGCACCAAGCCGCTCACGATGGAGACCGTGTACGGCGAAATCCGTGACCTGGCCCGGGTGTTCGACGTGAGCGAGCGCGGCGAGAAGCTCGTCGCCGAGCTCAAGGGGCGGGTGGCGAAGGCCGCTTCGGCGGGCGACTTCACCGACGCGACCGTCCTCTACTGGTACGCCAACGCCGAATCCCCCTACATGGCCGGCTGTTGCGGGGCCCCCGGCGTCATCACCCGTGCGCTCGGCGCGAAGAACGTCTTCGACGACACCCGCGAGGAATGGCCCCAGATCAACTGGGAGAGCGTCGCCGACCGCGACCCCGACGTCCTCGTCATCGGCGACCTGATCCGCCGCTCCCAGTCCGCCGAGAGCGCCGCCAGGAAGATCGCCTTCCTGGAGTCCGACCCCGTCACGCGGAACATGACGGCGGTGCGGAAGAAGCGGTACGTGCTCCTCAGCGGCCAGGCCATGAACCCCACCCTGCGCACGGTCGAGGGCATCGAGAAGCTGGCGGCGGCGCTCCGCTCGTACGGACTCGCGAAGTGAGCGCACCCGCCACCAGGAGCCCCGCCGCCACCAGGAGCCCGGTGGCCCTCTGGGTCCTGGCCGGGCTCGCCCTCCTCGGCGCCTCCGTCGCCGTCGCGATCACCGTCGGACCCGCCGACCTGCGGGTCGGCGAGGTCGGGTCGGTCGTCGCCGCCCACCTCGGCGGCGACCCGGGCGCCTCCGGCGTCTCGCCGATCCGGGACGGCATCGTCTGGAACCTCCGTCTGCCCCGCACCCTCCTCGCGGCCGTCTGCGGCGCCGGACTCGCCGTCTGCGGCGTCGTGATGCAGTCGCTGCTCCGCAACCCGCTCGCCGACCCGTTCGTCCTCGGCGTCTCCTCCGGCGCCTCGACCGGCGCCGTCCTGGTCGTCGTCCTCGGTGTCGGCGGGGGAGTCCTCTCCGTCACCGGCGGCGCGTTCCTCGGCGCGGTCGCCTCCTTCGCGCTCGTCCTGCTGCTCAGTCACACCCTCGGCGGCTCCACCGACCGCGTGGTCCTCGCGGGCGTCGCGGCGATGCAGCTCTTCTCCGCACTGACGTCGTTCGTCGTCATGACGGCCGCCGACGCGGAGACCACCCGCGGCGTGCTCTTCTGGCTGCTCGGCTCGCTCGGCGGGGCGGGCTGGGGCGACGTCCGCGTGTGCCTCGCGGTGCTCGTCGCGGTCCTGTTCGTCTGCGGCGGGCACGCGCGGACCCTCGACGCCTTCGCCTTCGGCGAGGACGCCGCCGCGTCCCTCGGTGTCGCCGTCACCCGCACCCGTACGGTCCTGCTGTGCGCCACCGCGCTCCTCACGGCCGCGCTGGTCTCCGCCGCCGGCGCGATCGGCTTCGTCGGACTCGTCCTGCCCCACGCGGCCCGCGCCCTCGTCGGGCCCGGCCACGCCCGGCTCCTGCCGGTGTCGGCGCTTGCCGGGGCCGTCTTCCTCGTCTGGGCCGACACCCTCGCCCGCACCGTGCTCGCACCGCAGGAGGTGCCGGTGGGCGTGGTGACCTCGCTGGTCGGCGTACCGGCTTTCGTGCTCGTCCTCTACCGGACGCGGGGAACACGATGACCTCAACCACCGGTTCCGCCGGGGGGCTTCGCGCCGAGCGCGTCTCCCGCGCCGTCGACGGGACCCCCGTCCTCGACGGGGTCAGCCTCGCCCCGCGTCCCGGCACCGTCACCGGACTGCTCGGTCCCAACGGCTCGGGGAAGTCGACCCTCCTCCGGCTCCTCGCCGGAGTCCTCGCCCCCGACAGCGGCGTCGTCACCCTCGACGGCGAGCCCCTCGACCGGCTCGGCCGCAGGACCGTCGCCCGCCGGCTCGCCGCCGTCGAGCAACAGGCCGACACCCAGGTCGACCTGACCGTCCTCGACGTCGTCCGCCTCGGCCGGGTCCCGCACCGCAGGGCCTGGGCGCCCGCGTCGGCGGCCGACGAGACCGCCGTCCGCTCCGCGCTCGACCGCACGGGCCTGGCCGACAAGGCCCACCGCGCCTGGCGGACGCTCTCGGGCGGCGAGCGGCAGCGGGTCCAGATCGCCCGGGCCCTCGCCCAGGAGCCGCGCGAGCTCCTGCTCGACGAGCCGACCAACCACCTGGACATCCAGCACCAGTTGGAGCTCCTCGGGCTCGTTTCGGGACTCCGGACCACCGCCGTCGTCGCCCTGCACGACCTCAACCTCGCGGCGATGTACTGCGACCGGCTGGTCGTGCTCGCCGAGGGGCGGGTGGTGGCCCGGGGGACGCCCGAGGAGGTGCTGACGGAGGAACTCGTCGCGGAGGTGTACGGGGTGCGCGCCGAGGTCACCCGCCCCGGGAGCGGGGAGCCGGTGCACATCCGCTTCCTCGGCACCCTGCTCCCGGCGGCCGTCGACCGTCAGGGCTGACGCGGGTGGGCCTGCCTACGATGTCCCCATGCCCCAGGAGCCCGAAGCCGAGCCCGAAGCCGAGCCCGAAGCCGAGCCCGAGCCCGAGCCCGACGAGTCCCCTTCCGTCTCCACCCGGCCGCCCGTCGCACCCCGTCCGCCCGTCGCACCCCGTGCGCACGAGCGGACCCCGGGTGCGAGCGAACTCACGGCGGCGGCCGAGGTGTTCGCGCTGCTCTCCGACCCCACGAGGCTCCACGTCCTCTGGCTGCTCACGCGGGCCGAGGCCGACGTCACCGCCCTGACCGAGGCCTGCGGGGCCGCGCGGCCCGCAGTCAGCCAGCACCTGGCGAAGCTGTGCCTCGGCGGCCTCGTGCGCGACCACCCCCACCTCGTCGGGACGGCCGGCGGACCTCACGCGCACCGTGTCCGCGTCGACGAGCTGCACCGCCACTGGCCCTGAGCCGCGAAGGCCACCGGAGCCGGGAGAACGTCGGGAGAGCCCCGGGTGAGCCTCAGGAGGGCGTCAGGAGGAACCCGTCGCCGCGCGGTCGGACTCGCCGCGCAGGACGCAGAACTCGTTGCCCTCGGGATCGGCCAGGACCGCCCACCCCGAGCCGTCGGGCTTCCGCCGGTCGGCGACCATCGTGGCGCCGAGGCCGAGGAGCCGCTCCACCTCCGGCTCGCGCGAGGTGTCGGGGCGCAGGCACAGGTGGACCCGGTTCTTGACCGTCTTGGGCTCGTCGACCTGGTTGAAGTACAACACCGGTCCCTCGGCGAGCATCACCTGCGTCTCCCGATCGCCCGGCCGGTCCTCCGCGCCCAGCGGGCGGCCCGTCACCGCACTCCAGAACCGCGCGAGCCCATAGGCGTCCGCGCAGTCGATCGCCACGTTCTGCACCACCGAAAACATGGGGGTGAGCCTGCCTCACTTCGGGCGCAACTCCAAGAACTCTCGGCGTCCGGGCCCTCCGGCCTGGCACGCTTTCGTTCGTGACCTATGTCGTAACCGTGGAAATACGCATTCCGGAAGGCGCACCGGAGCTGGACGAACTCCACCGCGTGGGCGCCGCCGCCCTCCTCGACCAGGGCTTCGCCTCCGTGGCCGGGATCGAGGGCGCCGACGGCCGGGAGATGGACCTGCTCGACGTGGACGTGGACGTCCACCCCGGGGGCGCGGTCCTGAAGGTGATGGTCGCGGCACCGGCCCTCGAGTTCGCGGAGGACGCGGTCGGCTCCGTGAGCGAAGAGGTGCTCGAACGCACGGAACTGCTCGCCGAGTGGACGGTCGAGAGCAGCGAGGTGCAGCTCCACACCGACGCGGCCCGCGAGAGCCTCGAAGCCGCCGACGGCCCCGGCGCCCCGCCCAGCGACCCGCAGGCCAGGCGCGCCCACCACGCGGCGAAGCCGGAGCCGGCCGGGGACGAGGAGGAGCCGGAGACGCACGACCACGAGGCCGAGTTCCGCTCCCTCGCCCCGCGCCTGCGCGCCTTCACCCCGGCCGTGTTCGGCGTCGCGGGCGACGGGGAGGCGGAGGCCGCCGTCGGCCCCGCGAGCGCCGAACTCGCCGCCGGAGCGCTGGTGTACGGCGCCGAGGTCCTCATCGACGAGCTGTACGACGACGTCCAGGCCCTCGCCGACGAGGACGCCACCGTCGCCGAGTGCCGGGGCCACCTGTGGCACCTCGACCAGCTGCCGCAGCGGCACGCGTCCCAGTACACCGAACTCTTCGCCCGCCGCTTCCTCGTCACGGCCGTCGCCCTCACCACCCGCTTCACCGACGGCAGCTTCCGGCGCCTCGGCTGCCTCGCCGAGGAGCTCGCCCTCCGCCTCCTCATCGAGCAGGCGCACGTCACCCTCGACCTGCACGGTCTCCTCGACGACGAGGTCGCGGCGGCCCTCGCGCACTTCGCGGGCGAGGTGTACGAGTCCCTGGACTTCGCGTGGCTCCAGGACGGGGCGGCGGAGGAGGAGGCCGCCGGCGGTACGGGGCCGGCGGCACCGTACGGCTTCGGCACCTGGTTCACGCCCCTCGACGACACGCGGTACGTCCATCCGTACGCCCTCGACGAGACCGCGGGGACCGGGATCCCCGACACGGCCGGGAGCTGAACCGGGCGGCTGCCGGCCGACGGGGCCGCGCCGGGCACAATACGCGCCATGGTGCACTCCTTCCTCCCCGTCCTCGAACGCATCGGCGAGGAGATCGGGCGCCTCGCCGGGCGCGGCCGCTCCGCCGACTACATCCCGGCTCTCGCCGCCGTCGACCCGCGCCGCTTCGGGATGGCCGTGGCGGAGCTCGACGGCACGGTGTACGGGGTGGGGGAGTGGCAGCAGCCCTTCTCCACCCAGTCCGTCACCAAGGTCTTCACCCTCGCCCTCGCCCTCGCCCGGGAGGGCGACGAGGTCTGGGAGCACGTCGGCCGCGAACCGTCCGGCAACCCCTTCAACTCCCTCGTCCAGCTGGAGTACGAGCACGGCATCCCCCGCAACCCCTTCATCAACGCGGGCGCGCTCGTCGTCACCGACCGGCTCCACCGCCTCACCGGCGACGCCTCCGGCGCCCTCCTCGACTTCCTGCGCGCCGAGAGCGGCAACCAGGACCTCGACCTCGACCGGGACGTCGCCGCGTCCGAGACCGCGCACGGCGACCGCAACGCGGCCCTCGCCCACTTCATGGCCTCGTACGGCAACATCACCACGCCCGTACCGGCCCTGCTCCGCGAGTACTTCCGCCAGTGCGCGATCGAGGCCTCCTGCGCCGACCTCGCCGTCGCCACCGGCTTCCTCGCCCGCCACGGCATCCGCTCCGACGGCTCCCGGCTCCTCACCCGGAGCCAGGCCAAGCAGGTCAACGCCGTGATGATGACCTGCGGGACGTACGACGCGGCCGGGGACTTCGCCTACCGCGTCGGCCTCCCCGGAAAGAGCGGCGTCGGCGGCGCCATCATCGCGGTCGTCCCCGGCACCTGCACGCTGTGCGTCTGGAGCCCCGGCCTCGACGAGCGCGGCAACTCGGTCGCCGGCGTCGCCGCCCTCGACCGCTTCACCACCATCACGGGCCTCTCGGTCTTCTGAGGGCCCTTCCGGGGCGCGCTTATCCGGTGGCGTGGCCCTGCCACCGAAACGGATCATGAACCGCATGAGCGAAGACACCGCACGCTGGAGCCAGGCCACCACCTACCCCGACATGTGGACGGACCCGGAGAACGACCCCCGCCACCGGAGCGACTCCAGCCCGGAGGGCGAGCGCGCGACACTGGAGGAGTTCCTCTCCGGCTACCGCCTGACCCTACGCATGAAGTGCGAGGGCCTCACCCCCGAGCAGCTCGCCCGCCGCTCGGTCCCGCCGTCGACGATGTCGCTGCTCGGCCTGGTCCGCCACCTCGCGGAGGTGGAGCGCGACTGGCAGAACTGGATCACCGAGGGCGAGCCGCTGCCGAGCCTGTACGGAGAGGCCGACGGCGACTTCCTCGGAGCCGTCGGCGACCGGGCCGTCGTCGACGGCGCCTACGCCGACCTGGAGCGCGAACAGGCCGCGACCGACGCCGCCGTCGCCGCCTTCCCCGACCTGGGCGAGCGGATCGGCCGGGACGGGATCGCCGTGCGCGAGCTCATGGTGCACCGCGTCGAGGAGTACGCCCGCCACTGCGGCCACGCGGACCTGCTCCGCGAGTGCGTGGACGGGCGCGTCGGCCAGTAGCGCCCTCGGGACCTCCTCGTACCGCCACCCGATCGAGTGGCGGTACGAGGACGGGCACGGCCCACCGCGCGCCGGACGTCCCCACCCGCCGGGCCCGGCACCGACCCGTCCGGGGCGACTCGCGTCGGGCCGTAACGGCCATGCCCGGCAAGGGGAGTTCAGGTCGGTTCGGTCCCGCTTCCCGCGGCGTCGGCCGGGGGCGCGAGACGTCTCCCGGGGGCGCGCGGACACCCGGCGCGCACGTCGCGAGGCACGGCGCGCGCCCCCGTCGCGTCCCTAGACTCCGCGCACATGTCGCTCTGGCTGCTCAACAACTTCAGCACCACGGCCCTGACCGTGGTCATCGTCGGCGGGACCGTCGTCCTCGCCGTCCTCGGCAGCGTCCTCCTCCGCCGCAGGTACCCGTCCCTCTCCCGGGGCGAGCACAACGACATGGTCGGGGTCACCCTCGGCATGTTCGGCGCGATCTACGGGATCATCCTCGCCTTCGTCATCGTCACCCTCTGGACCCAGCTGGAGAACACGCAGACGATCGTCGCCTCCGAGGCCACCGAGGCCGCGCTCATCGCCCGCGACGCCGCCGCCTTCCCGCCACCGGTCCGCGCCCGCGTCGACGAGGCGCTCAGCGGTTACGTCCACGGGGTCGTCGAGGACCAGTGGCCGAAGATGCGCGAGGGCGTGCCGAGCTACGGCGCCACCGCCTCCAAGCTCCAGGACGTCTACGCGGCACTCCAGGGGTACGACCCGGCATCCGCCCGCGAGGAGGTCTTCTACGAGTCGGCCGTCGCCCACCTCGACGCCGTCGCCGCCCAGCGCCGCGCCCGGCTCACCATGGCCGAGCAGCAACTGCCCCCGCTGCTCCAGCTCCTCGCCTTCGGGGGCGCCCTCGTCCTCATCCCGCTCACCTTCCTCTACGGCATGCGCAAGCGGCGCATCCAGCTCCTCTTCGTCGCCTCGGTCGCCGGCCTCATCGGGTTCAGCCTCCTCCTGGTCCTCGTCCTCGACCGGCCCTTCGCCGGAGACCTGAGCGTGAGCCCCGCCCCGTACCGGGAAGGGGCCCTGGAGCGGTACTGGACCCCCGTGAGCCCACCGGGGACGCACCCGACCGCGTCGTAGGCTGGGCCGCGGAAGCGACACAGAAGAGGAGACCGCCGTGGCAGCGGAGGACACGACCCCCGACCTCGCCGAGGTGACGGCGGAGCTCGCCGCCCTCGACGACCCCAGGGCCCGCGCGGTCAACGAGCGCCACGGCGACGACCACGGGGTCAACCTCGGCAGGCTGCGCGCCCTCGCCAAGCGGATCGGCACGCGGCACGAGCTCGCGCGCGAGCTGTGGGCGACGGGGGACACGGCGGCCCGGCTCCTCGCCCTCCTCGTCTGCCGTCCCAAGGCCTTCGGGCGCGACGAGCTCGACGCGATGATGCGCGGGGCCCGCACGCCCAAGGTGCGGGACTGGCTCGTCGGGAACGTCGTCAGGAAGAGCCCCCACGTCGAGGAGCTCCGGGTCGCCTGGACCGCCGACCCGGATCCGGCCGTCGCGAGCGCCGGGTGGGCGCTCACCGCCGACCGCGTGGAGAAGCGCCCCGACGGTCTCGACCTCCCGGGGCTCCTCGACACGATCGAGGCGGAGATGAAGGACGCCCCGGAGCCCCTCCAGTGGGCGATGAACACCTGCCTGGCCCGCATCGGCATCGAGCACGCCGAGCACCGGGCCCGCGCGCTCGGCATCGGCGAGCGGCTCCAGGTCCTGAGGGACTATCCGACCTCGCCGGGGTGCACCTCCCCGTACGCGCCGGTCTGGATCGCCGAGATGGTGCGGCGCAGGCAGAGCGCCTGAGGGCGACGGCCCCGGTCGTCGTCAGCCGACGTGGACGCGCGGGCGGCGGTCCCGGTCCGGCTCCGCCTCGCGCAGCACCTCCCGGGTGACCGGGGCGACCTCGCCCTGGCCGAGGAGGAAGAAGCGGAGGAAGTTGGCGAAGGGGTTGCCCTCCGTCCACTCGAAGTAGACGTGGGGCCGGACGCCCGTCAGGTCGCGGGAGTGGAGCAGGAGCGCCGCTATGGCGTTCGGCACCGAGGACGACTCGACCGTGAGGACCCGGAAGCGGTCGTGCAGGACCTCGCCGCGGACGGTGAGACCGGCCTCGAACTCGGACGGGTCGGTGACGGTGACCTCGACGAAGACGAAGTCCTCGGTGGTCGGCAGGTCGTTGTCGGCCCGGATCTGGTCGATCTTCTCGCGGTACTCGGTGACGTCCCGCGCGTCGGGCTCGTTGGCGATGAACCGCGGCGTGCGGTGCGAGACGTCCCGGAGGAAGCGTTCGGCCATCTCGTCGAGTTCGACGTGGGTGACCCGGAGTTCGAAGGCGCGGCCGAGGCGGGAGAGGAGTGAGACGAGGATGATGCCGGCGATGAAGCAGGCGCCGATCTTCACGCCGTCGGGGCGCTCGATCACGTTGAGCACGGTCGTGTAGACGAAGACCGCCGCGATGACGCCGAAACCGATCGTCCAGCCGCGCTGGCCGGCCTTGCGGGCGGCGATGGTGACGGCGATGGCCGCCGAGCAGATGAGGACGAGGACGCCGGTGGCGTACGCGCCGCCCTGGGCGTCCACGTCCGCGTCGAAGATCCACGTGACGAGGAACGCGACGAGCGTGAAGACGATGACCATCGGCCGCACGGCGCGGGCCCAGTGCGGGGCCATGCCGTACTTCGGCAGGTAGCGCGGCATGAGGTTGAGCAGTCCGGCCATGGCGGAGGCGCCCGCGAACCAGAGGATGAGGATCGTCGAGACGTCGTAGACCGTGCCGAAGGTGTTGCCCAGGTGCTCGTGGGCGAGGTAGGCGAGGGCGCGGCCGTTGGCCTTGCCGCCGGACTCGAACTCCTCGTGCGGGATCAGCACGGTGGTGATGAAGCTCGTGCAGATCAGGAAGACGCTCATGACCAGCGCGGCGGTCGTCAGGAGCTTCTTCGTGTCGCGGATCCGGCCGGCGGGGTCCGCCTCCGTGTCGTCCGGGTCGCCCTTGACGTGCGGCATCACGGCGACGCCGGTCTCGAAGCCGGAGAGGCCGAGTGCGAGCTTCGGGAAGACGAGGAGCGCGACGCCGACCATGGCGACGACGTTGCCGTGCTCGGCGGTCAGCGCGGCCGTCCAGTCGGTGACGACGTGGCCCTCGGTGATCACCTGCCAGAAGCCGGTGACGACGACCACGACGTTGAGCCCGAGGTAGATGCCGACGAGGACGACGGCGACGCCGATCGCCTCCAGGAAGCCCTTGAGGAAGACCGCGCCGAGCAGCGCGATCAGGATCATCGTGATCAGGACCTGCTTGTCGTGCAGGGCCGACTCCAGGTGCGGGTTCTCCACGAGGTGGGTGGAGGCGTCCGCGGCGGAGAGCGTGATCGTGATGAGGAAGTCGGTCGCCGCGAAGCCGAGCAACGTCAGGACGAACAGCTTGCCCTTCCAGAAGGACAGCAGCCGCGACAGCATCGCGATCGAGCCCTCGCCGTGCGGGGACTCCTCGGCCACCCTGCGGTAGACCGGCAGGGCGCCGGCCAGGGTGACGACCACGAGGACGATCGTGGCGACGGGGGAGAGCAGGCCGGCCGCGAGGGCGGCGATGCCGGGCTGGTAGCCGAGGGTCGAGAAGTAGTCGACACCCGTCAGGCACATGACCCGGTACCAGGGCTGGCCCTTGTGCCCGGCGTCCGGCGCCGTTTCCTTGGGCCGGGAGGGTTTGCCCTTGCCCATGTCGGACAGGCCCTCCAGCATCCACGCGCGCAGCCTGCTCGCGCGCGTGTCCTCGATGGTGGGCATGGGTGGCTCCTGGCTGAAACTCGACGGATGGCGCCGCCGGTGGGCGGGGCCGGGACAGCCTAAGCAGCGCACGGGCCCAAGATCGGGGGTCGCGCGTCAGGGAAGCGTCAAGATGGCCCGGTCGGACGTCGTTCGCGTCACATCGGCGCAGGACGGAGGGGGTCGGGGCCGCCGCGGGCGCCCCGTTCGCGCCCCTCGCCCCGCCCCGTTCGCGCCCCTCACCCCGCCCTCTTCGGGACCTCGCCCCGTCCCCTCCGCGGCTCTCGCCCCGGTTCGCGTAGAGGACGCGTCAAGACAGGCGTCAGGAGTGTTAGGGCGGCGTCAACGGAGGCCGGATCCGTCCGGGAAGGCGGTTTCCTCATCTCGTCCGACAATCCGCTCTTCTTCTTCCCCTGGGAGCTCACGATGGCCGACCTGGCCTTCGTCGTCACCACCGTCGCGGTCTTCGCGCTGGTGGCGCTCATCGCGAAGGGGGTGGCGAAGCTGTGACCGCCGAGAACATCGTCGGCCTCGTCGTCGCCGTCGCCCTCCTTGGCTACCTCGTCCTCGCGCTGATCAAGCCGGAGAGGTTCTGAGCCCCGAGATGAGTCCTGTCCTCGCTGGAATCCTCCAGCTCCTCGCGCTCGTCGTCGCGCTCGGCCTCTCGTACCGGCCGCTCGGCGACCACATGGCGCGCGTCTACTCCTCCGACCGCCACCTGCGGCCCGAGAAGTGGATCTACAAGGCGATCGGTGCGAACCCGAACGTGGAGATGCGCTGGCCGGCGTACCTGCGCGGCGTGCTCGCCTTCTCCCTGGTGGGCGTCCTCTTCCTCTACCTGCTCCAGCGGGTGCAGGGGGCGCTGCCCGGCTCGCTCGGCTTCGTGTCGATCGACCCGGACCAGGCATTCAACACGGCCGCCTCGTTCGTCGCGAACACCAACTGGCAGTCGTACTACGGCGAACAGGCCATGGGCCACGTCGTGCAGACCGGCGGCCTCGCCGTGCAGAACTTCGTCTCGGCGGCGGTGGGGATCGCCGTGGCGGTCGCGCTCGTCCGCGGCTTCGCCCGGTCCCGTACCGGCGAACTGGGCAACTTCTGGGCCGACCTGGTCCGCGGTGTCGTCCGCGTCCTGCTGCCGATCTCCGTGATCGGCGCCCTCGTGCTCGTCGCCTGCGGCGCGATCCAGAACTTCTCCGGCATCCACGAGGTCGGCCAGTTCACGGGAGGCGCGCAGCAGTGGAACGGCGGCGCGGTCGCCTCGCAGGAGGTCATCAAGGAGCTGGGCACGAACGGCGGCGGTTACTTCAACGCCAACTCCTCCCACCCCTTCGAGAACCCCAACGGCTTCTCGAACCTCTTCGAGGTCTACCTGATCCTCGTCATCCCCTTCGCCCTGACGCGGACCTTCGGCCGCATGGTCGGTTCGCTGAGGCAGGGGTACGCGATCCTCGGCACGATGGCCACCATCTGGCTCGGCTTCACCGCGCTGATGATGTGGACCGAATTCGCCCACCACGGACCGGCCTTCGACATCGCCGGCGGCGCGATGGAGGGCAAGGAGACCCGCTTCGGCATCGCGGGTTCATCGATCTTCGCGGTGGCGACCACGCTCACCTCGACCGGCGCCGTGAACTCCTTCCACTCCTCCTACACCGGCTTCGGCGGCGGCATCACGATGCTCGGCATGCAGCTCGGCGAGATCGCGCCCGGCGGCGTCGGCTCCGGCCTCTACGGCATGCTGGTCATGGCGGTCATCGCGGTCTTCCTGGCCGGTCTGATGGTCGGCCGCACCCCCGAGTACCTGGGCAAGAAGATCGGCACCCGCGAGATCACGTTCGCGGCCTGCTACATCCTGGTCACCCCCGCGCTCGTCCTCTGCTTCACGGCGGCCTCGTTCGTCCTGGACACCCCGGCGCACTCGATGACCAACTCCGGCGCGCACGGCTTCTCCGAGATCCTGTACGCGTTCACGTCCGGCGCCAACAACAACGGCTCGGCCTTCGCCGGGCTGAACGCGGACACCCAGTGGTTCAACACCACGATCGGCCTCGCGATGCTCCTCGGCCGCTTCCTGCCGATGGTCTTCGTCCTCGCGCTGGCCGGATCGCTCGCCGAGCAGTCGCCCGTACCGGAGACCGCGGGCACCCTGCGGACCGAGAAGCCGCTGTTCACCGGCCTCCTCGTCGGCACCATCATGATCATTACCGGTCTCACCTACTTCCCGGCCCTCGCCCTGGGACCGCTCGCCGAAGGGCTCGCAGCATGAGCACCACCACTCCGACCCGCGCGCCGCACCAGGACGCGCCCACGGGTCACCGGACGGCCGCCCAGCCCGTCGGCGGTGGCCTGTTCGACCCCAGGCAGCTGATCGCCTCCCTCCCCGACGCGTTCCGCAAGCTCGACCCGCGCGTCATGATCAAGTCGCCGGTCATGTTCGTGGTGCTCGTCGGCTCGGTGCTCACCACCGTGCTGGCGGTCAAGAACCCCGGCGACTGGTTCGGCTGGGCCATCACCGCGTGGCTCTGGCTCACCACCGTCTTCGCCAACCTCGCCGAGGCGGTCGCGGAGGGTCGCGGCAAGGCCCAGGCCGACACCCTGCGCAAGGCCAAGACGGACACCGTCGCCCGCAGGATCACCGGGAAGAACGAGGAGCGCGTTCCCGGTACGGAGCTCCGCGTCGGCGACCTCGTCGTCTGCGAGGCCGAGGACGTCATCCCCGGCGACGGCGACGTCGTCGAGGGCGTCGCCTCCGTCGACGAGTCCGCCATCACCGGCGAGTCGGCCCCCGTCATCCGCGAGTCCGGCGGCGACCGCTGCGCGGTCACCGGCGGCACCAAGGTCCTCTCCGACCGGATCGTCATCAGGATCACGACGAAGCCCGGCGAGACCTTCATCGACCGGATGATCAACCTCGTCGAGGGCGCGGCCCGGCAGAAGACGCCCAACGAGATCGCCCTGAACATCCTCCTGGCGTCCCTCACCATCGTCTTCCTCCTCGCCGTCGTCACCCTCAAGCCCTTCGCGATCTACGCGGGCGCCGACGAGCAGACCTCGCTCATCGTCCTCACGGCGCTCCTCGTCTGCCTCATCCCGACCACCATCGGCGCCCTCCTCTCCGCGATCGGCATCGCGGGCATGGACCGGCTCGTCCAGCGCAACGTCCTCGCCATGTCCGGCCGCGCGGTCGAGGCCGCCGGCGACGTGTCGACGCTGCTCCTCGACAAGACCGGCACCATCACCCTCGGCAACCGCCAGGCCGCCGAGTTCGTCCCGGTCGCCGGGACCACCGCGGCCGAACTCGCCGACGCCGCCCAGCTGTCGTCGCTCGCCGACGAGACGCCCGAGGGCCGCTCGGTCGTGGTCCTCGCCAAGGAGAAGTACGGGCTCCGCGAACGCCACCGCGGCGAGCTCGACCACGCAGAGTGGATCGGGTTCACCGCCCGGACCCGCATGTCGGGCGTGGACGTGGACGGCGGCAGGGTCCGCAAGGGCGCGACCGGTTCGGTCGTCGCGTGGGTGACGGAACGCGGCGGCGAGGTGGCCGAGGACGCCGAGCGGCTCACCGAATCCATTGCCCGGGCGGGCGGCACGCCGCTGCTCGTGGCCGTGGAGGACGACAGGGGCGCGCGCGTCCTCGGCGTGATCCACCTGAAGGACGTCGTCAAGGAGGGCATGCGCGAGCGGTTCGGCGAACTGCGCCGCATGGGCATCAGGACGATCATGATCACCGGTGACAACCCGCTCACCGCGAAGGCCATCGCCGAGGAGGCCGGTGTCGACGACTTCCTCGCCGAGGCCACCCCCGAGGACAAGATGGCCCTCATCAAGAGGGAGCAGGCGGGCGGCAAGCTCGTCGCCATGACCGGCGACGGCACCAACGACGCCCCCGCGCTCGCACAGGCGGACGTCGGCGTGGCGATGAACACGGGCACGTCGGCGGCCAAGGAGGCCGGCAACATGGTCGACCTCGACTCGAACCCGACCAAGCTCATCGAGATCGTCGAGATCGGCAAGCAACTCCTCATCACCCGAGGGGCGTTGACGACCTTCTCGATCGCCAACGACGTCGCGAAGTACTTCGCGATCATCCCGGCCATGTTCGCCGTCGCCTACCCGAGCCTCGACAGGCTCAACGTCATGGGCCTGCACTCGCCCGAGTCCGCGATCCTCTCCGCCGTCGTCTTCAACGCGCTGATCATCGTCGCCCTCGTCCCGCTCGCCCTCAAGGGCGTCCGCTACCGGCCGGGCAGCGCCGACGCGATGCTCCGCCGCAACCTCGGGATCTACGGACTCGGCGGCCTGGTCGCCCCGTTCGTCGGCATCAAGCTCATCGACATGCTCCTCACCCTCATCCCCGGAATCGGTTGATCGCCGCCATGAACAACTCCGTAGGAAACACCGGACGCGTGCTCTGGGCGGGCCTGCGCGCCCTCCTCGTCCTCACCGTCGTCTGCGGCGTCCTCTACCCCCTCGCCGTCACCGGCGCCGCCCAACTCGCCTTCCCCGGCAAGGCGAACGGCTCGGAGGTCGAGGACGCGAGCGGCAGGGTCGTCGGCTCCGCGCTCATCGGCCAGACCTATCTGTCCGGCGGCGAGCCCGACCTGAAGTGGTTCCAGCCCCGGCCCTCCCGCGGCCTCGGCACCAACAGCGTCAACGGTCAGTACAAGCTGGTCCTCTCCGGCGCCACCAACCGCTCCGGCGATAACCAGGACCTCATCACGTGGGTCACCGAAGCCAAGGCCGCCGTCGTCAGGGACAACTCGGTGAACGGCTGGACCGTGAAGCCGTCCGACGTCCCCGCCGACGCGGTGACCTCCTCCGGCTCCGGCCTCGACCCGCACATCTCCCCGGAGTACGCGAGGATCCAGGTGCACCGCGTCGCCGCGCTCAACAAGCTGGACGTCGCCGCCGTCGAGAAGCTCGTCGCCGACCACACCGAAGGCCGCGTCCTCGGCTTCATGGGCGAGCCCCGCGTCAACGTCCTCCGGCTGAACACCGCGCTCAAGGCCCTGGTGGCGCAGGGGTGACGTCCCCCGGCGCGAGGAGGACCCCGGAGGCGACCTCAGAGGGGGACGACCGTCACCTCGGTCGCCTTCACCCCGGTCCACACCGGCACCCCGTCGGCGAGGCCGAGCTCGGCGGCGGCCTGCGGGGTGATCTCGGCGACCAGGTCCGGGGCGTCGGGCGAGGTGACGAGCACCCGCAGCCGGCTGCCGCTCGCGGTGATCTCCCGTACGGTTCCGGGCCAGACGTTACGGGGGCTGCCGGCCGGCCTCTCGCGGTGGACGGAGACGGCCTCGGGCGCGACGATCGCCAGCGCCGCGCCCCCGGCCTCCGGCGGCTCGGCGGCGACCAGGACGCCGCCGCCGTCGAGGGCGAGCCCCTCGGCCGTCGCCGTGCCGGGCCAGGCGTTGCGGCCCAGCATCCGCGCCACCCACGGCGAGCGGGGGTGCCGGGCGACCTCGGCGGGGGTGTCCTCCTGGAGCGCCCGGCCCCCGTCGAGGACGAGGACACGGTCCGCGAGGGACACGGCCTCCACCGGGTCGTGCGTGACGATCAGGCAGACGCCGCCGAAGCCGCCGAGGTGGGTGCGCAGGGTGTGCCGGACGTGCGCGCGGGTCGTCTGGTCGAGTGCGGCGAGCGGTTCGTCGAGGACGAGCAGGCGGGGGCGGGCGGCGAGCGCGCGGGCGAGCGCGACCCGCTGGGCCTGCCCGCCGGAGAGCTGCCCCGGACGGCGGTGGGCGAGGTGTCCGACGCCGAGCCGGTCGAGCCAGTCCTGCGCGGCCCGCCGTGCCTCGGCGCGCGGGACGCCCTGGGCGCGGAGCCCGTAGGCGGTGTTGGCGAGGGCGGTGAGGTGGGGGAAGAGGGCGCCGTCCTGGGGGACCCAGGCGACCCGGCGGCGGTGCGGGGGGAGCGCGGTGACGTCCTCGCCGCCGAGGCGGAGGTCGGCGTGGGCGCGGGGGGTGAGGCCGAGGAGGGCGCGGAGCAGGGTGGTCTTCCCGGCGCCGTTGGGGCCGACGACGGCGATGGTGGTGCCGGGGGCGGCGTCCAGGGTGAGCCGGGTGAAGCCGGTGACGTCGGCGCGGAGGGGCCAGCGGCCCTCGGCGGGGGTGGGGGGAGCGGCCGGCGGGCGCGCGGGCGCGGGGGCGGGCTCCGGCTCGGGTCCGGGTCCGGGTCCGGGTCCGGGTGCGGGTTCGGGTTCGGGTGCGGGCGTGGTGCGCGGCCTCCGCTCGACGGGCGTTCCCGTCCACCGGCCGCGCAGTGAGACCAGGACCCCCATGGCGATGGCGAGCAGCAGCAGGGAGACCGAGGTGGCCGCCTCGGGTTCGTCCTGGAGCAGCAGGTAGACCTGGAGCGGCAGCGTCTGGGTGGTGCCCGGCAGGTTGCCGGCGAAGGTGATCGTCGCGCCGAACTCGCCGAGCGCCCGCGCCCAGGTGAGCGCCGCTCCGGCGACGACGCCGGGGGCCACCATCGGCAGCGTGACGGTGAGGAAGACCCGTACCGGCGAGGCGCCGAGGGAGGCGGCGGTCTCCTCGTACCGGGGCCGCAGCCCGCCGAGCGCCCCCTCCAGGCTGATGACGAGGAACGGCATCGCGACGAAGGTCGCGGCGAGGACGGCGCCGGAGGTGTGGAAGGGCAGGGTGATGCCGAAGGTGTCCTCCAGCCAGGGGCCGAGGAGTCCCCGCCGCCCGAACGCGAGGAGCAGCGCGACGCCGCCGACCGTCGGCGGCAGCACCATCGGCAGCAGCACGAGCGAGCGGACGAGCGCCTTGCCGGGGAAGGAGACCCGGGCGAGCAGCCACGCGAGCGGCACGCCGAGCAGCAGGGAGAGGCCGAGCGCCCAGAAGGACACCACGAGGGACAGCTTCAGGGCCTCGACCGTGCCGGGGGAGCTCAGGTGCCCGGCGAGCTCGCCCCACTCGGTCCGTACGAGGATCCCGATCAGCGGCAGCGACAGGAACGCCACGGCGAGGAGCGCGGGCAGCGCGAGCGCCAGCGGCGGACGCGTTCCCGGCCTGCGGACGCTTGCTCGTTTCATCGATGACCCCACGTTGGTGACCCCACGAAGACGAAGACGAAGACGAAGGCGGGGGCCGTCCGCACCCCCGTGCCGGACAGCCCCCTGGTGCACATGCTGTTACGGCTTCTGGAAACCGGCGTCCTGGAGGATCCTCTGGCCCTCCGGCGAGGAGAGCCAGGCGACGAACGCCTCGGCGGCCTCGGCGTGCTTCGAGCCCTTCAGCGCCGCGGCCGGGTACTGCGCGACGGCGTTCTGGTCGTCCGGGATCTCGACGGCGTCGACCTTGTCCTTGGCGCTCTCGGCATCCGTCCTGTAGACGAGACCGGCGTCGGCCTCGCCCAGCTCGACCTTGCTGAGGACGGAGCGCACGTTCGGCTCCTGCGAGACCGGCTTCACCGCGATCTTCTGCGCGTCGAGGATCTTCTTGCTGTACTTGCCGGCCGGGACCTCGGGCGCGGCGAGGACGACCTTCAGCTTCGGGTCGGCCAGGTCCTTCAGGGCGTCGACCTTGAACGGGTTGCCCTCGCCGGTGGCGATGACGAGCCGGTTCTTGGCGATGACCGCCGGGGGGCCGGTCTCGGCCCTCACCTTGTCCATGCTCTTGGTGTCGGCGGTGACCAGGACGTCGGCGGGCGAGCCCTGCGAGACCTGGGCGACGAGCTCCTGCGAGCCGGCGAAGGAGAAGGTGAGCTTCGTGCCGGGGTGGGAGGCCTCGTACGCGGCTCCCGCCGTCCTGAAGACGTCGGTGAGGGAGGCGGCGGCGAGGACCGTGAGGCCGACCGGGGAGGAGGAGCCGGTGGAGCCCGCCGTCTCCTTCGCTGCGTCGTCGCCGCTCGACGAGCAGGCGGCCAGCGGGACGAGCAGCGCGGCGGTGACGGCGGCGGACGCGGCACGGCGTCCGGTGACGGCAGGAAGCAGGGGCATGCGTTCTCCTCGGAGGAGCTGCGGAAGGGGGCGCGGTGCGGTCGCGCGGTGCTGCGTGAGGGGTGGTCAGGTGCGGTCGATGTGCACGCTGGTCGACTTCACGCGGGCGGTGGCCTGCATGCCGACTTCGAGCCCCAGCTCCTCCACGGCCTCCCGGGTGAGGAGGGAGACCAGGCGGTGCGGTCCGGCCTGGATGGTGACCTGGGCGGCGATGTCACCGAGCTTGATCGCGGTCACGATGCCGGGGAACGCGTTGCGCGCCGAGGTGTACGAGGTCTCCTCGTCGTCGTCGTGCGCGAGTTCGGCGGAGAACGCGGCGAGCGACCTGCCGTCGATCACGCGCTTCCCGTTCTCGTCGCGGTGGGTCGCGACCCTTCCCGCGTCCGCCCAGCGCCGCGCGGTGTCGGGGCTGACGCCCAGCAGACGCGCGGCCTGGCCGATGGTGTAGGACTGCATGTGCGACACCGTAGGGCGCTCAGGCTGTCATCTGCAAGAAATCCGTGGGACCCTCCATGGCGAATGAGAGGGGCGTGGGAGGAAGCTACGAGGGCAGGCGCCGCCCGCCCGCTCGGTCCGCTCGGTCCGCTCCGCCGGCGTCAGCCCAGGTCGACGTGGACGCTGGTGGCCTTCACGCGCGCGGTGACGGTGTCCCCGACCTCCAGCGCCAGCTCCTCGACCGCCTCGCGCGTCACGAGCGACACCAGCCGGTGCGGTCCTGCCTGCACCTCGACCTGCGCGGCGACGTCGTCGAGCCGTACCGCCGTGACGATCCCGACGAACGAGTTCCGTACGGACGTCGGCACGTCGCCCTCGGGCACGGCGTGCAGTCCCGCCCCGCGCTCCGCCGCGAACCGCGCCAGCGCGACGCCGTCGACGGTCCGCCGCCCGGCCCCGGCGCGCTCCATGCCCAGCTTGCCGCCGTCCGCCCACCTGCGGACGGTCTCCGGACTCACGCCGAGCAGCCGCGCTGCCTGCCCCATGCTGTACGTCGCCACGCCTCGCACTCTAGGCGAGGCACCCGCCGGGGCCCGTCCGGTGGGCCCGATGGCTGTGGTCGGACCATAGTTACGATGTCCCGGCGTCGCGGAACAGGCACCGTGGCACCGACTGGCACCGACACAGGAGGCGGCCGTGGAGACCGAGTGGCGACCCGTGAAGCAGGCGCGCACCCATGAACTCGTCCTGGAGAGCATCGAGCGGATGGTGCTCGCCGGTGAGCTGAAGGCCGGGGACCGGCTGCCGCCGGAGCGGGAGCTCGCGACGGCGCTCGGCGTGAGCCGCTCCGCGCTGCGCGAGGCGCTCCGCGTGATGGAGAGCACCGGGGTCCTCGTCGCGCAGGTCGGCCGTGGCCCGGACGCCGGGGCGCGGATCGTCCGCAACCCCGACGACGCCCTCGGTCGGGTCCTCCGCCTGCACCTCGCCCTCGGCAGTTACGGCCTCGCCGACGTCCTGGAGGCGCGGGTCCTCCTCGAACGCTCCAGCGTCGAGGCGGCCGCCCGCTCCGCCTCCGCCCAGGACCTCGACGCGGCGGAGGCGCTCCTCGCCGGCATGGCGGAGGCGGGCGCGGACCCGGCCCGCTTCAACGAGCTGGACACCCGCTTCCACGTCCTGATCGCCCGGGGGTCGGGCAACGCCCTGGTCTCCACGCTGACCGCCGCGGTGCGCGAGTCCGTCCGCACCCTCATCCTCCGGGCGGAGGAGGGTGCGGAGGACTGGCCGACGACGGCGGCGCGCCTCAACGCCGAGCACGCGGAGCTGCTGCGGCTCATCAGGGCGGGTGAGGGCGCCCGCGCGGCGGAGCTGGTGGAGCGGCACATCCGGGAGTTCCACGGCACGCTGGTGGACGAGGAGCCGCGGGGCTGAGGCCGGCGGCGGGGCGGGCGAGGGGCCTCCCCCAGTCGTATGGTCCGACCAAACTGAGGACAGGTCTTTCCGTCCCCAGCTCCTCACTTGTATGGTCGGACCAAACCTGATCTGTGGAGGTCCCCGTGCGCGTCGGACTCTTCGCCACCTGCCTCGGGGACACGCTCTTCCCCGACGCGGTCAAGGCGACGGCCCTGCTGCTCACCCGCCTGGGGCACGAGCTGGTGTTCCCGCCCGACCAGACCTGCTGCGGGCAGATGCACGTGAACACCGGCTACCAGCGCGAACCCGTGCCGCTCGTCCGCCGCTTCGCCGAGCAGTTCGGCGACCCGTCGATCGACGCCGTCGTCATGCCCTCCGGCTCCTGCGCGGGCTGCGTGCGCCACCAGCACGGACTGGTCGCCGAGCGGTACGGGGACGCCGCGCTGCGCGCCGGGGTCGCGAGCGTCGAGGGCAAGACGTACGAGCTGTCGGAGTTCCTCGTCGACGTGGCCGGGACGGTCGACGTCGGCGCCTACTTCCCGCACCGCGTCACCTACCACCCCACCTGCCACTCCCTCCGCATGGTCCGGGTCGGCGAGAAGCCGCTCCGGCTGCTGCGCGCGGTCGAGGGCATCGACCTCGTCGAACTCCCCGAGGCGGACGCCTGCTGCGGCTTCGGCGGCACCTTCGCCGTGAAGAACGCGGCGACCTCGTCGGCCATGCTCGCGGACAAGATCGGGAACGTGACGTCGACCGGCGCCGCCGTGTGCACCGCCGGGGACTCCTCCTGCCTGATGCACATCGGCGGCGGACTCTCCCGCATCCGCTCCGGCACGCGCACGCTCCACCTCGCCGAAATCCTCGCCGCGACCCGTACGGCTCCCCACACCCTCACGGAGGCGACCCGATGACCCGCGAGGCGAGCGGCAAGGCGAGCGGCAAGGCGAGCGGCACGGCGGGCGGCGAGGCGGGCGGCGAGGCGGGCAGTGCGGCGAGCGGCAAGGGGAGCGGCACCTTCCTCGGGATGCCGGGTCTCCCGCCCCGGCCGCCGCACGGGTCGGGCCAGTTGAGGGGAGGGCACACGTTCCCCGAGGCCGCCGCGCGCGAGCTCGGCAACGAGCAGCTGCGCGCCAACCTCCACCGCGCCACCCGCACCATCCGCGCCAAGCGCCTCCACGTCACCGCCGAACTCCCCGACTGGGAGGAGCTCCGCTCCGCCGGCGCCGCCGTCAAGGCCGACACCATGGCCCGGCTGCCCGAACTCCTCGAACAACTGGAAGAACGCGTCACCGCCGCCGGGGGCACGGTCCACTGGGCCCGGGACGCCGCCGAGGCGAACGCGATCGTGACGCGGCTCGTCGAGGCCGCCGGAAGTCGGGAGGTCATCAAGGTCAAGTCGATGGCCACGCAGGAGATCGGCCTCAACGAGCACCTGGCCGAACAGGGCATCACCGCGCACGAGACCGACCTCGCCGAGCTCATCGTCCAGCTCGGCGACGACCGTCCCTCGCACATCCTCGTCCCCGCCATCCACCGCAACCGCGACGAGGTCCGCGAGATCTTCCTCGACGGCATCCCCGGCGTCGATCCCGAACTGACCTCGTCACCGGTCGAGTTGGCATCCGCGGCCCGCGCACACCTCCGCGAGAAGTTCATGACCGTCCCGGTCGCCGTCTCCGGCGCCAACTTCGGCATCGCCGAGACCGGCACGCTCTGCGTGGTCGAGTCCGAGGGCAACGGCCGGATGTGCCTGACCCTCCCCCGGACGCTCATCACGGTCATGGGCATCGAGAAGGTCCTGCCGACCTACGCCGACCTGGAGGTCTTCCTCCAGCTCCTGCCGCGCAGCTCCACGGGCGAGCGGATGAACCCGTACACCTCGCTCTGGACCGGCGTGACCCCCGGCGACGGGCCGCAGGACTTCCACCTCGTCCTCCTCGACAACGGCCGCACGGCCGCGCTCGCCGACGGGATCGGCCGCCAGGCCCTCCACTGCATCCGCTGCTCGGCCTGTCTCAACGTCTGCCCGGTGTACGAGCGCGTCGGCGGCCACGCGTACGGCTCCACGTACCCCGGCCCGATCGGCGCGGTCCTCACCCCGCAGTTCGCGGGCATGGACGCGGCGAAGAACGACCCCAACTCCACCCTCCCGTACGCCTCCACGCTCTGCGGGGCCTGCTACGACGCCTGCCCCGTGAAGATCGACATCCCGTCACTCCTCGTCGAACTCCGGCACCAGAGCACCGAGTTGCCCGGCCGCACCGCCGAACGGCTCGCGATGAGGGCCGCCGCGGCGGTCATGGGCAGTCCGAAGCTGTACAAGGCGGCGCAGAAGGCGTCCCGGCTCGGGCGGGTGGTGGCCGGCAAGGACGGCACGATCACCCGGATGCCCCCGCCGTTCGAGGGCTGGAGCGACAGCCGCGACACCCCGGCGCCGCCCCGCGCCACGTTCCGCGAGTGGTACGCCTCCGAGGCGGGCCGCGCGGCCCTCGCGGAGGCCGCCGCCCAGGGCGAATCGGAGAAGGAGGAAGGCGACCGATGACGAGCGCACGAGAGACGGTCCTGGCCCGCGTCCGCGCGGCGCTGGCCGGAGCCCCGGAGCCCGCCCCCGTCGAGCGCGCGTACCGCCGCGACCGTACGGCCCCGGACGCCGAGCGGCTCGCCCTGCTCACCGACCGGCTCCTCGACTACAAGGCGCGCGTCCACACCTGTACCGCCGCCGCGACGGCCGCGACGCTCGCCGACGTCCTGACCGGCCTGGCGGCCCGCCGCGTCGGCGTTCCCGCCGGTCTGGACCCGACCTGGCTCGCCGACTGGGACGGCGAGGCGATGCCGGACGGCCCGGACGTCCCGGCGGCCGACCTCGGCTCCCTCGACGCGGTGGTCACCGCCTCGACGACCGCGTGCGCCGAGACCGGCACGATCTTCCTGGACGGCTCAGCCGACCAGGGCCGCCGCGCCCTCTCGCTCGTGCCCGACGTCCACCTCTGCGTGGTGGACCTGTCGACGGTCACCGTCGGCGTGCCCGAGGCTCTCGCCCGCCTCGCGCCCCACCGCCCGACGACCCTGATCAGCGGCCCCTCGGCCACCTCGGACATCGAGCTGGAACGGGTCGAGGGCGTCCACGGTCCCCGCACCCTCGTGGTGGTGATCCGCACGGACGTGTGAGGCGCAGGGGCCTCACACGTCCGTGCGATGAAGGTGGCCGAGGTGATCCAGGTGATCGAGGTGTCGGTTCAGGCGCGGCGGAAGCGCAGCGTCCTCAGCTCGAAGGGGCGGAGCTCCACCGGCACGGGACCGGTCACCGGCTCCGCCCCGGCGCCTTCCAGGGGACGTTCGAGGAGGTCCGTCGCCACCACGTCCGCCGCCTCGAAGCCCGGCGTCAGGGTCGTCCTCGCCCGGCCGCCGTGGGCCTCGTGGAAGCGGACGACGACGTCGCGGCTGCCGTCGTCGGCGAGCTTCACGGCCGTCACCACCACCGCGTCGTCGCCCACGGCCACCAGCGGGGCCACCTCGCCCGCGCCGGTCACCTCGCGCTCCGGCAGGTTCACCCGGTAGCCCTCGCGGACCGCGTCCCCGATCGTCGCGCCCGGCACCAGCGCGTGCCGGAAGCGGTGGAGGCCCTGGTCGGTCTCCGGGTCGGGGAAGCGCGGGGCCCGCAGCAGCGAGGCCCGCAGCGTCGTCGTCGTACCGCCGTCACCGCCGTCCGCCCCGTCGCGGACCTGACGGGTGACGTCGTGCCCGTACGTCGAGTCCGTGACGAGGGCGACGCCCCAGCCCGGCTCCTCCATGTGGACGAAGCGGTGGTTGCACGCCTCGAACTTGGCCGCCTCCCAAGAGGTGTTGGTGTGGGTGGGGCGGTGGAAGTGCCCGAACTGGGTCTCCGACGCGTACCGTTCGGCGTGCACGTCCAGCGGGAACGCCAGCTTCAGGAACTTCTCCGTCTCGTGCCAGTCCACCTCCGTGTCGATGTCGAGCCGGCGCGAACCCGGACGCAGCGAGAGCACCTGGACGACCGTCGACTCGCCGAAGGCGCGCGCGACGCGGACCGCCACCGTGCCGTTCTCCGCGGCCGTCGTCTCCGGCGCCACCTCGTCGGCGTCGGTCAGGTCCGTGACCGTGTTCCGGTAGAAGGCGTCCACGTCCCAGGCGTCCCACATGTTCGGGAAGTCCGGGTGGATCTGGAGCAGGTTCGCCGGCGTGCCCGGCGCCACCGCCTCCCGCTCGTTCCCGACGTCGTACGCGGAGACGACCAGGCCCCGGGCGTCGACGACCACCCGCAGGAGACCGTTCTCCAGGACGTACGAACCGTCGGCCCCCTCGCTCAGGCGCGCCGCCCCCGCCCGGGCCGCCGCGCCCGCGCCACCCGCCGGGACGCCGTGCCGCGCGTGCGGCGCCGCGTTGAAGACCAGGGGAGTGCCGCCCTCGCCGGCGAGCGCGGCCTGCGCCGCCTCGACGATCGCGGTCAGCTCGCCCGCGATCCGCCGGTACGTGGCCTCCGCCTCCCTGTGCACCCACGCGATCGACGAGCCCGGCAGGATGTCGTGGAACTGGTGGAGCAGCACCGTCTTCCAGATCCGGTCCAACTCCTCGTACGGGTAAGGGAATCCGGTCCGTACGGCGGCCGTCGCCGCCCACAGCTCGGCCTCCCGGAGCAGGTGCTCGCTGCGCCGGTTGCCCTGCTTGGTGCCCGCCTGGCTGGTGAGCGTCGCCCGGTGCAGCTCCAGGTACAGCTCGCCCACCCACACCGGCGGCTTCGGGTACTCGGCCTGCGCCTTCTCGAAGAACTCGGCGGGCTTCTCCCAGGTCACCCGCGCCGAGCCCTCCAGGTCGCGCAGCCGGGCCGCCTTCGCGATCATCTCTCGGGTCGTGCCGCCCCCGCCGTCGCCCCAGCCGGTGGGGGCGAGGGAGTGGTGGGCGACGCCCTTGTCCTTGAAGTTCCTCGCCGCGTGGGCGACCTCGCCGCCCTTCATGGCGCAGTTGTACGTGTCGACGGGCGGGAAGTGCGTGAAGATCCGGGTCCCGTCGATGCCCTCCCACTGGAAGGTGTGGTGCGGGAACTTGTTCACCTGCGACCACGAGATCTTCTGCGTGAGCAGCCACTTGGAGCCCGCCGCCTTGATGATCTGCGGAAGCCCGGCCGCGAAGCCGAAGGTGTCCGGCAGCCACGCCTCGTCGTTCTCGACCCCGAACTCGTCGAGGAAGAACCGCTTGCCGTGCACGAACTGACGGGCCATCGCCTCCGACCCCGGCATGTTCGTGTCGGCCTCCACCCACATGCCGCCGGTCGGCACGAACCTGCCCTCGGCGACGGCGGCGACCACCCTCGCCCACACCTCGGGCCGGTGCTCCTTGATCCACGCCCACTGCTGGGCCTGCGACATGGCGAAGACGAACTCCGGTTCGCTCTCCAGGAGCGAGGTCATGTTCGACGTCGTCCGCGCCACCTTGCGGACGGTCTCGCGCAGCGGCCACAGCCACGCCGAGTCGATGTGCGCGTGCCCGACGGCGGAGATCCGGTGCGCGGACGGCTCGGCGGGAGAGGACAGGACCTCGTCGAGTCGCGAACGGGCCTCCGCCGCCGTCCCGTTGACGTCCTGGAGGTCCACCGCGTCGAGCGCCCGGTCGACCGCCCGCACGATCGCGTACCGGCGCCCCGAGTCCACCGGCAGCTCGGCCATCAGCTCGCCGAGCACCTCCAGGTCCATCACCAGCTGCCACACGGTCTCGTCGAAGACGGCGAGGTCCATGCGCGCCAGCGTGTACAGCGGGTCGCCGTGCGAGGTCTCGATGTCGCCCAGACGGGTCGGCAGGAAGGGGTGGTAGTCGAGCAGGACCGGGTTGGAGGCGGCCTCGATCCGGTACTCGACCTCCTCGCCGCCCTCCGCCGGCCCGGCGACCCGGACCCACTGGTTGCGCGGGTTGAGGCCCTTCACCGGCGTGCCGTCCGGCCGGTACACCAGCCCCTCGCACTGGAAGCCGGTCATGTTCTCGTCGAAGCCGAGGTCGAGGATCGCCTCGACGGTCCGCCCCGCCCACTCGCCCGGGACCGTCCCCGTCACGGTGAACCAGCTCGTCCCCCACGGCCTGCCCCACGCCTCGCCCACCGCCGCCGGGCGCGTCGCGGCGGCCAGGCCCTCCGCCACCGGCACGGGCTCGCCGCGGGCCTCCCACACGGCGATGTCCATCGGCACCGAGACGGGGTGGACGGCGGGTCGGATGCGTTCGTCCAGGACGCGCTTGAGGCGTGCCTCGACGAGTCCGCGGTCGTCGTGCATGGGGGGCTCCTTCGGTGCGGTACGTGCTGCCGTGCGTGGGGGATGGGCGGTGGGGGTGTGCCGGGAGGCGCTGGGGGGCGCCGTGGGGGTGTCAGTGGACCTGGTCGACGGTGACCACCTCCGTGATCCCCCGCGCTGCCAGGTGCCCCGCGTCGCCCGCGAGCTCCGCCCGCACCACCGCCGGCCGGACGCCGTCCGCGACGAGCCGGAAGTACGCCTCGTAGAACGCGCCGCCCGGCGCGCACACCGACCGCGTCACCATCCCCGGGCCCTCGCCCGCGTCCACCGCCAGGGCCGTGGTGCGCGGCGCGGGTGCGTAGGTCCGGGACCCGTCCCCGTACCCCCGCGCGTACGACTCCAGGACCCGCGCCGTGTCCTTCGGCTCCCGGTCGTTGGTGAGCAGCCCGAGTCCGTACTCGAGCTCGGGGAAGTCGGCGAGCGCGCGCGAGACGTCGTGCGAGCACCACCAGGTGACGCCCCACAGGTCCGGGCAGTCGAGCGCGTTCCGCAGCGTGGCCCCGGTGAACGCGGCCGCGTGCTCCGGCGGTACGAGCGGGGCGGGGGCGCCGACCTCCTGGAGCCACACCGGGCGGCGCGGTTCGCGGGCCCAGGCCTTCGACAGCTCGACCAGGTAGGCCGCGTGGTGCTCGGTGGGGACCGAGGTCCGGCCGTGGAGCTGGGCGGTGCCGTTGAACACCCAGGAGTGGACCGCGGTCATCGCCCCGTGCCGGGCCGCGTGGTCCGGGGTGAAGGGCATGTCGTCCTGGTACCAGCTGGCGTCGTACTCGGCGTGGAGGTGCGGCAGCCCCGGCGCGCCCTCCTCGCAGGCGGCGAGCATCCGGGTCAGCCAGGCGTCGATCTGCTCCGGCGTGGCCCGGTCGGGGTCCGGGTGCGGGTCGGCGGAGAACTGGTTGATCTCGTTGCCGACGGTCATCCCGAGGAAGTTCGGCCGGTCGGCGAGAGCGCCCGCGAGGGTCCTCAGGTACGCGGCCTGGCCGTCGACGACGTCCGGGTCGGTGAAGAGGTTGCGGCGGTGCCAGGTCCGCGTCCAGGCCGGCAGGAAGTCGAAGCTGGACAGGTGGCCCTGGAGGCCGTCCACGTTGACGTCGAGGCCGAGCTCGCCGGCCGTGTCGACGAGGTCGAGGAGGTGCTCGACGGCCCGCGGCCGGATCAGGGTCCGGTTGGGCTGGAAGTACGGCCAGAGGGGGAAGACCCGGACGTGGTCGAGGCCCAGCGCGGCGATCGACTCCAGGTCGGCGCGGACGGCGCCCGCGTCGTAGTCGAGCCAGTGGTGGAACCAGCCTTGGCTGGGCGTGTAGTTGACGCCGAAGCGGGGCGCGGTCGCGGTCATGCGGGGCCTCCAGGGAGGGGTGCGGGGGAGCGGGGGAGGGGACCGGCCGGAGCGGTGCGGCCCGGGCGGATGCCGGCGTCGGGGCTCAGCCCTTGACCGCGCCTTCGCCGACGCCCCGGAAGAAGAAGCGCTGGAGGCAGGCGAACATCACGATCAGCGGGGCCACGGCGATGATCGTGCCCGCCGCGACCACGCGCTGGTTGTTGGCGAAGGTGCCGTGCAGGAAGTTGAGTCCCACGGTGAGCGTGAAGTTGTCCGAGTCCGAGAGGACGATGAGCGGCCACAGGAAGTCGTCCCAGGCGCCCATGAAGGCGAAGATCGCGACGACGGCGAGGGTGCCCTTGACGGCGGGCAGCGCGACCTTCACGAACCGCTGCCAGACGTTGGCGCCGTCGACGATCGCCGCTGGTGGGCCGAGGGCCGCGTCGACGGCGTCATCGTCGTCGACCCCCGGGTCAGCGACCCCCGCCCCGAGACCCTCGCCGTCCTCGGGCTCCCCGCCGTCGCCATCGGCGCGATGGAGGGAGCGGACCGCGGCCCGGGGCCCCGCCGTCGGGGCGGCGGACTCTCCACCATCTGGGCCGACGACGCCGGCGCGATGGACCTGATCGTCCACCACCTCCACGAGCTCGGACACCGCCGGATCGCCCACATGGCGGGCCCGCCCGGCCTCGCCCACACCGCCCGCCGCATCGCCGCCCTCCGCTCGGCGGCCCGGCAGCTGCGGCTCGACCACATCGTCTCGGTGACCACCGACCACTCCGACCGGCAGGGCGCCAAGGCCGCCCGTCGCCTCCTCGGCGCGTCCCTGCGCCCCACCGCCCTCATCTGCCACAACGAGGTCATGGCGGTCACGGCCGCCGGCGTCGCCACCGAGCGCGGCCTGCGGATTCCCGAGGACGTGTCGATCGTCTCCTGGGAGGACTCGGCGCTCTGCCGCGCCTTCCACCCGCCGCTCACCGCCCTCACCAGGGAACCCGGATCGTTCGGCCGCCGGGCGGCGGCCGAGGTCCTCCACCTTTTGGCGGGCGCCCGGCCGCGCCGTCTCCAGGACCCGCTGCCGAGCCTGGAGGTCCGCGAGAGCTGCGGATCGCCGCCGGCCCCCTGACCGGCACGGCCGGCCCGCCCGCCACCCCACGGCCCCTCACCCCAAGACCCCACCACCCCAAGACCCCACCACCCCAAGACCCCTCCACCCCACGACTCTTCGACCCCTCCACCCCACGACCCTTCGACCCCTCCACCCGCCAACGACAGCGAGCGAGACACCCTCCCCATGCCCCTCACTCCCCCCTCCACCTCGGTTTCCTCCTCGGCTTCCGCGTCCACCTCCGCCGCCGACCTCGTCGCGGCGATCGACATCGGCGGTACCAAGATCGCCGGGGCGCTCGTCGACGCGACCGGCGCGCTGCTGGCCCGTACCCGGCATCCCACCCCCGCCACCGAGGGCGCGGACGCGCTCATGGCCCAAGTGGTGCGCGTGCTGGACGAGTTGCGCGCCCATCCCGAGTGGGGACGGGTGCGGGCCCTGGGCGTGGGATCCGCCGGCCCGGTCGACACCGCCGCGGGCACGGTCAGCCCCGTGAACATCCCCGGGTGGCGCGGGTTTCCCCTCGTCGACCGTCTCGACGAGGCCGTCCGCGCCGGGGGTGAGGAGCTCCCGGTGCGGCTGATCGGCGACGGCGCCGCGGTGGCCGCGGCCGAGTTCTGGGACGGCGCGGCCCGGGGTCGTACCCACGCCCTCTGCATGGTCGTCTCCACCGGCGTCGGCGGTGGTCTCGTGCTCGACGGAAAGCTCTACACGGGCCCCAGCGGCAACGCGGGACACATCGGCCACATGAGCGTCGACCTCGACGGCGAACCGTGCCCCTGTGGCGGCCGGGGCTGCGTGGAGCGCCTCGCCAGCGGTCCCAGCATCGTCCGGTACGCGCTGGCGCACGGCTGGAGCCCGCCGGCGGGCGAGGAGGCGACGGCCCGTACCGTCGCGGACGCGGCCCGGCGAGGCGAGCCCGTCCCGCGCGCGGCCTTCGCGCGGGCCGCCCGCGCGGTGGCCGCGGCGGTCGCGGCGACGGCCGCGCTGGTCGAGCTGGAGGTCGTCGTCATCGGCGGTGGCGTCGCGGCCGCCGGCGACCTCCTCTTCGCCGCCGTCCGCGCCGAGCTGACGACGTACGCGACGCTCTCGTTCACCCGCGACGTGCGGGTCGTCCCGGCCCGGGCGGGCACGGACGCGGGCCTGGTGGGCGCGGCGGCGGTGGCCTTCGGCATCTGAGGCGGCGGAGGAGACGAGGAAGCCGGGTCGCGCGGGAGGTGCGCGACCCGGCTTCCTCGTGTCGTCTCAGTCGGGCAGCCGCTCTCCGGTGACGGCGGAGAACAGGTGGATCTCGTCCTCGCGGGGGAGGACGCGCACGGTCTGCCCCCGCAGCCCCTCCTCGCGCCCGTAGGTCCGGACGGTCATGGGTGCCTCCTCGCCGCCGCCCAGGTCCACGCGCCCGTAGGCGAACCCCTCGGATCCGAGCTCCTCGACCGTGTAGAAGGTGACGGGGAGGCCCTTGTCGCTGTGCTTGGCGTGGAAGTCGAGGTGCTCGGGCCGGATGCCGAGGGTGACGGTGTCGCCGTCGGCTGCCTTCCGCGCCGACTCGCCGACCTTGACGATGCTGCCGCCGAAGCGGATGCCCTCGTCGGTGAGCGGCAGCGTGAAGAGGTTCATGGCGGGGGAGCCGATGAACCCGGCGACGAAGACGTTGGCCGGACGGTCGTACATCGTGCGGGGCGGGTCGCACTGCTGGAGGACGCCGTCCTTGAGCACGGCGACGCGGTCGCCCATCGTCATGGCCTCGACCTGGTCGTGGGTGACGTACACGGTGGTCGTCCCCAACCGCCGCTGGAGCGCGGCGATTTCGGCGCGGGTCTGGACGCGGAGCTTGGCGTCGAGGTTGGAGAGGGGCTCGTCCATGAGGAAGACCTGCGGCTCCCGGACGATCGCACGGCCCATGGCGACGCGCTGTCGCTGGCCGCCCGACAGCGCCTTCGGCTTCCGTGCGAGGTACTCGGTGAGGTCGAGGATGCGGGCGGCCTCCCGGACGCGCCGGTCGATCTCCTCCTTGTCCACCTTGGCGATCTTCAGGGCGAAGCCCATGTTCTGAGCGACCGTCATGTGCGGGTAGAGCGCGTAGTTCTGGAACACCATCGAGATGTCACGGTCCTTGGGGGGAAGGTCCGTGACGTCCCTCCCGCCGATCCTGATCGATCCCTCGGTGACGTCCTCCAGGCCGGCCAGCATGCGCAGGGTCGTCGACTTCCCGCAGCCGGAGGGTCCGACGAGGACGAGGAACTCCCCGTCGCTGATGTCGAGTCGGAGGTTCCTGACGGTGGGGGCGTCCGCCCCCGGGTAGGTCAGCGACACGTTGTCGAAGACGATGTCTGCCATGGCGGTTCCTGTCCCATCACCGGCGGTACGTGCCGGACGGTCCGAGTGGGGGTGTCGGCCTTGTGGTATAGACCAATTGCCCCTACTCAATGCGGTCGGTGACGGGCGGGTCAAGCGATCCGCGTCCCCGGCGGACGGCTCCGCGCAAGTGGGGACGTACGCCCCCTTCCGGACGGGACCAAGGACCCCGGCCGGCGAGGGGAGGCCGAGCCGAAGGGCCCGGACCGCCGGGCCGCCCGACCGGGCGACGGGAGCCCACGGGGTGCGCCGGGCGACCACGGGCACACCGGTGTGAACGGGGCGGCTACAGCCCACCCGTGTACAACAGCTTGTTGGGGGTGGCGGGACTGAGGTTGCTGAGGATGCCCTTGGTGGAGTTCCCGTCGAGCCACTGGGCGATCTCCGCCGGTGCCGCCGTGGGGTGTTCGGCCTTGTAGAGCGCGGCGACGCCGGTGACGTGCGGGGCCGCCATGGACGTACCGCTGCCGGAGGCGCTGCCCCCGTCGAGCCGCGCCGACACGATCCCCTCGCCGGGGGCGAGGAGCTCCACGCACCGGCCGTGGTTGGAGAAGGACGCCTCCTCGTCCCGCGCGTTGGAGGCGGCGACGGTGAAGCCGCCCGAGGCCGAGGCGGGCGAGACGCCGCAGGCGTCCTTCGCCGAGTTGCCGGCGGCCAGCACGGGCAGGACGCCGGCGTGGGCGAGCGCGTTGGCGGCGTTGTTGAGCGCCGTGGAGAGGTTCCCGCCGAGCGAGCCGTTGAGCACGGCGGGCTGCTGGGCGTACCGGGCGACCCAGTCGAGACCGGCGATGATCGCCGAGTACGGTCCGGAACCGTCGCAGCCGAGGACCCGGACGCTGACCAGGGAGGCCTTGCGCGCGACCCCGTACGTCTTCCCGGCGACGGTCCCCGCGACGTGCGTCCCGTGGCCGTTGCAGTCCCGTCCGTCCCGCCCGTCGCCCATGGCGTCGAAGCCGGGGACGGCGCGGCCGTCGAACTCGTCGTGGTCGTAGTCGATCCCGCTGTCGAGGACGTACACCGTCACCCCGGCGCCGTTGCCGCGCGTGGTGAAGTCGTCGTCGAGCGGCAGCGTCCACTGGTTGATCCGGTCGACGCCCCAGGTGGCGGCCGGTGCCCGGGACCCTCCGGCGGGGTCGGCGGGCCGCGGCGGGGCGACGGCCATCGCGTCCTCCTCTACCGAGGCGACGCCCGGGGTCCGCCGTACGAGCTCCAGCTGAGCGGCGTCCAGCGCGACCGCGAACCCGTGGAGCGCCTTCTCGTAGACGTACGTCGGCTTCAGTCCGAGGCTCTGCGCCAGCTGCGTCGGGTCGGCGGTCCGGTCGAGCGTCACGAGGTACCTGCCGGGCAGCGCCTTGACGGCCGTGAGCAGCGGCGCGGGCGGCGGCTCGGGCACGACGGCGTCCGGGGACGCGGCCGCGAGGGGCGCGGCGAGGCCGAGGGCGGCGGCGAGTGCGCAAACGAGTGCGACTCCGGTGCGTGTGTTCATGGCGCAGAGGCCATCACGCGTTCGCGACGACTGCCGACGACGCCACGAGGGCGCCCGGGTGATTCCGGCGGAGGCCCGGAACATCACCGCAATGCGCGCACGCGGAAGCGGCCCACGGGTCCGGGGACCCGCGGGCCGCTCGCACGTCGTGGTGCGTCAGGCCGCCAGGGTGGTCTCGGTGGTGGACGCCGGGGAGGCGGACAGGTCCTTCCGAACGGCGGAGGGGACACCCGTCCCCTCGGCCCCCTTGGTCCCCTCGACCCCCCTGGTCCCCTTCGGTCCCGTGGCCCCCTTCGGCCACAGCAGGAGCGAGGCGGTGGCCCCGATCGCCGCGAGTCCCGCGAGGACGGACCAGGCGACGGTGAGACCGGGGTCCGTGCCGAGCCATCCCGCGACCGGGTACGTGACCAGCCAGGCGAGGTGCGACAGGGAGAACTGGGCGGCGAAGGCCTCCGGGACCCGGTTCGCGGGGACGGCGCCCCGGATGACCTTGCCCGTCGGGGTGATGACCAGTGCCATCCCGACGCCGATCAGCCCCCACACGGCCGCGGTGCCGGTCCAGGAGGCGGCCCCGGAGGTGAGTCCGGCGGCGGCGAGGACGACGGCGCCCGCGGTGCCGCCGACGAGGACCCCGGCGCCGGTCGTCATGACCGTGCGGGCGGCGACCCGGTCGAGGACCCGGGGAAGCGCGAGGGCGGCGAGGAGGGTGCCGCCTCCGGACGCGGCGAGCATCCAGGCGACGTCGGACCGTGTGCCGCCGAGGGTGTCGCGCACGTGGTTGACGGTGTTGACGACGACGATCGAGCCGGCCGCCGCGACCACCAGGTTCAGGGCCATGACGCCCCGCAGCCGCGGGGTGGCGAGGAAGGTCCTGATCCCGGCCGCCGCCTTGTCCCAGGCCTTGGCGTGCACGCTGGGGCGGGCGTCGGGGACGCGGGTCGAGAGGACGAGCGCGGTGGAGAGGGCGAACCCCACCGAGGTCCCGAGGAACAGCAGGTCGAAGCCGACGAAGCTCAGGGCGACCGCCGCGAGGACGGGGCTGAGCAGGCTCTCCATGGTGGAGGCGACCTGCGAGGCGGACAGGGCCCGGCTGTAGGCGGCCTCGTCGGTGACGATGTCGGGGATGACGGCCTGGAACGTCGGCGTGAACGCGGCGGACGCGGACTGCAGGACGCCGATCAGCACGTACACCTGCCAGACCTCGGTGACGAGGGGCAGGGCCAGGACGACGAGCGCGCGGACGACGTCGAGGGAGGCGAGGAAGGCCCGGCGCGGCAGCCTGTCGACGTAGGCGGCGGCGAGCGGTGCGATGACGACGTACAGGACCATCTTGATGGTCAGGGCGGTACCGAGAACGGTGGCGGCGCGCGGCCCGGCGAGCTCGTAGGCGAGGAGGCCGAGCGCGACCGTGGTCAGTCCGGTGCCGAAGAGGGCGACGATCTGGGCGCTGAAGAGGCGGCGGTAGTCGCGGAGGGCGAAGAGTCGCATGGCGTGGTCCCTTCCGTGTCCATGCGGTGGGGCAGGGGGGGTCTCTACACATCGGCGGTGTCCTCCGGGGCGGGACAGCGGAGGGAGAGCGGGATCGAACCGGTTCGGCGAAGCACGGGATGCCTCCAGCGAGAACGAGACTCAGTGGTGTGCGTGGTGTGCGTGGTGTGCGTGGTGTGCGTGATGGGCGTGCGCATCCGCCTGCTCACGGGTGCGGACGGTGAATTCGGCGGTGCGCACGACGCCCCCGTGCCGGAAGTCGAGGAAGAGGCGGTAGACGCCACCGGTGGGGGCGACAGCCATGAAGGTGACGTCGGGCCCCGGCACGGCGGTGCCGTCACCGGGCGCGCCCTCGGGATGCACGTGGAGGTAGCCGAGGTCGCCGACGCGGAGCGCGACGAGGTGGCCGTAGGCGCCGAGGTAGGGCTGGAGGTCGGTGACGGGTTCGCCGTCGCGGCTGACGGTGAGCGTCAGACCGCTGGCGGCACCCGGCACGAGGGCGCCGCGAAGGGCGACGGTGTACGCGTCGACCTGGGCGACCGGGCTCTCGGCGGGAAGCTCCCGTGGCTCGTACGCCCCCGCGACCGCCGCGTCCACGCCGAGGGTGAGGCTCCTGCCGTGCCCGGTCGGGTGGATGTCGGCGAAGAACCGCCAGTCGCCGGGCGTCAGGTCCAGCTCGGCGGTCCAGGTGCCCTGCTCGTCCCGGACGGGGTGCACGTGCTGGAACCCGCTGGTGTCCCGCCGCACGGCGATGAAGTGCAGCTCCTTCTCGTGCTCGGCCTCGAACCGGGTCACGGCCCGCCCGTCGGGACCGACGATCCGGAAGGTCACCTTCTGCGCCCCCACCGGAAGCACGCTCGCGTCGAGCTCGAACGAGAACCCGTCCTCGCTGACCGCCAGCCCTCCGGGCCGCTCGCCGCCGTGGCTCCCATGGCCGATGTGGTTGTTCATGACGCTGCCTCCACGTCCTGCTCGGTCGTCCTTGATGTCCACGACCATATACCCCCTGGGGGTATGTGCGCCAGGGGGGCGCGCTGCGGAACGACGCGAAGGACCGCGACCCGGCGCCCCCCGGGGTGGCGCCCCCGACACCCTGTGACGCAGGTCACATCCGATTCCTGTCAGGGATCGGGGCGCTGTCCCGCTCAAGTCACCGAGAGCAAGCGAACCGACAGGAGCGTCACATGAAGCACCGCATCGTCGTCCTCGGCGCCGGTTACGCAGGGGCCTACGCGGCCGGGAACCTGGCCCGCCGGCTGTCCCCCGCGGACACCGAGATCACCGTGGTCAACGCCGAGCCCGACTTCGTCCAGCGGCTGCGGCTGCACCAGCTCGCGGCCGGCCAGGAGATCGAGGCTCCACGGCTCGCCGACGTCTTCTCCGGCACGGGGATACGGCTGCACCTGGCGCGTGTCACCGCCGTCGACCCCGAGCGCCAGGTCGTCACCGTGGCCGACACCGACGGCGGCGCCGACGAGCTCGGCTACGACACCCTGCTCTACGCGCTCGGCAGCCACGGTGACGACCGAGGTGTCCCCGGCGTGGCCGACCACGCCTTCGACGTCGCCGCCCGCCCCTCGGCGCTCCGGCTGCGCGAACGCCTGGACGGGCTGCGCGAAGGCGGGAACATACTGGTCGTCGGCGACGGGCTGACCGGCATCGAGACCGCCACCGAGATCGCCGAATCCCGGCCCGGCCTGTCGGTGACCCTGGTCGCCCGTGGAGAGCTGGGCGCCCAGCTGTCCTCCGGAGCCCGCGGCCACCTGCGCCAGGCCTGCGACCGGCTGGGCATCACCGTCCTGGAACACGCCGGCGTCGAAGCCGTCGAAGCGACCCGGGTCCTGTGCGCCGACGGCACCGCCCTGCCGTCCGACGCGACCGTGTGGACGGCCGGGTTCGCGGTCGCCCCCATCGCCGCCGCCGCCGGGCTGGACGTCACCGAGGACGGCCGGATCCTCGTCGACCACGCCATGCGCTCGCTCTCGCACCCCAACGTCTACGCCGCCGGCGACAGCGTCCACGCCATGGGAGCCAACGGCAAGCCGCTGCCCATGTCCTGCGCCTCGGCAGGCTTCACCGCCATGCAGGCCGTGAAGGCCATCATGGGAAGCCTGACCGGCAGCAGGATCGGACACGTCAAGCTGGCCTACCCGGGCAACCACATCAGCCTCGGCCGGCAGGACGGGATCCTTCAGCTGGTCGACCACGAAGCGCAGCCGAAGCCGAAGTACACGGGCGGCCGGAAGGCCGCACGGATCAAGGCGGGCATCCTCAGGATGTCGCAGTGGACCACCTTGCACCCGACCTTCTGCCTGCCCAGGCGGCAGCGCCCCCTGGCTGCCGCGCCGAACGCCCCCCACCGACAGGGCGGTCGAGTAGCCGCCTAGGCTGGCCAGGTGGACAGCACCGCTACCGATCGCTTCGACACCAGCCGGTTCGAGGCCAGCCGGAATCGGCTGGCCTCACTGGCCTACCGCCTGCTGGGCTCCGCCGTCGACGCCCAAGACGCCGTGCAGGACGCGTACTTGCACTGGCAGGCCGCCGACCGGCAGCAGATCGAGGTGCCCGAAGCCTGGCTGACCAAGGTCGTCACCAACCTGTGCCTCGACCGGCTCCGCTCGGCACAGGCCCGCCGCGAACGCTCCGCCGGCGCCTGGTTCCCCGAACTGCTCCTCGAGGGCGACCCGATGCTCGGCCCGGCCGACACCTTCGAGCAGCGCGAATCGGTCTCCCTGGCCGTGCTGACCGTCATGGAGCGCCTGTCGCCCGTCGAGCGGGCCGTCTACATCCTGCGCGAAGCGTTCTCCTACGGCCACGCCGAGATCGCCGAGATCCTCGACATCACCGAGTCGGCAAGCCAGCAGCACCTCCACCGCGCCCGGACCCGTGTCACCGCAACGCGCCGCCGGGGCGGCCGCGAAGTCGATCCGGCGGCCGCCCGCAGGATCGTCGAGGAATTCCTGACCGCCGCCACCTCGGGGCGCACCGAACGGCTGGTGGCGCTGCTCACCGACGACGTGATCGCCCTCTCCGACGGCAACGGCCTGGCCAAGAAGCTGCTGCGCTACGACAATCCGCGGCGGGTCGCCACCGTCATGCGGGGCGGCTTCACGTCCACGCCCGCGAAGCAGCGGCTCGCCGGCGGCGCGCTCGCCCTCCACTACGCGGTCGTCAACGGTGCCCCGGCCGTCCTCTTCGTCCTCGGCGAGCAGGTCGTGGGCGCGGTGACGTTCGAGGTCACCGAGGACGGGATCGCCGTCGTACGCGGCATCGCCGCCCCCGCCCGCCTCCTGCGACTCGCCGAAGCCTGGCGGCAGCACGGACCGGACACGCCCCTCATCACCGAGTGGTGACCCGGCACCGACCGCGGCCAGGCGCAGCCCCCACGGACGCTCCGGAGCCGTGGAAGTTCCCCTCCAGGCTGATGCTGTCCAGGGCGGTTCCGACGCCGTGATCACACCGTTTCACCGGGGCAGCCCGGCCGGCTACAGCCAGTCCTTCCGCTTGAAGATGACGTACAGGCTCGTGCAGACCGCTGCCATCAGGACGATCGCGAAGGGATACCCCGCCGACCAGTGCAGCTCCGGCATGGTGTCGAAGTTCATGCCGTAGATCGTTCCGACCAGCGTGGGGGCGAACAGGATGGCGGCCCACGACGAGATCTTCTTGATCTCCTCGTTCTGTTCGAAGCCGGCCTCCGCCAGTGCGCGCATCTCGGCGTTCTGTTGTTGGGTGACGAGGGTGGCGTTGACCGTGAGGATGTCGGTGAGGGCCTGGCGGAAGCCGTCCACGCGTTCGCTGGTGTGGGTGACGTGGTCGGCCACGTCGCGGAGGTAGCGCTGGAGTTCCTCGTCCGTGCCGTACTTGGTGAAGCCGGCCATCAGGCCGTGGAGCATGCCGACCAGGGGCCGGGTGGCGCGTTGGAACTCGACCATTTCGCGGGAGAGTTCGTAGATGCGGCGGGAGACCGCCGGGTCGCCGCCGAAGACCTCCGTCTCGATCTCGTCGATGTCGTTCTGGACGCCCGCGACGACCGGGGCGTAGCCGTCGACCACCGCGTCGAGGATCGCGTAGAGGACTGCTTCCGGGCCGAGGGCGAGGAGGTCGGGGTTCTCCTCCATGCGGCGGCGGACCGAGGACAGGTCCGGTGCGGCGCCGTGGTGGACCGTGATGAGGAAGTCCGGGCCGACGAAGAGGTGGAGTTCGCCGAAGTCGACCTCCTCCTGCGCGTCCAGGTAGCGGGCCGCGCGCAGGACCACGAAGAGCGTGTCGCCGTACCGTTCCAGCTTCGGGCGCTGGTGGGCTTCGAGCGCGTCCTCCACCGCCAGTTCGTGCAGGTCGAACTCGGCGGCCAGGGAGTGGAGTTCCGCCTCCGTCGGGCGGTGCAGGCCGATCCAGGCCATGCCCTCGGGGTGCTCTCGCAGCCGGCGGAACGTGTCCGCGAGCGTGGCGGGGGACGCCACCCGTCTGCCCTCTCGGTACAGGCTCGCCTGGACGACGCTGGGCCGCTCGGTGGCGGGCGGTGGGGTGTCGGGGTCGGGCAGCGGCGGCTCCGCGTGGCGGCGCCAGGCCGCTCGGGGGCGGCGGTCGGAGCGGTCCGGGCGGTCCGGCACGTGTCTCGGCCTCCTCTGCGTTCGCCCGTGGCGATCCGGGTGGTGATCCGGGTGGTGACTCGGGTGGTGATCCGGGTGGTGATCCGGGTGGTGATTTGGGTGCGTTTGGGAAGGATATACGCGGCGTGCCCGAGGTCGAATGGACGCGCGGCTTCCGTACCCTCCGTCGTAGCGTCTCCCCATGGTCACCACGGCGAATCCCCCGACCCTCAGCCCCCGCGCCCTCAACCGCGCCACCCTCGACCGTCAGCTCCTCCTGCGCCGGGCGCCCCTCGCCGCCGAGGACGCCGTCGCCCATCTCCTCGGGCTCCAGGCGCAGAACACCAAGCCCCCGTACTACGCCCTCGCCGCCCGCCTCGACGGCTTCCGGCCCGAGGAGTTGTCCGGGCTGATGGAGTCCCGGGCCGTCGCCCGCATCGTGACCATGCGGTCGACCGTCCACACCCACACCGCCCGCGACGCCGTCGCGCTGCGCCGACTCGTCCAGCCCGGCGCCATCGACCGCGAGCTCGCGATCTTCGTCTCCCGCGGCGGCCTCGACGGCGTCGACCTCGACCGGCTCGCCGCCGTCTCCCGCGCCCTCGTCGAGGAGAAGCCCCGTACGCCCAAGCAGCTCCGCGAGGAACTCCTCGAGGAATGGCCTGACGCCGACCCCCAGTCCCTCTCCCTCGCCGCCCGCTGCCTGCTCCCGCTCGTCCAGGTCACCCCGCGCGGGCTGTGGGGGCGGGGCGGGCAGGTGGCGCTCACCACCGTCGACGCCTGGTTCGACGGGCCCGCCCCGGAGGCCGCCGACCTCGACGCGACCGTCCTCCGCTACCTCGGCGCCTTCGGGCCCGCCTCCGTCAAGGACATGCAGACCTGGTGCGGCCTCACCGGTCTCGCCCCGGCCTTCGAGCGGCTCCGGCCCCGGCTGCTCGTCTTCCGCGGCGAGCGCGGCACCGAGCTCTTCGACCTGCCCGACGCGCCCCGTCCCGACGAGGACACCCCCGCCCCGGCGCGGCTCCTCCCGGAGTTCGACAACCTCCTGCTCTCGCACGCCGACCGCACCCGTGTCGTCCCCGCCGAACACCGCTCCCGCACCTGGAGCGGCAACCAGGCCCGCCGGGTCTTCCTCCTCGACGGGTTCCTCGCCGGGCTCTGGTTCCTCGACGAGGCGAAGGACCGCACCACCCTCACCCTCGAACCCTTCGCCCGCCTCACCCGGGCCCAGCGCGCCGAGCTCACCGCCGAGGCGGAACGGACCCTGCGCGTCACGGTGCCGGCGGGTGTTCCGTACGACGTCGTCCACCGTGAACCCGGCGTGACCGGGTCCTGAGGGCGAGCAGAAGCGTTCCGGTCGTGAGCAGGGGGCTGTTCCGATGAGGGCGGGGTCGTCGCGGGCGGGTTCGACACGGGTACGGGCGCCCACGGGCCGGTCGCCGTCGCGCTGAGCGCCCGCTCGGCGGTGTGGGAGTCCAGGAGGCCCTGGCAGTCGGGCCGTTCGGTCGCGGTGACGAGGAAGCGCGGCGTGGGCACCGGGTCCGCGGACTCGACCGTCACGGTGAGCGGGCCCGGGGCGGAGAACACCTGATGAGCGGAACATCGGCTCGCGGGGAGGGGTGCGGGGGTGCGTGGCGCTTGTGGGCGTGGGGGGCGTGTCAGGGCGCCCGGCGGCACGCGCTGTTCAGGGCAGCGCCCCCGCCCTCCGCGCCGCCACCACCGCCTCCAGGCGCGTGTGCGCGCCCAGCTTGCGCATGGCCGAGCGCAGGTAGCCCTTCACCGTCTCCGGGCGCAGCCCCAGGCGCTCCGCCGCCGTGGCGTTCGTCGCGCCCGAGGCGACCGCCGCGAGGACGTCCGTCTCGCGCGGGGTGAGGAGGACGCCCGGGACGGAAGGGACCGTGCCGGAGGCGGATTCCAGGCGGCCGCAGACCGCCAGGAGGCGGTCGCGGACCGCCGGGTCGAGGACCTGCGGGGCCAGTTCGCGCAGCTCCCCGTACGCCTGGCGGACCTCTTCCCAGGACGGCCCGCCGGCCGGCGCCGACGTCGCGTGGCGCACCTCGTCCCGTACCGCCAGCGCCTGTTCGACGTCGCGGGCGGCCGCCACCGCCGCGTCGAAGACCCGCTCGCCGATCGGCAGCGACTCGCGCAGCGCGCCGTACAGCACCCCGCGCACCTTGCGCCGTACGACCACGGGGACCGCGATCACCGAGCGCAGGCCCTCCGCCGAGACCGGCAGGTCGTACTCGTGGGTGATGTGCCGCGCCGACGCGTAGTCCGTCACCGCGCACGGCCGCGACAGCGCGAGGCACTTCCCGCCGAGTCCGGAGCCCGGCGAGACCGTCAGGCCGTGCAGCGCTGGCGTCACCGCCCCGCTCATCTCGGCGATCCGCACCGACAGCCCCTCCTGGAGCAGGCCGCCGAAGACCACGGGCAGCCCGGTGGCGCGGCGGAGCCGCAGCAGCGCCGCGCGCAATTCCACCGAATCCGTCTGGTCGGACACGGAACCACTCCTTCACCCCCGAATGGGGGTAGTGAGACCTGGGTCACCGATTACACGATGTCGGGGACCGGTCCCGCAACGAGGAGAACGACACATGACGGCAGCGAGCGTGCCCCATCCGACCAGCCCGACCGGCCCGACGGGCGCCACCGAGGACTTCCGGGACGCCCGGGACTTCCTGCTCCGGCACCGCGAGGACTACGAGACGGCGTACGAGGGCTTCGTCTGGCCCCGCTTCGACCGCTTCAACTGGGCGCTCGAATGGTTCGACGTCATCGCCGCCGGCAACGACAGGACCGCGCTGCACATCGTCGAGGAGGACGGTTCCGAGGCGAAGGTCAGCTTCGCCGAGATGTCCGCCCGCTCCAACCGCGTCGCCAACTGGCTGCGCGGCCAGGGCGTCCGCGCGGGCGACCGGATCGTCGTCATGCTCGGCAACCAGGTCGAGCTGTGGGAGACCATGCTCGCCGCGATGAAGCTGCGCGCCGTCGTCATCCCCGCCACCCCGCTCCTCGGCCCCGCCGACCTCCGCGACCGCGTCGAGCGCGGCCGCGCCCGCCACGTGATCGTGAGGGCCGAGGACATCGCCAAGTTCGACGAGGTCCCCGGCGACTACACCCGCATCGCGATCGGCGGCGACGGGGTGAGCTGGCTCGGGTACGAGCACGCGGCCCGCGAGTCCGACGCGTTCACGCCCGACGGCGTGACCTTCGCCGAGGACACGCTGATGCTCTACTTCACCTCCGGCACCACCGCCCGCCCCAAGCTCGTCGAGCACACCCACACCTCGTACCCCGTCGGTCACCTCGCGACGATGTACTGGATCGGGCTCAAGCCCGGCGACGTGCACCTCAACATCTCCTCGCCCGGCTGGGCCAAGCACGCCTGGTCGAACCTGTTCGCGCCGTGGAACGCCGAGGCGACCGTCTTCATCCACAACTACACGCGCTTCGACCCGGCCCGCCTCATGAGCGAGATGGACAAGCACGGCGTCACCAGCTTCTGCGCCCCGCCGACCGTGTGGCGGATGCTGATCCAGGCCGACCTCGGCCAGCTGACCACCCCGCCGCGCGAGGTCGTCGCAGCGGGCGAGCCCCTCAACCCCGAGGTCATCGACTCCGTCCGGCGCGCCTGGGGCGTCACCATCCGGGACGGCTTCGGCCAGACCGAGACCGCCGTCCAGGTCTCCAACAGCCCCGGCCAGCCGCTCAAGGAGGGCTCCATGGGCCGTCCGAGCCCCGGCTACCGGGTCACGCTCGTCGACCCGGTGAGCGGCCGTCCGGGCGTGGACGAGGGCGAGATCTGCCTCGACCTCTCCGCCCACCCGGTGGGCCTCATGACCGGCTACCACGGCGACCCGGAGCGTACGGCCGAGGCGATGGCGGGCGGCTACTACCGCACCGGGGACATCGGTGCCCGGGACGAGAGCGGCTACATCACCTACGTCGGCCGCTCCGACGACGTCTTCAAGGCCTCCGACTACAAGATCAGCCCCTTCGAGCTGGAGAGCGCGCTCCTGGAGCACGAGGCCGTCGCCGAGGCCGCCGTCGTCCCCGCCCCCGACCCGCTGCGGCTCGCGGTCCCGAAGGCGTACGTCGTCCTCGCGGCCGGCTGGGAGCCCGGCGAGGAGACCGCCCGCGCCCTCTTCGCGCACTCGCGCGCGGTCCTCGCCCCGTACAAGCGGATCCGCCGCATCGAGTTCGCCGAGCTGCCCAAGACCGTCTCCGGAAAGATCCGGCGCGTCGAGCTGCGCCGCCTCACCGCCGAGGGCGGCGGAACCGAGTACGCCGAAGGGGACCTCTCGTGAACCTCGCGTACGCGCACGGCGTCTCCGACACGCCCCTCCTCGGCGACACCGTCGGGGCCAACCTCGACCGGGCCGTCGCCACCTGGCCCGACCGCGAGGCCCTCGTCGACGTCCCGACGGGACGCCGCTGGACCTACGCGCAATTCGGCTCCGACGTCGAGCGGTTGGCGGACGCGCTGCTCGGCAGCGGCGTCCGCAAGGGCGACCGCGTCGGGATCTGGGCCGTCAACTGTGCCGAGTGGGTCCTCGTGCAGTACGCCACCGCCCGCATCGGCGCGGTCATGGTCACCATCAACCCCGCCTACCGGGCCAGCGAGTTGGCGTACGTGCTCCACCAGGCGGGGATCTCCCTCCTCTTCGCCTCCCTGCGCCACAAGGGGAGCGACTACCGCGCGATGGTCGACGAAGTGCGGGGAGAGTGCGAGGACTTGAGGGAGGTCGTCTACTTCGGGGACCCCAGCTGGGACGCGCTCCTCGCCCGTACGGCCGGGGGAGCGCGCCCCGAGCCGCTCTCCTGCGACGAGCCGGTCAACATCCAGTACACCTCGGGCACGACCGGCTTCCCGAAGGGAGCCACGCTCTCCCACCACAACATCCTCAACAACGGTTACTTCGTCGGGGAGATGATCGCCTACACGGAGCGGGACCGGATCTGCGCGCCGGTCCCGTTCTACCACTGCTTCGGCATGGTGATGGCCAACCTGGCGGCCACGTCCCACGGCGCCTGCCTGGTCATCCCCGCCCCCTCCTTCGACCCGGCGGCCACCCTCAGGGCCGTACAGGAGGAGCGCTGCACCTCGCTCTACGGGGTGCCGACGATGTTCATCGCCGAACTCGGCCTCCCCGACTTCGCGTCGTACGACCTCTCCTCGCTCCGCACCGGGATCATGGCGGGCTCGCCGTGCCCGGTGGAGGTGATGAAGCGGGTCGTCGCCGAGATGAACATGGCCGAGGTGTCGATCTGTTACGGCATGACGGAGACCTCGCCCGTCTCCACCCAGACCCGCCGCGACGACGACCTGGAACGGCGCACGGGAACGGTCGGCCGGGTCATGCCGCACGTCGAGGTCAAGGTCGTCGACCCGGCGACCGGCATCACCCTCCCGCGCGGCGAGGCCGGCGAGCTCCGCACGCGCGGCTACGGCGTGATGCTCGGCTACTGGGACGAACCGGAGAAGACCGCCGACGTCATCGACGCGGGCCGGTGGATGCACACGGGCGACCTCGCGGTGATGCGGGAGGACGGGTACGTCCAGATCGTCGGCCGGATCAAGGACATGATCATCCGGGGTGGCGAGAACATCTCCCCGCGCGAGATCGAGGAGTTCCTCTACGGGCACGCCAAGATCGCCGACGTCCAGGTCGTCGGCGTCCCCGACGCGCGCTACGGCGAGGAGATCCTGGCCTGCGTCGTCCCCCGCGACCCCGCCGACCCACCGACCCTGGAGGAGGTCACGGCCTTCTGCCGCGACCGCCTCGCGCACTACAAGATCCCGCGCCGCGTGGAGGTCCTGGACGAGTTCCCCATGACGGTCAGCGGCAAGGTGCGGAAGGTCGAACTGCGGCAGCGGTTCGGAGGCGGGGCCGGGCAGGGCCTGTCCGGCGGATCAGGGTCGGACAGGTCGTAGGGGGTGTCCTGCCGATGGGGTGTCTTGTCGGTCATGCCGGGCTGATCGGCAGGACACCCTCTAGACGGCGCCGGGCGCTGGCACCTCCGTGCGCACCCGGACCTCCCGGCGCATGCAGATCCGCGGCCAGGCCGACAGGCCGTGGGCGGCCTCCGCGCGGCTGATCGCGCGCAGGCCGTCGGTCAGCGCCGGGTCGGAGTCGTCGAGCGCGCGGAAGCCGAGCCGCGCGTAGTACGGGGCGTTCCACGGGACCTCGCTGAAGGTCGTCAGGGTCAGGGCCGCGAGGCCCTGCTCCCTGGCGGCCGCCTCCAGGTGCTCGATCAGCGCCCGGCCCACGCCCCGCCGGGCGGCGTCGGGGTGCACCGACACCTGCTCGATGTGGGCGGCGCCGTCGACGGTGTCGGAGAGCAGATAGGCGACGGGCCGGTCGTCCGCGTCCACCGCGACCCAGGCCCGCCCCTCGCGTCGGTACGCCTCCAGGACGTCCAGGGGCAGTGGGTCGTCGTCCGCGACAGCCCCCATCCCGAGAGAACGGAACGGTTCGCCCGCCGCCCGTTCGATGTCCTGGAGCAGCGGGAGTTCGGCCGGAGCGGCCGCTCTGATGCGCATACGACAGTATGGCCCGACCCCGTCGGCCACCGGAATGCGGTCGCCGCCGGGGTCGGCCTCAGCCACAGGGGGGGACCTCAGCCGCCGGGCCCGGCCGTCAGCCGCCGAAGTCGGCCCGGTGATCCGCGGCCCACCGGGCGTACGTCCGCGCGGGGTGGCCGGTGATCTGCTCGACGACGTCGTTGACCGGCGCGGGCTTGCCGACCGCCTGGGCCATGAGCGCGAACAGCGCGGCCAGGAACTCGGCGTCCATGAACTGGCTCATCTGCTCGAGGACGGGCGCCGGGTCGAGGTCCTCGACCGTGAGCGGGCGCCCCAGCGCCTCACCGAGGACGCGGACCTGCTGCGCCTGGGTCAGCGACTCCGGACCGGTCAGGTCGTAGGCCAGCCCCGCGTGCCCGCCGTCGATCAGGATCCGCGCGGCGACCTCGGCGACGTCCCGCTCGTGCACGGCGCTGAAGGCCGCCTCGGTGTACGGCGCGCGAATGACGTCACCGCCCTGGAGCTGCATCGCGAACGTCAGCGAGTTGACGGCGGGGAAGAGCAGTCGCAGGAACGTCCACTCGATTCCGGTCGCCTCGACGGCCCGCTCGACGTCGCGGTGGTACTGGGCGATCACGTCGGGCTGCCGGTCGGCGCCCGGCACGACCGCGCCCGAGGACAGGAACACCAGGCGCCGTACCCCGGCCCGGCTCGCGGCCGCCAGCAGCGGGGCGACGTCCATCCCGTACTGCACGACCAGGAAGACGGCCTCGACGCCGGCCAGCGCCGCCGGCAGCGTCTCGGGCCTGGTCAGATCGGCCTGGACGACGTCGACGCCCTCCGGAAGCGCGGCCCGCTCCGGGGTGCGGGTCAGCGCCCGCACCGGGGCACCCGCGGCGACCAACTCCTCCACCGCCTGACGTCCGAAGTGAGCCGTGGCACCGATGACGAGGTACATGGGAATTCCTTCCGTGCGCGTGCGCGCAGGGGGACTGAGGACTGAGGACTGAGGGTTCGAGAGGTCCTGAACGGGCCTGAGCGGGCCCGATGGGGAGTCAGCGGGCCGCCGCGGCGGCCGTGGTGGTCAGCCAGCCGACCGGTCGTCGAGGTCGGACTGCGGTGCGTCGACCCGGAACGGGGCGGTCGTGTCGTTCGTCATGGTCGTCAGCGTAGGATTCCTTTAGGCAAGAGACGTTCCTAATAGGTCGGCAGACTCCGAAGAATGTTGGAAACCTCGGCGCGACTCCTGCGCCTGCTCTCACTCCTCCAGACGCCTCGCGACTGGACCGGCACCGAGCTGGCCGAACGGCTGGCGGTCAGCACCCGCACCGTCCGCAACGACGTGGACCGCCTGCGCAACCTCGGCTATCCGGTGCACGGCACCCGCGGCGCGGTGGGCGGCTACCGGCTCGGAGCCGGAGCCGCGCTGCCACCCCTGCTCCTCGACGACGAGGAGGCGGTCGCGGTGGCGATCGGGCTCAGGACCGCCGCCGGGGGCACCGTCACCGGGGTCGAGGAGACCTCGCTGCGGGCACTGGCCAAGCTGGAACAGGTGCTGCCGGCCCGCCTCCGGCACCGGGTCGACGCCCTCAGGCGGTACGCCGAGGCGGTGCCGCGCGACGACCCGGGCCCGCGGGTGGACGCCGACACGCTGAGCGCCCTCGCCGCCGCCTGCCGGGACCACGAGCGCCTGCGCTTCGACTACCGGAGCCACGACGGCTCCGAGAGCCGACGCGAGGTCGAACCGTACCGGCTGGTCACCTGGGGACGCCGGTGGTACCTCGTCGGGTTCGACGTCGAGCGGAACGGCTGGCGGACGTTCCGGGTGGACCGCCTTCACCCGCGCACACCGGCAGGCCCCAGGTTCGTCCCCCGCGACCTCCCGGAGGAAGCCGTCGACCAGGTGCGCCGGGGCGTGTCGTCGGCCGCCTGGCGGTACCGCGCCCGAGTCGTCGTCCACACGCCCGCCGAACGGCTCGCCGAACGGATCAACCCCGCCATCGGCACCGTCACGGCGGTCGACGACACCCACTGCCTGCTGGACACCGGCGCGGACAGCGTCGAGGCGCTCGCCGTCCATCTCGGCCTGCTCGGCGCCGACTTCACGGTGACCGAACCCCCGGAACTCGTCGAACTCGTCCGTGCCCTCGGTGACCGCTACCGGCGCGCCACCGAGCCACCGCCGACGGAACGTTAGGACGGCCGGCCGCCGGTGGGGCGCTCCGGGCGGTCGAGGAGGCCGCCGTCACGGGCGAAGCGCGGGAGGAAGAGGGCGAGGGCGGGGTCTCCGTACAGCGCCACGTAGAGCTGGACCAGGCGCCCGTCCGTCACCTCGCGGCGGTGGACGGGCAGGGGGTGGCGCTCCCTCAGGGCGGCCAGCAGGCGGTGGGCGGCGGGCGTCGACGGCGGCAGGCGCAGCAGGAGCGCCGCCGCGGCGACCGGTACGAGGGCGATGCCGAGCGCCAGGGGTACGGGGACGGGGCCGCCCCGCTCGCCCGGCCACGGCACGACGAGGCCCGCCCCGACCGTCAGGGGCACGCAGGCGAGCAGCGCACGTGCCGCGCGCAGCCGGCCGGGCGGTCTCAGGAGACCCGCCCGGCCGAGCTCGTGGTGCAGCGCGTCCACGGCCCGCCGTGCCTCCGGGCGCTGGGCGAGCCTCCGCAGCTCCAGGGCCCGGTGCAGCGCCCGGTGCACCCCGAGCTGCACGGGGTCGCGGGTCCGGCCCGGACCGCCGTTGGCCCGAATCGTACGTTTGCGGCCCGCCGCCACCGCCCCGCGCTGGTGGAGCGCGACGAGCGCGACCGTCACGGCGGCCCGCCGTCCTCCCCGCAGCAGCGCGAGCGCCTGCGGCGGCGGCTCGTCATCCGCCGGCCACGACCCGTCCTCCCGGCTGCGCGTTCGCAACAGCCAGGCGGCGACCACCAGTTCGCCGCAGGCCACCCCGATGAACCACCACATCCCCGTCGGCATGACGCCACCCCCCCCGGAGTGTTCTGCCCGGCGGACCGTGATCGTCACCCTCGCGTGGCCGGATCCCGTGGGGGAAGCGGTGCGCGCCCCGGTGTCACGGGCTTCCCGCCGCGAGGTCCTCCGCCGGAGGGTTGACCGGCTGCGGCGTACCCGACAGGTCGAGGACGAAGAGCGGGAGCCCGATCTCGGTCGCCCGCCGCCGGGCCTCCGGGGTGTAGCCCGCCAGCGAGAAGAAGACCCCGACGCTCGCCACGGGCGCGCTCAGACCGGTGAGCCACAGGCACTCCACGGGGCGGACGCCGGTCGGGCGGGCGCCCGGGTCCACCTCGGCGACCAGCCCCGGCGCCCGCAGGTCCATGCCGGACGCGGGGCGTTCCTCGGGCTGGACTACGTCCCGGAACCCGAGCCAGCCGAGGTAGGCCGCCGCCGCCGTGACGGCGTCCTGCGCCGTCTTGACGGCCACCGGCCGGAAGGCGCCGCGCGTCGGTGACGGGCGCGGGCCGGCGGGCGACGGCCCGGGTCCGCGCGCCGGGTGCCGTTCGGCGAAGGGGAGGAGGGCGGGGGAGGCGGGTGCGGCGTCCGGACCGGGATCTGAGCCCGTGCCGGCGCCTCCGCCTGTACCCGTACCCGTACCCGTACCCGTACCCGAGCCTCCGCCTGCACCCGTACCCGAGCCTCCGCCTGTACCCGTATCCGTACCCGTACTCCCGTCCGGGCCGTCGTGGCGCGTCGGGCCCGGGCCGAACCAGTCCGAGCCCGGCTCCGGCAGCCGGGAGCGTACGGGCGGAGCCCCGGCGGGCGGGGACGGCGGTGCCTTGCGCGGCGGCAGCGGGGGTCGGGGGTCGGGGGCCTCGTGCAGCGGCTCATCGAACGGCGCGATCTCGCGCGGCGAGGGCTCGCGACGCGAGGGATCCGCTTCCTCCGGCGCGGACGCGGACGCCGGCCCCATCCCCGATCCCGGCCCCATCCCCGATCCCGGCCCCATCCCCGACCCCGGCCCCAGCCCCGACCTCGACCCCGGCCCCGACTCGGACCCCGTCCCGTCCCCGCCCGCCCCCGCCACGCCCGTCGGGCCCACCGCGATCCGCAGCACCGTCCCGCACGCGCAGCCCAGCTCCGGCTGCGGCCAGTCGTCCTCGCGCCCGCAGGCCCCGCAGCGCACGGTCACCCACAGGTCGGCCCAGTTCCGGTCCGTGATCGGTTCGGCCGCCGCGCCCGCCGTCACCGGCGGGGCCACGGGGGCGCCGCACGGGCACGGGAAGGCGGGCGGCGCGTACATCTGCGTCCGCAGGCACTCCGGACACCGGATCTCTATCGCCTTCGACTCACCCACAACACCAACCCCCCTGTCGTCAGCCCCGCCACATCGTCCACCCAACGGCCGCCCGGAGGAGGCCGTTCGCCCGGACTTCTCTTGACGGTTCTCCGGAAGCCGACCTACATTGCTTCCGTATAGCAGAACAGTATTTCCGCATTACGGAAACAGGTCGCGAGCGAGCCAACGAGCCGCCCGCGCGCCCGCATCCGACCGGCCGAAGCAGGAGCACTCCCATGCCTCGTATGACCGCCGCCGCAGCGGCCGTTGAGATCCTCAAGCGCGAAGGCGTCACCACCGCCTTCGGCGTGCCCGGCGCGGCGATCAACCCCTTCTACCGCGAGCTCAAGAACGTCGGCGGGATCGGTCACACGCTGGCCCGCCACGTCGAGGGCGCGTCCCACATGGCCGAGGGCTACACCCGTGCCAAGGCCGGCAACATCGGCGTCTGCATCGGTACGTCGGGTCCCGCCGGCACCGACATGATCACCGGCCTCTACTCGGCCATCGCGGACTCGATCCCGATCCTCTGCATCACCGGTCAGGCCCCGGTCTCGAAGCTCCACAAGGAGGACTTCCAGGCCGTCGACATCGCCACGATCGCCAAGCCGGTGACCAAGGCCGCGACGACCGTCCTGGAGGCCGCGCAGGTCCCCGGCGTCTTCCAGCAGGCCTTCCACCTCATGCGTTCCGGCCGCCCGGGCCCGGTCCTCATCGACCTCCCGATCGACGTCCAGCTGACCGAGATCGAGTTCGACCCGGAGACCTACGAGCCGCTGCCGGTCTACAAGCCGTCCGCGACCCGCGCCCAGGCCGAGAAGGCCCTCGGCTTCCTCCTGGAGTCCGAGCGCCCGCTGATCGTCGCCGGCGGCGGCATCATCAACGCCGACGCCTCCGACCTGCTCGTCGAGTTCGCCGAGGTCACCGGCATCCCGGTCATCTCCACCCTCATGGGCTGGGGCACCATCCCGGACGACCACGAGCTCGCCGCCGGCATGGTCGGCGTCCAGACCGCGCACCGCTACGGCAACGCGACCTTCCTGGAGTCGGACTTCGTCCTCGGCATCGGCAACCGCTGGGCCAACCGCCACACCGGTTACAACATGGACGCCTACACCAAGGGCCGGAAGTTCGTCCACGTCGACGTCGAGCCCACCCAGATCGGCAAGATCTTCGCCCCCGACTTCGGCATCGCCTCCGACGCCAAGGCCGCCCTGGAGCTCTTCATCGAGATCGCCAAGGAGTGGAAGGCCGCGGGCAAGCTGCCGGACTTCTCCGCCTGGGCCGCCTCCGCGCAGGAGCGCAAGGCCACCCTCCAGCGCCGCACGCACTTCGACGACATCCCGATGAAGCCGCAGCGCGTCTACGAGGAGATGAACAAGGCCTTCGGCCCGGAGACGCGTTACGTCACCACCATCGGTCTCTCCCAGATCGCGGCCGCACAGTTCCTGCACGTCTACAAGCCGCGCCACTGGATCAACTGCGGACAGGCCGGCCCGCTCGGCTGGACCATCCCGGCCGCCATCGGTGCCGCGACCGCCGACCCGGAGACCCCGGTCGTCGCGCTCTCCGGCGACTACGACTTCCAGTTCATGATCGAGGAGCTGGCGGTCGCCGCCCAGCACAAGGTCCCCTACGTCCACGTCCTCGTGAACAACGCCTACCTCGGTCTGATCCGGCAGGCGCAGGGCAACCTCGGCATCAACTTCGAGGTCAACCTCGAGTTCGAGAACATCAACACCCCGGAGATCGGCGTCTACGGCGTCGACCACGTCAAGGTCGCCGAGGGCCTGGGCGTCAAGGCCATCCGCGTCACCGACCCGGACAAGCTGGGCGAGGCCCTGGAGCAGGCCAAGAAGCTGGCCGTCGAGCACCGGGTCCCGGTCGTCGTCGAGGCGATCCTGGAGCGCATCACGAACATCGCGATGAGCAAGACGGTCGACATGAGCGACGTCACCGAGTTCGAGGACCTGGCCACCGAGCCGGGCCACGCGCCGACGGCGATCAAGGCCCTCCAGGTCTGACGAGGCCGCGATCTCTTAGGCTGTGACCTCTTAGGCTGTGACCTCGCCGAACGGCCCTCGGTGCATCGCGCCGGGGGCCGTTCGACGGCGGATCCAGAGCCTTTCCGAGAGGACGCACCCCATGCCCGTCGTCACCCGCCTCGTCACCCACGTCGAACTGGACGAGGTGGCGACGACCCCCTCGCAGCTCTCGGTGTCGGCCCGCCTGGAGGCCGAACTCTCCGACGGGCGGCCCCTGGTCCTCCTCGACGACCGGGGCTGGAGCGAGTCCGTCCTGGGCGACGGGGACCTCCGCGACCTCCTCGACGTCGCCGACATCGAGGACACCGCCCGGACGGTCGTCGGTCCCGACGAGCCCTTCGGCGACGAGACGCGCGAAGAGGCGGACGCCGCCCACTGGTCGGCCCTGGCCGCCCACGTGGAGGCGAAGGCCCCGGGAGTACGGGTGGTCGGCGCCGAGCTCGCCGGCCTCACCCACGACGTCGTCCTCGGCGAGGGACTCCGCCGCTGGGCGGGTCTCGACACACCGCGAACGGACTGACCGACCCCGCCACTTCCCGGGCCCGCCACTTCTGCGGCCCCAGGGCCTCACGCCTTCTGCGCCCGTACGAGCACGGCGCCCGCCTCCGTCCACCCTGGGCCCGATCGCCCGGATGCGTCGGCGTGCCCGCGTGCAGCGTCTTGAGCGAGGCGACCGTCTCGGCGAGCGGAGACAGTACGAAGGCGCTCCCCGCGAGGGTGTCCGTCCCGATCCGCCACCAGCCCGATGTTTCGCCTCCCGGCAAAACAACATGCACGGGCGCGTGCCGGCCCGCAGAATCCAGGGATGTCCAGCCCACGCATCCGCGACAGCTCCGTGTCAGCCGAGAGCCCCGTTCCCGCAGACGACGTCACCTACCGCGCCGTCTTCCGCACGCCCGAGTTCACCCCGCTCTTCCTCACGGGCGCCGCCCAGATCGCCGCGCACACCGTCGCCGGGCTCGGGCTCGCGATCCTCGTCTACCGCGCGACCGGCTCCCCCCTCCTCTCCTCCCTCGCCCTCTTCACCCCCTCGCTCGCCCAGCTCGTCGGCGCGACCACCCTGCTCTCCGCGGCCGACCGGGTCCCGCCGCGCGCCGCCATCGCGGGCATCGCGCTCTTCTTCGCCGTCGGCACCGCCGTCCTGGCGCTCCCCGCCGTGCCGACCTGGGCGGTCTTCGCCGTCCTCCTCGTCCTGGGGCTCGCGGCCTCGCTCGGCGGCGGCGTCCGCAACGGCCTCCTCAACGAGATCCTGCCGCGCGAGCGGTACCTCCTCGGCCGCTCGGTGACGAACATGTCGGCCGGCGTCTGCCAGATCGCCGGGTTCGCCGCCGGCGGCGTCCTGCTCGCCGTGCTCTCGCCGCGCGGCACGGTCCTCGTCGGCGCGGGGCTCTACCTCGCCGCCGCCCTCGTGGCGCGTTTCGGCCTGGACGCTCGCCCGCCGCGCACCTCCGGGCGGGCCTCGGTCGCCGAGACCTGGCGGACCAACGCCCGCCTGTGGGCCCTGCCCGCCCGGCGCCGCTGCTACCTCGCCCTCTGGGTGCCGAACGGGCTCATCGCCGGAGCCGAGTCGCTCTTCGTCCCGTACGCCCCCGAGCACGCCGGCCTGCTCTACGCCTGCGGCGCGCTCGGGATGCTCGTCGGGGACGCGGTCGTCGGCCGCTTCCTGCCCGCCCGGCTCCGCGAACGGCTCCGCTACCCCCTCCAGGCACTCCTGGCGGCCCCGTTCCTCGTCTTCGCCCTCGACCCGGGACTGCCGCTCGCGGCCGTCCTCGTGACCCTGGCGACGATCGGGTACGGGGCGACCCTCCTGCACCAGGAGCGGCTGATGGGCCTGGTGCCGGAGGAGCTGAGCGGGCACGCCCTGGGGCTGCACGGATCCGGGATGATGGCGCTCCAGGGCGTGAGCGCGGCGCTCGCGGGCGCCGTCGCCCAGTTCACGTCCCCGCGCACGGGCATGGTGGCGCTCGCGGTCGCCTCGCTCCTCGTCACGCTCGCGCTGGTGCGCGCGGACGGCCGCGACCGGAAGGCTCCTACTGCGGAGCCTTCGACCGCATGACGACGGTCTCCTCGCAGGGCCCGTCGGCGAAGAGCTTGAGCGCCTCCATCTCGTCCTTGTCGACGGACAGGCCCCAGCGCAGCTTCGTGCCCACCCACTCGCCGACGTAGCGGCAGTAGCGCGTCGAGTCCTCCGGGACCCACTCCGCGGGGTCGCGGCCGGCCTTCTGCCGCAGGCTGCGGGCGGTGACGGCGACGAGGGTCGCGGCGGCGCCCTGGTCGTTGGCGTAGCTCTCGCGCCGGGCCGCCGACCAGCCGGAGGCGCCCGACTCCCAGGCCTCCGCGAGCGGGACGAGGTGGTCGACGCGGAGAGAGGCCGGGTCGCTGACGCGCTGGCCGTCGTAGGCCGAGGTCCACCGTCCGCCGGTCAGCACGCAGCCGGCACCGGTCTTCGGGGCCTCGTCGGCCTCGGCGACGAGCACCTCGGAACGGGTGTCGCAGCCGTCGTCCGGGTCGAGCCCCCGGTTCCAGTGGGTGAAGGCCGACTCCTTGTAGCCGTCCGGGTCCTCGGCGGCCTCGGTGAGCTCGGCGAGCGCGTCGGGGAAGAGGACGACGCCGGCGGAGAGGGCGGGGGAGGGGAGGGCGAGCGGGGACAGGATCAGGGCGAGCGGCGCGAGTCCGCGCACGAGGTTCTTGATCATGACTCGTGGATAGCCCGGGAAGCGTCACGGTCGGGGCCGCCCCGCTGCGGGCTCGCCCGAGCGGGTGCGGAACTTCACCGCAGAAACGATGCGCTGGAACCCGTACCGCTGCCCGCGCACACGAAGAAGAGCGCGGAACCAGGGACCGTAAACCTGGTTCCGCGCTCTCCCGTTGATGACCGTCCGACGGCGCGAGGCTGGCACGACAGGACGTTCGCGCCGCCGGACGGCGGTCTGTGGGCGGGCTCCCGTAGCGGGCGGACGGAGTCCGCCGCAGCTGTCCGAAGCCTGCGAAGCAGTGCGAGGGCTGCGTCGAGAATGGGTCGTTCGCGCCGCCGGACGGCGGTCTGTGGGCGTTGGGACCGCGGTGGCGTCGACGGGTCGGTCCGCCGTCTCCTTCTTTCAGGTCAAGAAGGAGGGCGGCCGCCCTTACCACCGCACTGGCTCGACTCCACCGCGGTCCTCACGCTTGTCCGGACCGCCGGCCACCCCTCATTCGGGCCGGCGATCCGGACCGCGCACGGCACCGACCTCCCGTCAGGTGCCGCACGCAGTCTGGGTACTGCCCGGTGGTCAGTCCTCGCGCAGCGCGCGGACCGCCTCGGCGACGCGCTTGCCGTAGTCCGCGTCGGCGGCGGCGAAGTGCGCGAGGTTCTTCTCGATGACGTCCTCGCGGGACACCTGGGAGAGGCCGCCGGCGATGTTGGCGACCAGACGCTTCTTCTCGTCCTCGGACATCAGGCGGTAGAGCTCGCCGGCCTGGAAGAAGTCGTCGTCCTTGGTGTGCGCGGGCGCCTCGTGCGTACCGGTCCAGCCGTGGATCGCGAGCGGCGCGGAGAGCGCGAGGTCGGTCTGGGCCGGGCCCTGGTACGAGTTGGGCTCGTAGTTCTTGTCGTGGCGCGAACCGTTGCGGGTGGCCATGAAGCCGTCCCGGCCGTAGTTCTGGGCCGTGGTCGCCTTGGGGGCGTTCACCGGCAGCAGGGTGTGGTTGACACCGAGGCGGTAGCGGTGGGCGTCCGCGTAGGCGAAGAGGCGGCCCTGGAGCATCTTGTCCGGCGAGGGACCGATGCCCGGCACGAAGTTGTTCGGCGAGAACGCGGCCTGCTCGACCTCGGCGAAGACGTTCTCCGGGTTGCGGTCGAGGACCAGGCGGCCCACGCGCTGGAGCGGGTAGTCGCCGTGCGGCCACACCTTGGTGAGGTCGAACGGGTTGAAGCGGTACTCCGCGGCCTCGGCGGCCGGCATGACCTGGACGTACAGGGTCCAGCTCGGGTTCACGCCGCGCTCGATGGCCTGGAGCAGGTCGGTCTGGTGCGAGTTCGCGTCCTTGCCGACGAGCTCGGCGGCCTGGTCGGCGGAGAGGGAGCGGATGCCCTGGTTCGTCTTGAAGTGGTACTTGACGAAGAAGGCCTCGCCCGCCTCGTTGGTCCACTGGTAGGTGTGCGAGCCGTAGCCGTTCATGTGGCGGTACGAGGCGGGGATGCCGCGGTCGCCCATGAGCCAGGTGATCTGGTGCGTCGCCTCGGGGGCGTGCGCCCAGAAGTCCCAGACGTTGTCCGCCTCCTGCTTGCCCGTGAAGGGGTCGCGCTTCTGGGAGTGGATGAAGTCGGGGAACTTGATCGGGTCCTTGATGAAGAACACCGGGGTGTTGTTGCCGACGAGGTCGTAGTTGCCCTCTTCGGTGTAGAACTTCAGGGCGAAGCCGCGGGGGTCGCGGACCGCGTCCGCGCCGCCGAGCGAGTCGGCCACGGTGGAGAAGCGGATGAAGGTCTCGGTCCGCTTGCCGACCTCACCGAGGAAGTTCGCCTTGGTGTACGCGGTGACGTCGTCGGTCACCTCGAAGTAGCCGTACGCGCCGGAGCCGCGGGCGTGGACCACGCGCTCCGGGATCCGCTCGCGGTTGAAGCGCGCGAGCTTCTCCAGGAGGTGCTGGTCCTGGAGGAGGATCGGGCCACCGACGCCGGCGGTGGCGGAGTTCTGGTTGTCGGCGACAGGGGCGCCGGACTCGGTCGTAAGCACGCGCTTCGACATCGTGACCTTCCGTACGGGAGCTGCACTGGAGACGGTGTCAGGAGCGTAAGGAGACGTTCCGAATGGCGTCAACAGTTTGTTGAAAAGGAAGTGGGGTGTTCCGGTCGGCGACGGCGCCTGGGCGCGACAGGACAGTTGTCAGCGCCGCCGCCGACCGGAAATCCGGGGGCCCCGCGAGGGGGCGTGGGGTCAGACCTGCTGGCCGGAGAGGCGCTCGACGGCGCGGAGCAGGGCCGAGTGGTCGAGGCCGCCGTCACCCTGGGCGCGCAGCGAGGCCACGAGCTGGGCCACGACCGCGCCGACCGGGAGGGCCGCGCCGACGTTGCGGGCGGCGTCGGTGACGATGCCCATGTCCTTGTGGTGGAGGTCGATCCGGAAGCCGGGCTTGAAGTCCCGGTTCAGGAAGTTGTCCTTCTTGCGGGTCAGCACGGTGGAGCCGGCGAGACCGCCGTTGAGGACGTCCAGGGCGGCCTGGAGGTTCACGCCGGACTTCTCGAGGAAGACGACGGCCTCGGCGCAGGCCTGGATGTTGACCGCGACGATCAGCTGGTTGGCGGCCTTCACCGTCTGGCCGGAACCGTGCGGGCCGCAGAGCACGATGGTCTTGCCGAGGGCCTCCAGGATCGGGAGGGCCTCGTCGAAGTCGGCCTGCTCGCCGCCGACCATGATCGAGAGCACGGCCTCGATCGCGCCGGCCTCGCCGCCGGAGACGGGCGCGTCGATGACGCGGATGCCCTTCTCCTTGGCGTTCTTGGCGAGGTCCACCGAGGTCTGCGGGGTGATCGACGACATGTCGACGATCAGCGCGCCCTGCTTCGCGTTCTCCAGGATGCCCTCGGGGCCGTAGGAGATGGCCTCGACCTGGGGGGAGGCGGGCACCATCGTGATGATGACGTCGGCGTCCTTCACGGCCTCGGCGATCGAGGCGGCGGCGGTGCCGCCGGCCTTCGCGAGCCGGTCCAGCTTGTCCTGCTCCAGGGTGAAGCCGGTGACCGGGTAGCCGGCCTTGAGGAGGTTCTCGGACATGGGGGAGCCCATGATGCCGAGGCCGATCCAAGCGATCTTGGGAAGAGTGCTCATGGTGAGGGTGCCTCTCAAAACAAGGTGGTACGGGGAGGTGGCCTGCGTCAGCGGGCGGGGCGGGCCTCTGCAGGCAGCCACTCGAAGGAGGCGGCGGCGTCGGCGGCCTTGTACTCCAGGCCGACCCAGCCGTCGTAACCGGCCTTCGCGAGCTGGTCGAGCAGCTCGGCGAGCGGGAGCTCGCCGGTGCCCGGGGCGCCGCGGCCCGGCATGTCGGCGATCTGGACGTGACCGGTCTTGTCCGCGTACTCCGCGATGACCCGGGAGACGTCCTCGCCGTTCATGGCCAGGTGGTAGATGTCCAGGAGGAACTTGGCGTTGCCGAGGCCGGTCGCCGCGTTGACCTTGTCGACGACCTCGATCGCGGAGGGGGCGCTCACCAGCGGGTAGAGCGGCGACTCCGGCTTGTTGAGCGTCTCGACGAGGAGGATCGCGCCGACGCGGTCCGCCGCACGGGCGGCCAGGACCAGGTTCTCCAGGGCGAGGGTGTCCTGGATCTGCGGGTCGACGCCCTCGACGCGGTTGCCGTAGAGCGCGTTGAGCGCCTTGCAGCCGACGGAGGCGGCGAAGTCGGCGACCACCTCGATGTTGGCGCGGAAGCGGTCCGACTCGTCACCGGGCACGGAGAGGGCTCCGCGGTCCGGGCCGGGGAGCTGCCCGGCGTAGAAGTTCAGGCCCACCAGCTGGGTGCCGGCGTCCTCAAGAGCCTTCTTGAGGGCGTCGAGCTCACTCTGCTCGGGGGTGGCGGTGTCGATCCAGGGCCACCACAGCTCGACCGCGGTGAAGCCCGCCGCGGCGGCGGCCGCGGGGCGCTCCAGGAGCGGGAGTTCCGTGAAGAGGATCGACAGGTTCACATCGAAGCGCTGGTTCTCGAATCCCATGAGGGGTGCGCTCCTTCCGTATCGCGGAAGTAAGTTTCTGTCTGGTGGAATGTTGCAAGGGGGTTGCCGCGCTTGTCAAGCGGTACTCGCAGGTCCGGGGCTCCCGCGCGCCGGATCGGGGCCGTAGCGTGGGGTCATGGTGCGTTTGAAGTTGGAGTTCACGACCGAGCCGTTCGACCTCGACGAGGCCCCGGCGCACGCGGTCGTCGCGCGTGAGGTCATCCAGTCGGCCCAATTGGACGCCGTCGACGTCGGCCCCTTCGGCAACACGGCGGAGGGCGGCGCCGACGAGGTGCTGACCGCCGTCGACGCCCTGCTGCGGCAGTCGCTCGCGGCCGGCGCCACCCGCGTCTCGCTCCAGGTGAACGTGATCGGGGAGGGCGAGAAGTGACCGAACACCCGCTGGTCGCGGCGGTGAAGCCGCTCGTGGACGCGATGGGGGCGGAGCTGCTGGGCCCCGCGCAGGCGGAGGCCGACGACGTCGTCCTCTCCTGGGAGGGCGAGGACGTGCTCGCCGTACGGCTTCCCCAGTTGTCGGAGTCCCTCGACCACATCCTCGTGGCGATGGAGCGGCGGCACGGGATGCCACTGGCCGAACTCGATCGCAAGGCCAAGCAGGAGGTCGTTCGTCTGCTCGAGGCGCGGGGGGCCTTCTCGGTCCGGCACGGGGTGGAGACGGTGGCCGGGGCACTGGGTGTCAGCCGGTTCACCGTATACAACTACCTGAACCGCGAAACCGCCCTGAACAGGGAAAAGGCCGCCGAGAACGGCTAGTTGATCATGTTCGGCCCCAAGTCGTCGTCCAGATGTCGGGACGGCGGCTTCTGTGTGGCCGAGTTTTCAACAAAGTGTTGACGTTGTGTTGCGGAGGGCGTTAGCTATCCGCAGCCCGTCCGACGCACAGCGAAAAACAGCCACGGAGGCTTCCCGTGACTTCAGGTACGACACCGGGCCTCGCCCGGTTCAACACCTCGGCGGACAGCGAGGCCGTCGCCTCGCTCCACGAGGTGTGTTCCAGCTCGGCGTGGGGGAGCAAGCTGCTCGCCCAGCGCCCGTACACCACCGTCGAAGCCCTCTTCCTCGCCAGCGACGCCGCCATGGCCGAGCTCACCGCCGAGGACCTGGCCGAGGCGATGGCGGGGCACCCGCCGATCGGTCGTCCGAAGGCAGGGGACCCGACCTCCTCCCGCGAACAGAGCGGGATGGCCGGCGCCTCCGAGGAACTCAAGGCCGAGATGCTCGAACTCAACCTGGCCTACCAGGACAAGTTCGGACACGTCTTCCTCATCTGCGCCACCGGCAAGACCGGCGAACAGATGCGGGACGCGGTCCGGGACCGGATCGACAACACGCCCGAGGCGGAGCGGGAGATCGTCCGCACCGAACTGGGCAAGATCAACCGCATCCGTCTCACCCGTCTCGTAGAAGAGGAGGGCTCGGCATGAGCACCGACACCACCGCATCCGTGTCCACGCACATCCTGGACACCAGCATGGGCCGCCCGGCCGAGGGCGTCGCCATCACGCTCGCCGCCCGCAGCGGCTCCGACGCCGCGTGGGTCACGCTCGGCGGCTCCGCCACCGACGCGGACGGGCGTTGCAAGGACCTGCCGGCGCTGCCGGAAGAAACCACCCACGTACGTCTCGACTTCGAGACCGAGACGTACTTCGCCAAGAAGCAAGCCGAGGCGCAGCAGGACGCCCCCCGCGTAAGGGACAGCGGTGCGTTCTTCCCGGAGGTGGCGATCACGTTCGCCGTCAAGCCGGGCGAGCACTACCACGTACCGCTGCTGCTCAACCCGTTCGGCTACTCCGTTTACCGAGGGAGCTAGCAGACATGCCCACGATTCTCGGCCAGAACCAGTACGGCAAAGCAGAGAACCGCGTCGTCAAGATCACGCGGGACGGCGCCACCCACCACATCAAGGACCTGAACGTCTCCGTCGCGCTCTCCGGCGACCTCGACGACGTCCACCTCACCGGCTCCAACGCCCACTGCCTCCCCACCGACACGACGAAGAACACCGTCTTCGCGTTCGCCAAGGAGTACGGCATCGAGTCCGCCGAGCAGTTCGGCATCCACCTCGCCCGCCACTTCGTGACGAGCCAGGAGCCGATCAAGAAGGCCCGCATCCGCATCGAGGAGTACTCCTGGGAGCGCATCGCCTCCTCGGACGCCAACTCCAAGTTCATCGGCTCGGACGAGGTCAACCACTCCTTCGCCCGCAAGGGCCAGGAGACCCGCGTCTCCCAGATCACCTACGACGGCGAGAAGTGGGAGGTCATCTCCGGCCTCAAGGACCTCGTCGTCATGAACTCCACCAACTCGGAGTTCTGGGGCTACATCAAGGACCAGTACACCACCCTCCAGGAGGCGTACGACCGCATCCTGGCGACCCAGGTGTCCGGCCGCTGGCGGTTCAACTGGACCGACGACGAGCAGCGCATGCCCAACTGGGAGCGGTCCTACGAGCAGACCAGGAAGCACATGCTCGAGGCCTTCTCGGAGACCTACTCGTACTCCCTCCAGCAGACGCTGTACCAGATGGCCACGCGCATCATCAACCACCGCTCGGAGATCGACGAAGTCCGCTTCTCGCTCCCGAACAAGCACCACTTCCTGGTCGACCTCGAGCCCTTCGGGCTGAAGAACGACAACGAGGTCTACTACGCCGCCGACCGCATGTACGGCCTCATCGAGGCCACCGTCCTCCGCGACGGAGCCACGGCGCTGATCCCGGTCGACATGACCAACCTCTAAGCGGCATCTGAGTGCCGGCCCCGCCCGTCCGCAGTCGGGCGGGGCCCGCGCCAGACCGGAGGGAACTCCATGGCACAGCCTGCAATGGGGCCGGCATCCGCCGAAGGCCCGTGTTCCACCCCGCCGGACGCGACCCACCAGGTCCATCCGGTGGACGAGAAGCTCCCCGCCTCGCGGCTCGTCCCCGCGGCGCTCCAGCACATCGCCGCCATGTACGCCGGCGTGGTCACCCCTCCGCTCATCATCGGCCAGGCCGTCGGCCTGGACGCCGCCGGGATGACCCGGCTCATCGCCGCCGGACTGCTCATCGCCGGCTGCGCCACGATCCTGCAGACGCTCGGCATCCGGCGCTTCGCCGGCAACCGGCTCCCGTTCGTCAACGCCGCCTCCTCGGCCGGCATCGCCCCGATGCTCGCCATCGCGGAGACCAGCGCCCCAGGGCACCAACTCCCCGCCATCTACGGCGCGGTGATGGTCGCCGGCGTCTTCTGCCTCGCCGTCGGCCCCTTCTTCGGCAGGCTCCTGCGCTTCTTCCCGCCGCTCGTCACCGGCGTCGTCATCACCCTCATCGGGGTCACCCTGATGCCCGTGCCCGTCAGCTGGGCCCAGGGAGGCGACAAGAACGCCGCCGACTTCGGCGCCATGAAGTACCTCGCGCTCGCCGCGTTCACCCTCGTCGTCGTCCTGCTGTTCCAGCGCTTCGGCAAGGGCTTCGTGAAGCAGATCGCCCTGCTCCTCGGCCTCTTCATCGGCACCCTCGCCGCGATCCCCTTCGGGATGGCCGACTTCTCCGCCCTCCGCGAGGCGCCCGTCGCCGCGCTCCCCACCCCCTTCGCCTTCGGCGCCCCCGAGTTCCAGCCCGCGGCGATCCTCTCGCTCTGCATCGTCATGCTGGTCCTGATGACCGAGTCCAGCGCCGGCATGCTCGCCCTCGGCGAGATCTGCGAGCGCCGCAGCGACGGGAGGACCATCACCCGCGGACTGCGCACCGACGGCATCGCGACCCTCCTCGGCCCCGTCTTCGGCGGCTTCCCGACCTCGGCCTTCGCGCAGAACGTCGGCGTCGTCTCGCTGACCCGGGTCCGCTCCCGGTACGTCGTCGCCGTCGCCGGCGCCGCCCTGATCGTCCTCGGTGCCTTCCCGGTCCTCGGCGCGGTCGTCTCCATGGTCCCGATGCCCGTCCTCGGTGGCGCCGGCATCGTCCTCTTCGGCTCCATCGCGGTCAGTGGCATCCGCACCCTCTCGGAAGCCGGACTCGACGACAGCTCCAACATCATCCTGGTGGCCGTCGCGCTCGGAGCGGGCATCATCCCGCTCGCCGCACCCACCTTCTACGCCGACTTCCCGGCCTGGGCGCAGACCGTGCTCGGATCCGGCATCAGCGCGGGCGCGCTCGTCGCCGTCCTGCTCAACCTGTTCTTCCACCATCTCGGCACCCGGAGCCGTCACGCGGCCCCGGCACTCAAATCCTCCTAGGGTCCTGCCGTGCCCACACCACCCCCGAGGAATGAAGGAAGCACCGCCATGGCAGCACCTTCGGCAGCGCAGCGCATCGTCATCGAGAACGCGGCGATCGCGACCGTCGACGCGAACGACACCGAGTACGCCTCCGGCTACCTCGTCGTCGCCGACAACAGGATCGAGTCCCTCGGCGCCGGCAGGGCGCCCGAGGGCCTGGAGAACGTGGTCCGCCGGATCGACGCCACCGGTCACCTGGTGACGCCCGGTCTGGTCAACACCCACCACCACTTCTACCAGTGGATCACCAGGGGTCTCGCCACCGACCACAACCTGTTCAACTGGCTGGTCGCGCTCTACCCGACCTGGTCGCGCATCGACGAGTCGATGGTCCGCGTCGCCGCCCAGGGCTCCCTGGCGATGATGGCCCGCGGCGGCGTCACCACCGCCATGGACCACCACTACGTCTACCCGAAGAACTCCGGCGACCTGTCCGGCGCCATCATCGGCGCCGCCTCCGACATGGGCGTCCGCTTCACCCTCGCCCGCGGCTCCATGGACATGAGCGAGAAGGACGGCTTCCTGCCGCCGGACTTCGCCGTCGAGACCACCGAGGGCGCGCTCGCCGCGACCGAGGAGACGGTCAGGAAGTTCCACGACGCCTCCTTCGACGCGATGACCCAGGTCGCCGTCGCCCCCTGTTCCCCCTTCTCCATCTCCACCCAGCTCCTCAAGCAGGGCGCCGAGCTGGCCCGCCGCCTCGGCGTGCGCATGCACACCCACGGCTCGGAGACCGTGGAGGAGGAGAAGTTCTGCCACGAGCTCTTCGGCATGGGGCCGACGGACTACTTCGAGTCCACCGGCTTCCTCGGCGAGGACGTGTGGATGGCGCACTGCGTCCACATGAACGACTCGGACATCGCCGCCTTCGCCCGCACCGGCACCGGCGTCGCCCACTGCCCCTCCTCGAACGCGCGCCTCGCCGCCGGCATCGCCCGCGTACCCGACATGCTGAAGGCGGGCGTCCCCGTCGGCCTCGGTGTCGACGGCACCGCCTCCAACGAGTCCGGCGAACTCCACACCGAACTGCGCAACGCGCTGCTCATCAACCGGCTCGGCGCCCACCGCGAGGGTGCGCTGGGTGCCCGCCAGGCCCTGCGCCTCGGCACCTACGGCGGCGCTCAGGTCCTCGGCCGCGCCGACAGCATCGGCTCCCTCGAAGCCGGCAAGCTCGCCGACTTCGTCCTCTGGAAGATCGACGGCCTCGGCCACTCCTCGATCGCCGACCCGGTCACCGCGATCGTCTTCGGCGCCGCGGCCCCGGTCACCGCCTCCTTCGTCAACGGCAGGCAGATCGTCGAGAACAACCGCCTCCTCTTCGCCGACGAGGAGCAGATCGCGCGCGACGCGCGCGCGGAGGCACAGCGCCTGGCCCGCATCACGGCCCAGGGCTGACCCTCCCCACGGAGTCCGACCGAGGGGGACGGCCCTCGGTCGGTCGCCGCGAACCCGAGCGGGGTTCGCGGCAGCCCGACCGGGAGGCGCCGTACGCAGAAGACGTACGGCGCCTCCCGGGAAGGTGACGCCTGCCCGCACCCCCACCGGGCACGCGTCACAGGGCCCCCGTCCGGCACCTCGCAACGAGCCGCACCTCCTGCACCCCCGCACCGCATCGCACCACCTCCCTGAACCCCGCGTCGCCGCCGACGTGTAACCGACCGGAGGAACCGCCGTGGCCGCCAAGCCCCAGGTTCGCAATGCACCAGACGCAGGCTCCGCCCCCGAAGACCGCGAGAAGCATCCGGTCGACGAGACGCTGCCCCCACTCAAGATGCTCACCAGCGGCCTCCAGCACGTCGCCGCCATGTACGCGGGCGTCGTCGCCCCGCCCCTGATCGTCGGAGCGGCCGTCGGCCTCTCCGGCACCGAACTGACCTTCCTCACCGGCGCCAGCCTCTTCACCGCGGGCCTCGCGACCTTCCTCCAGACGCTCGGGGTCTGGAAGATCGGCGCCCGGCTCCCGTTCGTCAACGGCGTCACCTTCGCCGGTGTCGCCCCGATGCTCGCCATCGTCGACACGACGGAGAACAAGGCCGACGCCCTCCCCGTCATCTTCGGCGCGATCATCGTCGCCGGCCTGCTCGGCTTCGCCGCGGCCCCCTTCTTCTCCAGACTGGTGCGGTTCTTCCCGCCGGTCGTCACCGGCACCGTGATCACGCTCATAGGCGTCTCCCTCCTCCCCGTCGCCTTCGGCTGGGCCCAGGGGCCCAACCCCAAGGCCCCCGACTACGGTTCGACGACCTACCTCGCCCTCGCCGGCGTCACCCTCCTCGTCGTCCTGCTCCTGCGCCGCTTCACCCGCGGCTTCCTCAAGCAGGTCGCCGTCCTGGTCGGCCTCGTCATCGGCACGGTCATCGCCATACCCTTCGGGGTCACGGACTTCTCGCCGGTGACCGAGGCCGACATCGTCGGCTTCCCCTCCCCGTTCCACTTCGGAGCCCCGCAGTTCGCCCTCGCCGCGATCATCTCGATGTGCGTGGTCATGCTGGTCTCCATGACCGAGTCGACCGCCGACATGCTCGCCCTCGGCGAGATCGTCGAGCGCCCGGCCGACGAGAAGACCATCGCCGCGGGCCTCCGCGCCGACACCCTCGGCTCCGCCATCAGCCCGCTCTTCAACGGCTTCATGTGCAGTGCCTTCGCGCAGAACATCGGCCTCGTCGCCATGACCAGGATCCGCAGCCGGTTCGTCGTCGCCTGCGGCGGCGGCTTCCTCGTCCTGATGGGCCTGTCCCCGGTCGCCGCCTCGCTGATCTCGGTCGTGCCCCGCCCCGTCCTCGGCGGCGCGGGCGTCGTCCTCTTCGGCTCGGTCGCCGCCAGCGGCATCCAGACCCTCGTGAAGGCCGGCCTGGAGAAGGACAACAACGTCCTGATCGTGGCCGTCTCCCTGGCCGTCGGCATCATCCCGATCACGAAGCCGGACTTCTACCACGCCTTCCCGGAGACCGCCCAGATCATCCTGGACTCCGGCATCTCCACCGGCTGCGTCGCCGCCGTCCTCCTCAACGTGGTCTTCAACCACCTCGGCAAGGGCAAGGACGCCGACGAGGTCACCGCGCCCATGGAACCGGGCGAGGAGATCTCCGGCAGCGCCACGGCGAAGGCGGCGCACGCCCACTGAACCCGCTCGTCGTCCCCCCGCCCGCCCCGGTCCCCGCGCACGCCGCGGAGGCCGGGGCAGCGGTCGTCCTCGTCAACCCCAACACCTCCACCACGACGACCGCGATGATGGCCGCCATCGCCCGCCGAAGCCTGACGCGGCAGGCCGGGCCCGGACGGGCGGTCCGCGGCGTGACGGTCGCCCGCGGCCCCGGCATGCTCACCGACCCCGCCGCCCTCCGCGCCGCCGCGCCCGAGGTACTCGCCGCCGGCCTGCGCGCCGCCGCCGGGGGCGACTGCGCCGGGCTCGTCGTCGCCGCCTTCGGCGACCCGGGCGTCGAGGAGCTCCGCGCCGCCGTCGGCGTCCCCGTCGTCGGGATCGGCGAGGCCGCCCTCGCCGAAGCGGCCGCCCACGGCGTCCCGTACGGCATCGCCACCACCACGCCGCTCCTCGCCGACACCATCGCCGAGCGCGTCGAGGCCCTCGGCCACGCCGACCGGTACACCGGCGTCCGCCTCACCGCCGGAGCCCCCGAACGCCTCTCCGCCGATCCGGCCCTCCTCCTCGACCGGCTCGAACGGGCCGTCCGCGCCTGCGTCGAACGGGACGGGGCACGGGCCGTCGTCATCGGCGGCGGCCCGCTGGGCGAAGCCGCCGAGGAGCTCCGCGCCCGCTGCCGGATCCCGGTGATCGCCCCGATCGCGGCGGCGATGACCGCGATCACCCACCTGCTGGGAAGGTGAACCCCGGCCCCTCCGCCGCCCCTCACCGCTCCACCGCGATCCGCCGCCGGCACTCCTCCGCCAGGTCCGGGTAGGCGGCGGCGACGGCCTCGTACAGCCTTCGCCTGAGCAGCCGTTCGGCCTCGGCCCGGCCCGTGTCCCCGTACAGCCCGTCGAGCAGCCATTCGTACCGCGAGAGCGCGTACCGCAGATAGTCCACCTGCCTGCGCCGCGACGCCGGCCCCTCCGCCGCTCCCGGTTCCCGTGCGCCGAGCAGCCGCCGGTGCCGGACGGCACGCCGCTCCAGCTCCGGCCCGGACAGCAGTGGCACCTCGATCGGCTCGGCGCGGATCGCGGCGAGCACGGCGGCGCGCCGCCGTGCGGCGTGGACGCCGACTCCGGCGGACCGGGACGCGGACAGCCGGGAGGCCAGGGCGAATTCGGCGGTCCGCTCCACCGTCTCCACCCGGGCCAGGAGATACAGCCGTACCGGCGCGAGGGACCAGCGGCGCGGATCGCGCCCCTGCACGTCGGGCGTGCCCAGCAGGTCCCGGACCATCGAGTCGGTCCAGCCCCGGCGGCGGACACCGGTGAGCGTCACATAGGTCATACGGTCCGTCATGCTTCCCCCTGGAATCGACTACGGAGAGTGATGGGTCCAGTGAAGCGCACCCCACTGACAACGCCCTCGCGACGTCCTCGGGGATGCCCCCTTGCCCCTCTCTCGTCACCTGTGCGATATAGGTCTGGACCTTTTCGCCGGACGGAGGGATTGCCATGCAACACCGCTTCACCGCAAGCCTGTTGCTCGCCCTGACGCTCGGCATCTCCGCCTGCGCGAGCACCCCGGAACCCGCCCCCGAGGACACCGCCGCCCCCACCGCGCCCACCGGCGTCACCGCCACCGCCGGCAGCGCGAGCACCGTCCACGTCATGTGGAGCGCCGCCACCGACGACCGCGCCGTCACCGGCTACGAGGTCCTCCGCGCGGGCCGTAAGGTCAAGGACCTTCCCGCGACGACCCTCATGACCGACGTCGTCGGCCTCGCGCCCGCCACCCGCCACACCTTCACGGTCCGCGCCCGCGACGCCGCCGGAAACGTTTCGCCCGCCAGCGCCGCCGTCACCGCCACCACCCTCCGCGCCGCCGCCGAGGACCGCACGCCGCCCACCAGCCCGAGAACCCTCCGCGCCACCGCCGACGGCAGCGGCGCCGCCACCCTCGCCTGGACCCCCGCCCGCGACGACCGCGCCGTCACGGCGTACGACGTCTACCAGGCCGACGTCCGCGTGCACACCGCCCCCGGCACCGCCACCACCGCCCGCGTCACCGGCCTGCGCCCCGGCACCGCCTACGCGTTCACCGTCCGCGCCCGCGACGCCGCCGAGAACTCCTCCCCGGACGGCCCCCGCGTCGAACTCACCACCGCCCCCGCCCCCGGAGCCCCACCCAACACCGCCCCCGCCCGCCTCACGGCCACGGCCGAGCACGGCGAGATCACCCTCACCTGGACCCCGCCGGACACCGGCGCCCCGGTCACCCACCACGAACTCCACCTGAACGGCCGCTTCGCCACCACCATCGTCTGGGGCACCACCCCGCCCCCGGCCCGCGCCACCTACACCTTCCCGGTCCAGGACGCCCCGGGCACCCGCTACACCGTCACCCTCCGCGCCCGCCTCCCCGACGGCACCTGGGGCGACTTCTCGGCACCCCGGACGGTCGTCGTCCGCTGAGGCCGCCCGAACTCGGCCCCGTCCCCGTCCCCGTCCCCGTCCCCGCCCCGTCCCCGTCTCCGTAAAGAACGCTCCTGGCCGAAATCGCCCTCTTTCGCCGCGGGGAACGGCCCCTCACCCTGCGACCAGGGGAAGTCAGGCCCACCGGGGGGAGCGCCGATGCCCGCACCGCTCTACGTACCCGCGCTCCCGGCCCGCCGCAGCGCCTTCCAGGCGCACGCCGGCCTCGCCCCCCACGTCCGCGCCGCCGTCGCCCCCCTCTGGACCGTCCCGCCACGCGTCCCCGGCCCGGACGACCCCGACCCCACCGCCCTCGGCCGCCACCTGTGCAGAGCCCTGCGAGGAGCCGCCGACGCGCAGCGCGGACTCCCCGCCTGGCTGGACGCCTCCCACGCCGAGAGGCAATCGCCGGGGACCCTCGGGGAGTTCACGCACGCCCTCGCCGACACCCCGCTCCGCCCCGTCACCGGCGTCGGGCGGACCGTCCGTCAGCAGCTCGCGAGCGCCGAGGCGGCCCTCGCCGGCGGGGACGGCCTGGGCATACGGGTGTCCCTGCCCGCGCTCCCCGACGAGCGATTGCGGGACGCGGTCGGCGCCCTCCTCGAACGGACGGCGTCCGCCGGCCCCCCGCTCGACCTCCTCCTCGACCTCGGCGCGGTCGAGGACGAGCATCTCCCCGCCGAGAAATGGGCGTTGCGCGCCCTCGACCTGCTCGGCCCGCTCCATCCCTGGCGCACGCTCGCCGTCCTCGCCGGCTCCTTCCCCCGAAGCGTCCCCGAGGGATACGGAGCTCCGCTCGCCGAGGCCGAGCGCCTCGACTGGGACCTGTGGCACATGCTCGTCGACGGCCCCGAACGGCCGGGATTCCCCCTGACGTACGGGGACTACGGCGCCGACCACCCCGCCGCCCTCGACCGTCCCGCCGAGGCCGGCGGCGGATCGCCCTGGGGCGTCCTCCGCTACACCACCGACCGCACCTTCCTCCTCGGCCGCGTCCCCACCCGGGGCGACGGCCGCGCGGAGGCGATCCGCGCCGCCGCCCGGGAGATCGTGGAAGCGGAGGACTTCCGCGGCTCCCTCTTCGGCGAGGGCGAGCGCTGGCTCGTCGCCTGCGCCGGCGGAAGGGGAGGCGAGGGAGCCGGCAACCCCGCCGTCTGGCGGCGCGTCGCCCACCTCCAGCACCTCACCAAGACCGTCCGCGACCTGCGGCGACGCCTCTAACGGAGTGCTCCCGCCCGTCGGAATCGTGTCCCCGGAATTACCCTGGGAAGCGTGGCCGGGACCGTTCTCACCAACACCGGGCTCGACGGCTTCCTCGACGGAGCGGCCGAGCGCCGGGACCCCGCGTTCGTGCGGGCCGCCGAAGCGGTCCTCGGTCTGCTCGCGCTGCGCGGCGCCGACCGGACCTCCGGGGTGCCGGAGCCGACGCCCGCGCTCGTACGGCACCTGCTCGTCGAGGACCTGCCGACGTTCGTGTACGCGCCGCCGGGCGAGCTCGCGGCCTACCCCGCCGTGCTCCACCGCCTCGCCGCCCGCTTCGACGGGCAGGGCGGCGAGCGGGTCGCCGCCGTCGTCGCGGAGGCCGCGCCCGACTTCGAACGGGCCATGAACGACCCCGGCAACCTCACCTGGCACCGCTGGTACGCCTCCCTCCTGCGCACCTGCGGCACCGACCTCGCCGACCCCGACGACGTACGCCGCCGGCTCGCCGCCCTCGACGGCGCGCCGCTGCCCGACGGGGTCCGCCGGGCCGACCTCATGGGGCGTACGGCCCTCGCCGACGTCCTGCTCGCCGAGGCCCTCACCCGGGCGTACGTACGCGACGCCGAGAACGCCCCGGCCGCGGGCCCGCTCCTCACCGACCACGCCGTCGCCACCGGCGTCGGGCAGGTCGCCGCCGCGCTCCTCGACCGGTGGACCGCCGCCGGACTCGCCGAACAGCTCGCCGGTCCGTACGCCCGCTACGCCCCCGGTCCCGACGCCTTCCCCCACCTCGTCCTCGCCGACGCCCTCCTCGACGAACACCTCGACTACCACGGCGACCCCGCCGCGCCCGTGCCCCCGCCGTCCGTGCCGGAGCACCCGGCCGCGCCCGGGGCCGTCGAGGAGGACGCCGACGCGCTCACCGCCGCCGTCGAGGGCCTCGCGGACGGCGCGTTCGACCCGTACGGCGGAGAGGCGCCCCACCTGCTGTACGTCGTCTACCAGCGCGGCTGCTCGGCCGACTCGATCGCCCGCAAGGCCGCCGAGTACGAGGACTGGGCCGTCGACCCGGCTCTGGAGGACCAGCCCGTCGCCGTTCCCGAGAACGCCTCGGACGTCTCGCACGCGTACGCGCTGCCGCCCCTCGACGAACTCGGTCGCCTCCTGGGCTCGCCGGGGCTGACCGAGGACGACCGCGACCTGCTCGACGGGCACGCCCGCTCCCTCGCCGGCGTCGTCGACCGGCTCGCCTCCACCGGACTCCTCTTCCGCGCCGGGGACGCCTTCGGGCTCACCCCGCGCGGCACCGGCGTCCTGCGCTACCTCCTCCGCGTCCGCGGCATCGCCGCCCCCGACGCCACCGAGGCCGCGGCCTGGACCGCGCCGGAGCTGGTCGCCGCCGCCGCGGGCTGGCCCGCCGCGCCCGCCGCGCGCGTGCTCGCCGACTGGCTCCACGCGCGCGGGGACAGCCCCGAGGCCTGGTCCGCGCTCCTCGCCGCCCTCGGCACCGCCCACGGGGGCGGCTCCGACGCGGCCGACGCCCGGGCGCTGTTCGGCGTCCTGGACACGGCCGCCGCACCCGCCGACGCCCTGCGCGGAGCCCTCCGGGACCCCGCGATCGGGGCGTACGCCCACGAGGCCCTGCGCGCCAGGGGCGAACCCGCCGACCACCTCCAGGTCCCCCTTTCCGCCCGCGCCCTGCGCGTCCTCGACGGACTGCCCGGCAAGAAGGGGCCCCTGGAGTCCCGCCGCGCCGCCTTCGACGCGGAGGCCGCCGCCTGGCCCGGTGGCTCGGCCTCCCTCGTACGGGCGATGGCCGAGGCGGACCCGCACGAGACGGCGCGGGTCCTGGGCCCCCTCGGCATCACCGTGCCCTGAGGGACCGTACGAGGGTCACCCGGCGGTCAGGTACATCCCCGACGCCCCCGCGCCCGCCGTGTTCCGGCAGCTGTGGTTGCCCGTCGGCGCCGCGTGGACGAGCGCGAGGCACCGGCCGAGCGCCTGCTGCCCGTACGCGTTCGGGTGCATCGACTCCTGGACGAGCCCCTGCGTGCTCTGGCTGTCGATCCACCGCGCCCACTCGCTCGTCGTCGCCGACGCGGGCACGGTCGACGAGACCTGCTTGCTCGACTTCGCGCAGACCTCGCGGCCCTGGAGGGCGTCCCGCAGGTCCATGAACTGCACGCCCTTCGCCGCCGCGACGCCCTTCAGCCGGTTCGCGAGCTGCGGGACCAGGGAGTCGCGGGCCCAGTCGGAGTCCTTGTCCCAGAAGGGACATCCACCCGTGTTCGTACGGGACCAGCCGCTCTCGCCGTACCGGTTCTCGGCGGCGCGCGGGATGGGGGAGGGGTACGACTGGAGCACGATCCGGTAGTCCGATGCGGCATACCCCGCGCCCGTCATGACGGCCCTGATCTCGTCGATCGAACGGCCGACGTCGGCCATCACGCCGTTGATCCGGGAGTCGACCAGGGCCTGCTGGTCGTCGTGGCAGTACGAGTACCAGACGATGTAGTCGGTCGCGCAGGTGGTGATGATGTCGGCGAAGCCGAGGTCGTTGCCGCCGATGGAGAGCGCGATGAGCTTCACGTCGTTGGCCGCGGCGACGGCCGCCAGCTGGTCCGCCTGCGGGGCCTCGCCCCGGTAGGCCTGACCGCCCTGGGAGGCGCGGATGACGTTCTTGGTGGTCGCGCCCGAACAGGCGAGGTTGACGAGCGAACTCGCGAGCGCGCCCGCGCTCCTGACCTCGGCGGTGTCCGAGCGGTGGCAGCCGCCGGCGGTCGCTCCGTACACCCTGGAGGGGTCGTACCCGCTGCCCGTCCAGGCGCGGTCGGTGCCGTTGCGGCTGCCGGAGTTGGTGAGGCTGTTGCCGAACCAGCGCCCGGCCTCGCCGGAGATGTAGCTGTCGCCCATGGCGACGACGGCGCTGGGCCCGCCGCCCGGGGAGGCGTGGGCGGCGGGCGCGGTCGCGACGGCGGCTATCCCGGCGGCGGTACACAGAGCCAGGAGTGCGCGCAGCGCACGGTGGGGGGAAGAAGGCATGGCTGTGCTCCTGCGGTATGCGCGCCGCGAAGCGCGCAGTGACGTGGGGGACAGCCATCGGCGCCGGTGGCTTGGCCGAATTCCACATGCCGCGGCTTGTTACCGCTAGGTAGCCGACCGTCTCGGTTGTGTCACGTCACCTGTGGGCCGCCAGGGGCCGCCAGGACGCGACGCGGCCTCGCCCCCGGAGCTGTGCGTTCACCGGGGGCGGGGCCGTGAGCGTGAGGTGCGGCCGCTGTGCGGTCAGCCGACCAGCTGCTCGTAGGCGGGGAGCGTCAGGAAGTCCGCGTAGTCCGCGTCGAGGGAGACGTGCAGGAGCAGGTCGTGGGCCTGCTGCCACTTGCCGGCCGCGTAGGCCTCCTCGCCGACCTCCGCGCGGATCGCGGCGAGCTCCTCGGCCGCGACCTGGCGGGCCAGCTCGGGGGTGGCCGCCTCGCCGTTCTCGAAGACGACGCCGGCGTTGATCCACTGCCAGATCTGCGAGCGCGAGATCTCGGCGGTGGCCGCGTCCTCCATCAGGTTGAAGATGGCGACGGCGCCGAGGCCGCGGAGCCACGCCTCGATGTAGCGGATGCCGACCTGGACGGCGCTGACGAGGCCCGCGTAGGTGGGCTTGGCGTCCAGGGAGTCGATGGCGATCAGGTCGCCGGGCGCCACCGAGACGTCCTCGCGGAGGCGGTCCTTCTGGTTGGGCCTGTCGCCGAGGACGGCGTCGAAGGAGGCCATCGCGATCGGGACCAGGTCCGGGTGGGCGACCCAGGAGCCGTCGAAGCCGTCGCCGGCCTCGCGGTCCTTGTCGGCCTTCACCTTCTCGAACGCGACCTTGTTGACCTCGGCGTCCTTGCGGGACGGGATGAACGCCGCCATGCCGCCGATCGCGTGCGCGCCGCGCTTGTGGCAGGTGCGGACGAGGAGTTCGGTGTAGGCGCGCATGAACGGGGCCGTCATCGTGACCGCGTTGCGGTCCGGGAGGACGAACTTGGCGCCGCCGTCACGGAAGTTCTTGACGATGGAGAAGAGGTAGTCCCAGCGGCCGGCGTTGAGGCCCGCGGCGTGGTCGCGGAGCTCGTAGAGGATCTCCTCCATCTCGTACGCGGCCGTGATCGTCTCGATGAGGACCGTGGCGCGGACGGTGCCCTGCGGGATGCCGACGTAGTCCTGGGCGAAGACGAAGACGTCGTTCCAGAGGCGGGCCTCCAGGTGCGACTCGGTCTTCGGCAGGTAGAAGTACGGGCCCTTGCCGAGGTCGATCAGGCGCTGCGCGTTGTGGAAGAAGTACAGCCCGAAGTCGACGAGCGCGCCGGGCACCGGCCGTCCGTCGAAGGCGAGGTGACGCTCCTCCAGGTGCCAGCCGCGGGGGCGCATGACGACCGTGGCGAGCTCGTCGGCGGCCTTGAGCGCGTACGACTTGCCGGACCTCGGGTCCGTGAAGTCGATGTTCCGGGTGTACGCGTCGATCAGGTTGACCTGACCCAGGATCACGTTCTCCCAGGTCGGCGCGGAGGCGTCCTCGAAGTCCGCGAGCCAGACCCTCGCGCCGGAGTTGAGCGCGTTGATCGTCATCTTGCGGTCGGTCGGACCGGTGATCTCGACGCGGCGGTCGTTCAGGGCCGCCGGGGCGGGCGCGACCCTCCAGGAGTCGTCGGCGCGGATCGCGGCGGTCTCCGGCAGGAAGTCCAGGGTGGACGTGCGGGCGATCTCGGCGCGGCGCTCCGCCCGGCGGGCGAGGAGCTCGTCCCGGCGCGGGGTGAACCGCCGGTGCAGTTCGGCGACGAAGGCGAGGGCCGCCTCGGTGAGCACCTCCTCCTGGCGGGGGAGGGGCTCGGCATCGACGACGGCCAGGGGGGACGGCGCGGGTGCGGACATGAACTGTCACTTCCTTCGCGGACTTCACGGGCGGTGCCAGACGGCCGCCGGGCGTCACGGGACGGCACGGAGTGCCGCAGGCGCCGAGATACGGCCGTGAGCGCCGTTTCGGGAAACAAGCGCTTCTGAACAGTGGATACTAGTTTCCTCATGGTGGAAGTTCAATGGTTTGTTGATGTCGAGATTCTTCGGGTCGACAGACCATGGCGCCGCGTGCCAGGCCCTTCACCCAAGGTGCGCCAGATCCGCCGGCGTGTCGATGTCGTACGGCTCCGCCACGTCCCCGCACTCCACCGGCGTGATCTCCGCCCGGCGCGCCCCCAGGTAGTCCCGCGCGCCCCGGTCGCCCACCGCCCCCTCGGCGATCCCGGCCCAGTGCCCCGCGCCGAACAGCACCGGGTGGCCGCGCTCCCCGCCGTACGCGGCCGCCGCGAGCGTGTCGCGCGAGCGGTACGCGGCCAGGACCCGGGCCACCGCGGCGGGACCGATCCCCGGCTGGTCCACCAGGGAGACGAGGGCCGCGTCCACCCCGCGCGGATCCGCCGCGAGCGAGGCCAGCCCGACGCGCAGCGACGAGCCCATGCCCTCGGTCCAGTCCGGGTTGTCGACCAGCACGCACCCGGGCAGCTCCGCCCGCTCCCGCACGGTCGCGGCCTCGGCCCCGAGCACCACGTGCACCACCTCGCAGCCGCCCTCGCGCAGCACGCGCACCGCGTTCTCGACGAGCGGGCGGCCCCGGTGGGGGAGGAGCGCCTTGGGGCGGCCGCCGAGGCGGCGCCCGCCCCCGGCGGCGAGGAGGAGACCGGCGACGACGGGAGTGGCGGCGGGGGCGGCGGAGGGGCCCGATGCGGGAGAGGGGTTCTGATCCGGGGTCATGAGGGATGCATACCCCATGACCCGTGAAGGCGGCCCGAGCGGAATGACACGCTCGCCTGAATTCCCGTCGTGCGGGGTGGCGCGCCGGGGTGGCGGAGGAGTTAACTGACCCGCGCACAGAGGCGTGCGAGGGGGAGAACCGTGTTGCGAAGCGTGGGGCAGAGGCGAGTGACCGGCGAGGGCGTGGACCCCAGGGTGGCCGAACTGCGGTCCGCCGTGTCCCGGCTCCGGCGGGAACTGGCCGGACACCGCGCCGAGTTCGCCGACCGCGACATCGCCGAGAACGAACTCGCCGCGCTCGACGCCATGGCGCTCGGCGGCCCGCCCGAGATCCGTCGGCTGCGCCGCTCGCTGCTGATCGTCGCGGGCTCGGTGGGCTCCGTCAGCGCCCTCGCCGAGGGGCTCGCCGGGGTCCGGCGCGCCGTCGAACTCTTCGGCCCCCCGCAGGCGGGGCAGTAGCCGCCGCACCCCTCGACAGGGCCCTCGGGGATACCCCGGAGGGGTTTTCCCCGGGATCTGTGCGATGGCAGAACCGGGGTGAATGATCCCATCCTTGAGTCAGGCCCGCCCACCGCGGGTCCGACCGGAGGGTGGTGGTGGACGTGCAGGACACGGGCGAGGACGTGGTGCGGGGCGGCCCCGTCGCCGGCGGCGCCGACCCGCTGGGAGACCCGTACCTGAGCACACGGTTCGCCCTGCCGAGCCGCCCGGGCACCTTCCTCCGCCGCGACCGGCTGGCCGAGCACCTCGGACAGGGGCGGCTGACCCCGCTGACCGTCGTCAACGGCAGCGCGGGGGCCGGCAAGACCCTGCTCGTCGCCGACTGGGCCGCGAACCTGGGACAGCCCGTCGCCTGGCTCACGCTCGACGCGGCGGTCGAGGGCCCGGGGATGTTCTGGGCCCACCTGCTCCAGGCACTGAGCGCCGCCGGCGCGCCGGCACCCGCCGCCGTCGGCTCCCCCACCGACGCGACCGGCGTCCCCCGCACGCTCCTGAGCCGGCTCGCCTGGGCCCTCGCCGCACGCGACCGGCCCGTCACCGTCGTGATCGACGAGTTCGAGCGGATGACCGACCCCGAGGTGGGGCGGCAGCTGGAATTCGTCCTGCGCCACGCGCACCGGGGACTGCGCCTCGTCCTCGTCAGCCGCACCGAGCCGCTCCTCCCGCTCCACCGCTACCGCCTCGCCGGCGAGATGACCGAGATCAGGGACGCCGAGCTGGCCTTCACCACCGAGGAAGCGGTCGACCTCCTCGAACGGCACGGGCTGTCCCTGACCGCCCCCGTCGCCCGGGGGCTGGTGGAGCGCACCCGGGGGTGGGCGGCCGGCCTCCGGCTGAGCGCCCTCGCCGCCCGGTCGACACCGGACCCCGAGCGCTACCTGAAGGAGTTCGAGGCGGGCCGGGGCACGATCGCCGACTTCCTGCTCGCCGAGGTGCTCGACCGGCAGCCCCCCGAGACGCAGGACCTTCTGCTGCGCGTCAGTGTCCTGGACCGGTTCTGCCCCGACCTCGCGGACGAGCTGACCCGGCGGCACGACGCCGCGACGATCCTCGCCGCCCTGCACAGCGCCAACGCCTTCGTCGAGGACTTCGGGCAGGGCTGGTACCGGCTCCACCCGTTGTTCCGCGAGATCCTCCGCGCCCACCTGCGCCGCCGCGCCCCCGGTCTCGAACCGGAACTGCACCGGCGCGCCGCGCACTGGCTGCGGCGCTCCGGCACGCTCCCCGAGATGCTGGCGCACGGCGCCGCCGCCCAGGACTGGACCTACATGGCCCGGGCCCTGGTCGAGGACCTGGCGATCGGACAGCTCTTCACCGGCCTCGGCGCCGGGAAGCCGACGGACTGGTTCGCCGGGATGGAAGGAGAGACGCCCGACCCGTCCCTCGACCTCGTCCGCGCAGCGTGCGAGCTGTCCCGCTCCGATCTCGACGACGGCCTGGCGCACCTGCGCAGGGCGGACCGGCGGCTGGCGGAGGAGGACGGCGGCGGCTCTCCGGCGGCCCAGCTGAGCCGCGCCCTGCTCGAAGCGCTCGCCGGACGGCTGTCGGGCTCGGCGCACCAGGCCGAGCGCGCCACCCGGGAGGCCCGGCGGCTGATGCCGCAGATGCCCTCCCGCCTCCGGGACGGACACCCGGAACTCGCCGCCCTCCTGCTGACCCACGTGGGCTCCTCGCGCCTCTGGGCCGGCCGCCTCGACGAGGCCGCGGCCGCCCTCACCACGGTGATCCGCGGTCCCCGCACGGCGTCCACGGTCCTGCCGCGGATGGAGGCGCTCGAACACCTGGCCCTCGTCGAGCACCTCAACGGCCGGCCGGGCGCGGCGGAACGCAAGGTGTTCGCGATGACGGCCGAGGCCGAGCGGTACGGCCTCGCCGAGCCGTCCGGCTCAGGCCTCGGACGGCTGGTGCTCGCCGCCGTCGCCCTCGACCGGGACGAGGTGGACCGCAGCGAGGCCCTCCTCGCCGGGATGCCCGACCGGCCACCGGCGGACCCGGTGGCGGCCGCCGTCAAGCGTGCCGTGACGTCGGGCGTGCTCCTCGCCCGGGGCCGTACGCGGGAGGCGCTGGCGGTGACGGCCCGCCCCGTCCCCGCCGCGGAGGCCTCGCCCTGGGCGCAGGGCCGCGCCGCCCTGGCCGCCTCGGACGCCCACCTGGCCCAGGGGCGCCCGGACGCGGCCGTCGAAGTCCTCCGGCAGGTCGGGGGCGACCTGCCGGAGTGCACCGTCGGCGCGGCCCGGGCCCACCTCGCCGCCGGCGACCCGGCCACGGCACTCCGCCTGCTCGACGGGCTCGCCGCCCACGGGGGCGTCGGCCCGGCGGTGTCCGTACCGGCCGCGCTGGTACGGGCACAGGCGGCGGCACTGGAGGGGGACACCGCCACCGTTCGCAGGACGGTCGCCCAGGCCCTCGCCGAGGGCCGGCGCGAGGAGCTCAGACGCGCCTTCCGGGTCGCCGGACCGTGGCTCGCGCCCTTCCTGGCCGAGCCCGCGCTGCGGGCGCCGGCCGCCGGATGGCTCGTCCCCGCGTCCGGGGCGCACGCCGGAACGGAGCGCGGCAGACCCGGAACCGGGCCGGAAGCTCCCGTGGAGGAGCTCAGCGGGCGGGAGCTCGAGGTCCTGGAGCGGCTCGCCCGGGCGATGTCGACAGAGGACATAGCCGCCGACCTGTTCGTGTCCGTGAACACGGTGAAGACCCACCTCAAGAGCGCCTACCGGAAGCTGTCGGTGCACCGGCGCAACGACGCCGTCCGCCGCGCCCGGGAACTGCGGCTGCTGTGACCGGCCGGGGCGCGGCGGACGGCGCACCGGTCGCGCGGCGCCCCCTCACCCGTTCCGGGTGAGGCGCGCGGTGACCGTTTCGGATGTGATGGCGGCGAGGGTGGGCTCGACCTTCCGCTGCCGCTGACACCGGCGGCCAGTCCCGGCGAGGTGGCGACCGTGAAGAAGTGGCACGCTCTGATCGTGCTGGGGACGGCCCAGTTCCTGATGGTGCTGGACACCGCCGTCATGAACGTCTCCATCAGCCAGCTGGTCGAGGACTTCGACACCGAGGTCACCGCCATCCAGGCCGTCATCACCCTCTACGCCCTGGTCATGGCCGCCTTCATGATCATCGGGGGGCGGATCGGGGACGTCCTGGGCCGCCGCCGCGTCTTCCTGATCGGCATGACCGTCTACGGCGTCGGATCGGCCCTGACCGCCGTGGCGCCCCACCTGTGGGTCCTCGCCCTGGGATGGTCGGTCATCGAGGGACTCGGCGCCGCCCTGGTGCTGCCGTCCATGGCGGCCCTCGTCGCCGAGTCCTACCGGGGCCGCGACCGTTCCGTCGCGTACGGCGTCGTCGGAGGCCTGGCCGGTGCCGGCATCGCGGTCGGGCCGCTGCTCGGCGGCTGGGTGACGACGTACCTCACCTGGCGCCTCGTCTTTGCGGGCGAGGTCGTGGTCGTCCTGGCCGTGCTGCTCCTGCGGCGGGCGATCCCGGACACGCCCCGGCCGAGCCGCCGTCCCGGACTGGACGTCGTCGGCGCCGTGCTGTCGGCGGCCGGTCTCGGTCTCGGCGTGCTCGGCGTGCTGCAGAGCAGCAGCTGGGGCTGGGTGGAACCGCGCAACCCGCCCTTCACCGTCCTCGGCTTCGCCCCCACGCTGTTCGTGGTCGCGGCCGGCGTGGTCGTCCTGTACCTCTTCCGGATCTGGGAGGAGCGGCGGGAGGCCTCCGGCGCCGACCCCCTGGTCCATCTGGCGCTGTTCCACAAGCCGCCGCTGCGCTCGGGGCTGATGACCCTGCTCAGCCAGAACCTCATCCTGCTGGGACTGTTCTTCACCATCCCGCTCTACCTGCAGGTGGTGCAGGGGCTCGACGCCTTCGAGACGGGACTGCGGCTGCTGCCGGTCTCCGTCACCATGCTCGTGGCCTCCCTGGGCGCGGCGAAGCTCGGACGCACGCTGGGACCCCGCCGTATCGTGCGGACGGCCCTGGTGCTGCTCCTCGCCGCCATCGCCTGGCTCCTCGCCACCATCGACCCCGTCATCGACGACGCCCAGTTCTTCGGGGCCATGGCGCTCCTGGGCCTGGGCATGGGGCTGCTCGCCTCGCAGCTCGGCAACGTCGTCCAGTCGAGCGTCGGGGAGCGGGAGCGCAGCGAGGTCGGTGGCCTGCAGTTCACCGCCCAGAACCTGGGGTCCGCGCTCGGCACGGCCCTCATCGGATCCCTGCTGATCGGGGCCCTGGCCCAGGCCTTCACCACCCAGGTCGCGGACGACCCGAGGCTCTCGGACGAGGCGCGCCGGCAGACGAGCATCGCCCTGGAGTCCGGGATCAGCTTCGTCCCCACCGACCAGGTCCGTGCCGCGGCGGAGGACGCGGGGCTGCCGCCCAGGGAGGTGGACGCGGTCACCGACTCGTACGCCTCGGCCCAGCTGGACGGCCTCAAGGTGGCCGTGCTCGCGACCGGTGGCATCACCCTGGCGAGCCTCCTGGTGACCCGGGGACTCCCGGGCCCGGGAGGGGTCGGCGGCACGGCTGGGGCCGTTGGTGCGGGCGGGGCCTCTGGTACGGGCGGGGCAGCTGGTGCGGGCGGGGCAGCTGGTCCGGATGCGGCCCGCCGCCGGGACACGGGCACCGGCACCGGCACCGAGGAGCGCTGAGTCACCCGTGGAGGGTGAGGCGGACGGGGGGCGGGACGACGGACCATCGCAGCAGGGCCCCGACCGGCCCCGCGACAGCCACCCCCACCAACCGGAGGGGCAGACCATGCAGTACGAGATCCGGGTCGACGGACTCATGTCGGAGACGCTGATCGGATCCTTCCCCGAGCTGGAGCACGTGATGATGTCCGGTCAGACGGTGCTGTACGGCCCCCTCGTCGACGAGGCGCACCTCTACGGACTCCTGGCCCGTCTCCAGTCCCTCGGACTGCACGTCGTGGAAATGCGGCGGCTGCCGCAATGACCGAGACGGACCCCGGCGGAAGCCCGGCGGGAGAAGGAACGGGAAACGGAGCGGACACATGGAAACGCAGATGTATCTCGCCTACGACTATCCGCTGATGAGCATGTTCTGGACCATGCTGTGGTTCTTCCTGTGGGTCCTGTGGTTCATCCTGCTGTTCCGGATCATCGGGGACATCTTCCGTGACGACACCCTGAGCGGCTGGGGCAAGGCCGGCTGGATGATCTTCGTCATCCTGCTGCCGTTCCTCGGCGTGTTCGTCTACGTGATCGCGCGCGGCAAGAGCATGGGACGCCGCGAGGTCGACCACGCCCGTCAGAAGCAGCAGGCCTTCGACGACTACGTCCGCGAGACCGCCGGCGGTGGCAAGCCCGGCCCGGCCGCGGAGCTGCAGCGGCTCGCCGAGCTCCGCACGCGCGGCGAGATCAGCGAGGAGGAGTTCCAGCGGGCCAAGGCCCTCGTCCTGAACGACGACCGGCCGGCCTCGTCCGCCGGTACCACCACGGCCCCTCGCTGAGACGGGCCGGGGAGAAGGAGAGACCGACATGAACGCCACGCACACCTCCCACGCCTCGTCGACGAAACTCGCCTGGGCCGGAGGCCTGCGGATCTTCGCCGCCGTCATGCTCTCCCTCGCGGGACTGTTCGGCGTCTTCCGCGGGATCATGGGCATCGCCGAGGACGAGGTCTTCGTCACCACGCCCAACTACATCTTCAAGTTCGACCTCACCAGCTGGGGCTGGATCCATCTGATCGTGGGCATCCTCGCCCTGCTGGTGAGCTTCGGACTCTTCACGGCGTCCTCCTGGGCGAGGTACAGCGGCATCGCCATCGCCGCGCTCGTGATCATCGCCAACTTCCTGTCGCTGCCGTACTACCCGTGGTGGTCCGTCATCATGATCGTGATGTCCGGGTTCGTCATCTGGGCGCTGTGCGTCGACCGGGGCGAGGAGGCCGTGGGCCACTAGCCGGCGGTCCGTGAGTCGGTCCCCGCTCCCGAGTCGGTCCCCGCTCCCGAGCCGGTCCCCGCTCCCGAGCCCCCCGCTCGGGAGCGGGGTTCCCGTTTCACCCACTTGACCGGGCCGCCGTGCCGGTGCGGCCCGGCACGAGTTGGCTGGGAACCCCGACTCCCGAGAAGGGCGACCGCCGTGTACGAGATGCACATCGCTCCCGACGACTCCAGCGGACTCCTGGTCTGGCACGTGATCGCCAAGCAGGCGGGCAACAGCCTCTGCGGTCAGGCCGTCGACCGCGGCGCGGACGGGACGCGGACGGACCGGCACTGCCTGCCGTGCATGCGATCCTTCCAGGACCTGATGGCCGCGCAAGCCGCCCTCTCCGCGGACGGCAGGGCCGACGCCAGGACCGACGCCAGGTCCGACGGCCGGTCCGACGGCCTCACCGTCTGATCAGCCTGCGGGCCGTCGCCGCCGCCACCGCCGCCGTGCGCGAGTCGACACCCAGCTTCGCGAAGATGTGGACGAGGTGGGACTTCACCGTCGCCTGGCTCAGGAACAGCGCCTTGCTGATCTGCTGGTTCGACAGTCCCTCCCCGACCAGCTGGAGCACCTCCAGCTCCCGCTTGGTCAGCGCCTCCGCCGGGGTCCGCATCCGGTCCATCAGCCGGTGCGCCACCGCCGGGGCGAGCGCCGACTGGCCGGCCGCCGCCGTCCGTACCGCCGCCGCGAGCTCCTCCGGCGGCGCGTCCTTCAGGAGGTAGCCGGAGGCGCCCGCCTCCACCGCGGCCAGGATGTCCGCGTCCGTGTCGTACGTGGTCAGGACCAGCACCTTCGGGCCGCCGGGCACCGCCGTGATCGCCGCCGTCGCCTCCGAGCCGTGCATCCCGGCGCCGAACTGGAGGTCCATCAGGACCACGTCCACGCTCCCGGCGGCGGCGAGCTCGACGGCGAGCTCGACCGCGCGCTCCGCCGTGGCGGCCTCCGCGACCACGGCGAAGTCCGGCTCCGTGTCGAGGACCGCGCGCAGGCCGGCCCGTACCACCGGGTGGTCGTCGGCGAGGAGGAGGCGGATCGTCATGCGGAGTCTCCTGCCGGGAGGGGGAGGGAGACGGCGACCGCCGTCCCCTGGCCGGGCGCCGACTCGACCGTGAACGTGCCGCCCAGCGACTCCGCCCGCGAGCGCATCGCCGGGAGGCCGAACCCGCCGTCGGACGCGGGACGCGCGGGGAGGGGACGCACGGAGAGCGGGGTCACGGAGAGGGGGTCGAAGCCCTTTCCGTCGTCGACGACGTCAAGGGTCACCGAGGCGCCCATGAACGACAGCGTGATCTCGGCGCGTGAGGCCGAGGCGTGCCGCACGGTGTTCGCGAGCGCCGACTGCGCGATCCGCAGCAGCGCCACCTCGTACGGGGTGGGCAGCTCGACCGGCGTCCCGCTCACCGAGAAGCGGACCCGCGGTCCGCCGCCCGCCGCGACCGGCTCGCACAGCCGCTCCAGCGCCCCCGCCAGCGAACCGTGGTCCAGATCCGGTGGCGTCAGCGCCCGGACGAAGCGCCGGGCCTCCGCCAGGTTGTCCTGCGCCGCCCGCCGGGCCCGGTCGATGTGCCCGGCCGCGGGGGAGTCCGGCGGAAGCGCGCGCTCGGCGGCGCGCAGCAGCAGCTGGATGGAGGAGAGGCCCTGCGCGAGCGTGTCGTGGATCTCCCGGGCGAGCCGCTCGCGCTCCGCGAGCGTGCCCGCGTGCCGCTCGGCCGCCGCGAGCTCCGCCCGGGTCTCGATCAGCTCCTCGATGAGCCGCCGTCGCCGCTCGCTCTCCCGGTACAGGGCCTGGTAGCCGAGGGCGGTCGCCACGGCCACGGCCGCGCCGAGCAGGGGACCGATGAAGACCCCCGGGTTGAGCGGGGCGCCGTGACCCACGTACGAGAGGATCGCCGCGCCCGCCGTCAGGGCGACGGCCGGGAGCGACCAGCGCACGGGCAGCAGGTGCAGCTGGAGGAAGTACAGCGGGAACGCCACCCACAGCCCCTCCGGCGTCAGCCAGAGCAGCCCCAGCCAGGAGACGGCGAGCGCGACGAGCCACACGGCGGAGCCGCGCAGCGAGCGCTCCACCGAGGGCACGAACGACCCGGCCGCGTAGACCGCACCCACGAGCGCCGCCGCGACCGTGCCCGCGGCCGAGTGGGCCCGGACGGCGGCGAGCGCGAGGAGACCGGCCATGAGCAGGTGGAGGCAGAGGCGCACGGCCCGCGGGGCGGGGGTGAGGGCGCGCCCGGAGGCGGGTGCCGGGGCGCGTCCGGAGGCGGGGCCCGGCGCGCGTCCGGCGGCGGCGTGGGAGGAGAGCGGATCCATATCCCTACCAGCGTAGACAGCACCCGGCACCGCTTCGGACAAAACGGACTCAACCGAAAGTTTGATTACGGAGCCATCCGTGGCGCGATGCCAGGACCGGCCCCCTCCGACCACTCTGGTCAGCATGTTCGTGGCATGGAGAGACCTGAGATTCGCCAAGGGGCGTTTCGCCCTCATGGGCACCGTGATCGTGCTGATCACCCTGCTCGTGGGGTTGCTGTCCGGGCTTACCGCCGGGCTCGCGCGAGAGAACATCTCCGCGATCACCGGCCTGCCCGCCGACCGGCTCGCCTTCGCGGCGCCGCCGGCCGGGCAGTCGGTCTCCTTCACCAACTCGACGGTGACGGAGGAGCAGTGGACCGCGTGGGAGGAACGGCCAGGCGTCGCGGAGGCCGCGCCGCTCGGCATCCGCACCCTCAACGCCGCCGCCGGTGACCGGACCGCCGCCGTCTCCGCCTTCGGCTCCGAGCCGGACGCCGGGCTCGCGCCCGCACCCGTCGGCCCCGGCAGGGCCGTCCTCTCCGAGTCGGCCGCCGAGGAGCTCGGCGTCGGCGTCGGCGACGCGCTGAAGCTCGGCCCCCTGGACGCCACCGTCGCAGCGGTCTCCGGCGACGCCTCGTACAGCCACACGCCCGTCGTCTGGACCTCCCTCGACGACTGGCAGGCGCTCGGCCACAACGGCACCGGCCCCGAGGAGCAGGCCACCGTCATCGCCCTCAGCGGTGGGAAGGGCGCCGACGTCGACTGGGCGGCGGGCGACAAGGCCGCCGGGACCGAGGCGCGGACCGTCGACGGCGCCCTCACCGCCATAGGGTCCTACCAGGCCGAGAACGGCTCGCTCCAGCTCATGCGCGGCTTCCTCTTCGCGATCTCCGCGCTCGTCATAGGGGCCTTCTTCACCGTCTGGACCATCCAGCGCAGCGGCGACGTCGCCGTCCTCAAGGCGCTCGGGGCCTCGACCCCGTACCTCCTCAAGGACGCGCTCGGACAGGCCGTCCTCATGCTCACCGCCGGCACCCTGCTCGGCACGGGCCTCGCGGTCGGCATCGGCGCCCTGGTCAGCGGCGGGAACGTGCCCTTCGTCCTGGAGCCGCTCACCGTCCTCGGGCCCGCCGCCGTGATCATCGTCCTCGGCGTCCTCGGCGCGGCCCTGTCCATCCGGCGCATCACCGCCGTCGACCCCCTCACCGCCCTCGGGAGCGCCCGATGAGCCTCGTCCTCGACGCCGTCACCCTGACCTACCCGGACGGAGACAGCCGGCTCACCGCCCTCGACTCCGTCTCCCTCACCGTCCCCGCCGGTACGCTCACGGCCGTCGTCGGCCCGTCCGGCTCCGGCAAGTCCAGCCTCCTCGCGGTGGCCGCGACCCTGGTCACCCCGGACGAGGGCCGGGTCGTCGTCGCCGGTACGGAGACGGGTCCGCTGTCCGCCGCGGCACGCGCCGAACTGCGGCGCGAGCACATCGGGATCGTCTTCCAGCAGCCCAATCTGCTGCCCTCGCTCAGCGCGGCGGAGCAGCTCCAGGTGATGGCGCACCTGTCCGGGCGCGCGCCGAAGACGGTACGGGCACGGGCCCTGGAACTCCTCGACGCGGTCGGCCTCGCCGACCGGGCGCACCGCAGGCCGCACCAGCTGTCGGGCGGTCAGCGGCAGCGGGTCAACATCGCGCGGGCGCTGATGAACGAGCCGTCCGTCCTCCTCGTCGACGAGCCGACGAGCGCCCTCGACCACGAGCGGGGCGCGGCCGTCATGGAGCTGCTCGCCGGCCTGACGGCGGAGCGCGGCACGGCGACCGTCCTCGTCACCCACGACCGCACGCACCTGGCGCGCACGGACCGCATGGTGACGGTGACGGACGGGCGTCTGAAGGAGTCGGTCGGGGCCTGAGCCCCCTCCCGGGCCCGTTTCGGCGTCAGGCCCGCGACCGGGACCGGGACCGGGCCTGACCGAGGGCGCCCAGGGCCACCGCGACCGCGCCGACGGCCATGGCGACGTACGCGCCGCCGAGCCCGTTTCCCGTGCCGACGGCGCCCTCGGCGGTGGCCGCGACCACCGCGCCGCCGACCAGGGCGACGAGCCCGGCGACCAGCGCCGTGACGGCGCCGTTCCGCCGGACCCAGGCGCCGACGTGGCCCCCGCCGGCGCGGCCGGCGAGGACGAGGCCGCCGTTGACCGCGCCGAGGAGGCCGATGACGCCGGCCACGGCGGAGGTCACCCGGCCGACGCCGAAGGTGTAGACGTTCGCGGCGACGGGAGGGACGGCGGGGTCGGCGGCAGCCGGTACGGCGAGCACGAGGGCGCCGACCAGGACGGTGGCGGCGGTGCCGGTCACGGCGAGCGCGGTGCGGACGGACATGAGGTGCTCCTTCTCCTCGGGACGACGGGACGTTCCGAGGATCTCCGTACGGACCGCCGCCCGTCGTCCGGCGGACGCGGTCATTTCCCCCTGCCACGGGCGCGGCAGCGGAGCCCCCGACTACCGCGCCCGCGGTAGTCGGGGGCTCCTCCGCGAGCGGGATCCGCCGACGGCGGACAGCGCCTAGGGTGCGCGCATGGACAGAGCACGGGACGGGGCACGGGGCAGGGCGCGGTTCGGGCTCCCGCCCGCCGCCGTCGACGCGGCGATCGCCGTCGGCGTCGCGGCGACGCTGCTGCTCACCGGCGTCTCCGGAGAGCACCCCACCGCCCGGCCGGCCCCGCTCGGTTACGCGCTCCTCGCCGTCGGCGGTCTCGCCCTGGCGGCCCGCCGCCGCGCCCCGGTCACGGTCCTGGCCGTCACCGGCCTCTGCGCGGTGGGCTACCAGGCGACCGGCTTCGACGTCCCCGCCGTCGCCTACCTCTTCGCCGTGTACGCGGCGGTACGGGCCGGCCGCCGTGCCGTCACGGTCGCGGTCAGCGTCGCCGTACTCGCCGCGCTGCCCGTCGCGGCCCTGGTCTCCGGCACGCACGACACGGGCGAGGCCCTCGCCCGTGCGCGGGGCGCCCTCGAGATCGCCTGGCTGGTCGCCGCGGCCGCCGCGGGGGAGGCGCTGCGGCAGGCCGAGCGGCGGGCGGACGAGGCCGAGCGCACCCGCGAGGAGACCGCACGGCGCCGGGCCGACGAGGAGCGGCTGCGGATCGCGCGCGAGCTGCACGACTCGCTCACCCACCAGATCTCGATCATCAAGATCCAGTCGGAGGTCGCCGTCCACGTGGCCCGCCGGCGCGGCGAGGAGGTCCCGGAGGCCCTGCTCGCCATCCAGGAGGCGGGCAGGGAGGCGACCCGGGAGCTGCGGGCGACCCTGGAGGCGCTCCGCGACGACGACACGGCCCCGCCGCGCGGACTCGACGACGTGCGGGGGCTCGTGGAACGGGCCCGGCTGACCGGTCTCGACGCCACCCTGACCATCGAGGGCCGCAGGGACGGCGTACCGGTCGCGGTGGACAGGACGGTCTACCGGATCGTGCAGGAGTCGCTGACCAACATCGCGCGCCACGCGGAGGCGGCCACCGCTTCGGTACGGATCGACTGCCGCGCCGACGCCCTGACCGTACGGGTCGACGACGACGGGAAGGCGGCGCCGGGCACCGCGCCGACGCCGGGGACGGGCCTGCTCGGGATGGGGGAGCGGGTGACCGCGCTCGGCGGGCGGCTGAGCGCGCGGCCGCGCGCCGAGGGCGGCTTCTCCGTCCTGGCGCGGCTGCCCCTGGAGCGGGCCTCGTGATCCGGGTCCTGCTGGTCGACGACCAGCCGCTCGTCCGCAGCGGGTTCCGCGCGCTCCTCGACCTGGAGGAGGACATCGAGGTGGTCGGCGAGGCGGGGGACGGGCGGCAGGGGCTCGAACTGGCGGCGCGGCACCTGCCCGACATCGCGCTCGTCGACATCCGCATGCCGGTGATGGACGGTGTCGAGACGACCCGGCGCATCGCCGCCGATCCGGCGCTCGCCGGGGTGCACGTGGTCATCCTGACCAACTACGGCATGGACGAGTACGTGTTCCACGCGCTGCGCGCGGGGGCCGCGGGGTTCCTCGTGAAGGACGTCCTCCCGGAGGACTTCCTGCACGCGGTGCGCGTGGCGGCCCGGGGTGAGGCGCTGCTCGCCCCGTCGGTCACGCGCAGGCTGATCGACCGGTTCGTCGCGGAGCCGTTCGATTCGGGTGAGACCGCCGGTGGGCTGGAGGAGCTGACGAACCGTGAGCGCGAGGCGGTGGTCCTGGTGGCGCGGGGGCTGTCGAACGACGAGATCGCCGCGCGCATGGTGATCACCCCGATGACCGCGAAGACCCACGTCAACCGGGCGATGACGAAGCTGCGGGCCCGTGACCGGGCGCAGCTGGTCGTCCTCGCGTACGAGTCGGGCCTGGTGACACCGCGCGGTGTCACCAGGCCCTGAGGAAGAGGAGCGGGGGCGGGCTGCCGGGGCGTCAGCCCTGGCCGTTGCCCGAGGTGTTCGCCAGTGCGGCGGACAGCTCGCGGGCCACTTCCTGGAGGATCGGCACGATCTTCTCGGTGGCCGCCTCGGTGACCCGGCCGGCCGGGCCCGAGATGGAGATGGCGGCGGCGGTGGGGGAGTCGGGGACGGAGACCGCGAGGCAGCGGACCCCTATCTCCTGCTCGTTGTCGTCGACCGCGTATCCCGCGTCGCGGACGACCGCGAGCGCGTCGAGGAAGCCCTCGGGGGTGGTGATCGTCTTCTCTGTGGCGGCGGGCATGCCCGTACGGGCGAGGAGCGCGCGCACGTCCTCGGCGGGGGTGTGCGCGAGGAGCGCCTTGCCGACGCCGGTGGAGTGGGGCAGGACGCGGCGGCCGACCTCGGTGAACATGCGCATCGAGTGCTTGGACGGCACCTGGGCGACGTACACGATCTCGTCGCCGTCGAGGAGCGCCATGTTCGCCGTCTCGCCGGTCTCCTCGACGAGCCGCGCCAGGTAGGGGCGGGCCCAGGTGCCGAGGAGGCGGGCGGAGGACTCGCCGAGCCGGATGAGGCGGGGGCCGAGCGCGTACCGGCGGTTGGGCTGCTGGCGCACGTAGCCGCAGGCCACGAGGGTGCGCATGAGGCGGTGGATGGTCGGGAGGGGCAGTCCGCTGCTGGCGGAGAGCTCGCTCAGGCCGACCTCGCCTCCGGCGTCGGCCATCCGCTCCAGGAGGTCGAAGGCGCGCTCCAGGGACTGGACGCCACCGCTCGCGGCGGCGGGCTTGGCGGCGTCGGTGGTCCTAGCGCTGGACGTCGGCACGTCTCGGTCCTTTCGAGGCAGGCGGGCAAGGCAGCAGCCTACCGGGCCGTTCTCCCGCCGACCCCCCTGTGGAGAGCTACATTCTACTCTACGGAATTCCACTTTCGTCTTGTGGAATGACCCAAGAGCGGGTCTCGGTGTGCCCGGCGGGGGGAAGTCACCTCTTGACGGCATCTCTCCTCGACGTAAGACTCCTTCAACAGTTCGTTGAAGTTCCTGCTGGAGTACTTGAAGAAGGGGTACGGGTGGACGTCAACCTGGTCCTGCGCTCGACTCGCGTCATCACCCCCGAGGGGACGCGCCCGGCGTCGATCGCCGTCTCCGGCGAGACGATCGCGGCCGTCCTGCCGTACGACGCCGAGGTACCCGCCGGCGCCCGCCTGGAGGACGTCGGCGACGACGTGGTCCTCCCCGGCCTCGTCGACACCCACGTCCACGTGAACGACCCCGGCCGCACCGAGTGGGAGGGCTTCTGGACCGCCACCCGCGCCGCGGCCGCCGGGGGCATCACCACCCTCCTCGACATGCCGCTCAACTCGCTGCCCCCGACCACCACCGTCGGGAACCTGCGCGTCAAGCAGGACGTCGCCCGCGCCAAGGCCCACGTCGACGTCGGCTTCTGGGGCGGCGCGCTCCCCGACAACGTCAAGGACCTGCGGCCCCTCCACGACGCCGGCGTCTACGGCTTCAAGTGCTTCCTCTCGCCCTCCGGCGTCGACGAGTTCCCCTCCCTCGACCAGGAGCAGCTGGCGACCTCGCTCGCCGAGATCTCCGGCTTCGACGGCCTGATGATCGTCCACGCCGAGGACCCCCACCACCTCGACGCCGCGCCCCAGCGGTCCGGCGGCGCGTACGCCGACTTCCTCGCCTCCCGCCCCCGGGACGCCGAGAACACCGCGATCGAGAACCTGATCGCCCAGGCCCGCCGCCTCGACGCCCGCGTCCACGTCCTGCACCTCTCCTCCTCCGACGCGCTGCCGCTCCTCGCCGCCGCCAAGGCCGAGGGCGTCAAGGTCACCGTCGAGTCCTGCCCGCACTTCCTCACCCTCACGGCCGAGGAGATCCCGGACGGCGCCACCGAGTTCAAGTGCTGCCCGCCGATCCGCGAGGCCGTCAACCAGGACGCGCTGTGGCAGGGCCTCGCGGACGGGACGATCGACTGCATCGTCTCCGACCACTCGCCGTCCACGGCCGACCTCAAGACCCCCGACTTCGCCTCCGCCTGGGGCGGCATCTCCTCCCTCCAGCTCGGTCTGCCGGCCATCTGGACCGAGGCGCGCCGCCGCGGCTTCGACCTGACGGACGTCGTCCGCTGGATGTCCGAGGGCCCCGCCCGCCTCGCCGGACTGACCCGCAAGGGCGCGATCGAGGCCGGCCGCGACGCCGACTTCGCCGTCGTCGACCCCGACGCCACCTTCACCGTCGACCCGGCCGAGCTCCAGCATCGCAACCGGATCACCGCCTATGCGGGCCGGACCCTCAGCGGCGTCGTCACCTCCACCTGGCTGCGCGGGGAGCGGATCGCCGACCGCGGCACCCTCGCCGAGCCCTCCGGCCGCCTCCTCGAAAGGACCAACTGACGTGTCGTCCCTCCCCAGCTTCACCGGTGACGCCAGCCCCTACGGCGGCGGCGACCCGTACGCCGACTACCGGACGGCCGACTTCCCCTTCACCCAGTACGCCGACCTCGCCGACCGCCGCCTCGGCGCGGGCGTGATCGCCGCCAACGACGAGTTCTTCGCCGAGCGCGAGAACCTCCTCAAGCCCGAGGCCGCCGAGTTCGACCCCGAGCACTTCGGCCACAAGGGCAAGATCATGGACGGCTGGGAGACCCGTCGCCGCCGCGGCGTGTCGGCCCGGCAGCCGCACCCCACCGAGGACGACCACGACTGGGCGCTCGTCCGGCTCGGCGCCCCCGGCGTCGTCCGCGGCATCGTCGTCGACACCGCCCACTTCCGCGGCAACTACCCGCAGGCCGTCTCCGTCGAGGCCACCTCCGTCGCCGGTTCGCCCTCGCCCGAGGAGCTCCTCGCCGACGACGTGAAGTGGACGACCCTCGTCCCGCGCACCGCCGTCGGCGGCCACGCCGCCAACGGCTTCGCCGTCGACGTCGAGCAGCGCTTCACGCACCTGCGCGTCAACCAGCACCCGGACGGCGGCATCGCCCGCCTCCGCGTGTACGGCGAGGTCGCCCCCGACCCGCGCTGGCTCGGCGTCCTCGGCACCTTCGACCTGGCCGCCCTGGAGAACGGCGGCCAGGTCGAGGACGCCTCGGACCGCTTCTACTCCCCGGCCACCAACACCATCCAGCCGGGCCGCTCCCGCAAGATGGACGACGGCTGGGAGACCCGCCGCCGCCGCGACAAGGGCAACGACTGGATCCGGTACGCGCTCGTCGCCGAGTCCGAGATCCGCGCCGTCGAGATCGACACCGCCTACCTCAAGGGCAACAGCGCCGGCTGGGCCGCGCTGTCGATCGCGGCCGAGGGCTCCGAGGACTGGACCGAGATCCTGCCCCGCACCCGCCTCCAGCCCGACACCAACCACCGGTTCGTCCTCGACGCCCCGGCGGTCGGCTCCCGGATCCGGATCGACATCTACCCCGACGGCGGCATCTCCCGCCTCCGCCTCTTCGGTTCCCTCACGGAGGCCGGTACGGCGCGGCTGACCGCCCGCCACCAGGAGCTCGGCGGCTGAGCCACCGACCCCCACGACCTGGGCGGGCACGACACCCCGCCCGGCCCGCGAGGGCGCACCGGAACCCGACAGCACCGGTGCGCCCTCGCGTCCCCCCCTTTTTTTGTTGTAGCCACCACGGGTCCGACCCGCTACCGTGATCACTCCGCGTGCGAGCCGTCGAAGTCTCCACCCCATGACGAGAGTTGGAGACGGCCCCGTGTCTGCCTCACCGGCCATTGCCGCCCCCCTGCCCCTCGGCGCCCCGCGCCGCGCCTGGCTGACCGACCTGCCCGTGCTGCTCGTCGCCGCCGTCTGGGGCGCCAGCTACCTCGCGGCCAAGGGCATCACCACCACCCACACCGTCATCGCGGTCCTCGTCCTGCGGTTCGCCGTCGTGCTGCCCGTCCTCGTCGTCGCGGGATGGAGCAGGCTCCGCGCGCTGAGCGCGGCGCAGTGGCGCGGGGCCGCCACGCTCGGGCTCGTCCTCAGCGGGATCTTCCTCCTGGAGACGTACGGCGTCGTCCACACCTCCGCCACCAACGCGGGCCTGATCATCAGCCTCACCATGATCTTCACCCCGCTCGCCGAGGCCGCCGTCACCCGCGTCCGACCGCCCCGCGCCTTCCTCGCCGCCGCCGGGCTCTCCGTCGCGGGCGTCGTCCTCCTCACCCAGGGCGGCGGCTTCACGACCCCGTCCCTCGGCGACCTGCTGATGCTGCTCGCCGCCCTCGCCCGTACCGTCCACGTCCTGGCCATGTCCCGGATCAAGGCGGTCGCCTCCGCCGACTCGCTCTCCCTCACCACCGTCCAGCTCGGCTCGGCCGTCGCCGTGTTCGCCGTCATCGCCGCCTTCCCCGGCAGCGGCGCCTCGCCCTGGGCCGTCGCGCTCGACTTCGGCCCCCGCGAGTGGGCCGGCCTGCTCTTCCTCTCCGTCTTCTGCACGCTCTTCGCCTTCTTCGTGCAGATGTGGGCCGTCCGCCGCAGCTCCCCGTCCCGGGTCAGCCTCCTCCTCGGTACGGAGCCGCTCTGGGCCGCCGCCGTCGGCATCGCCCTCGCGGGCGACCGCCCCGGCGTCCTCGGTCTGGTCGGCGCGGTCCTCGTCCTCGCGGGTACGGGCTGGGGCCGCCGCGCGGCCGACGGGGCCTGACCGGTCAGTTCTCCGTCCGCAGCCCGCCGAGGGAATCGCGCAGGACGGCCGCCTCCTCGTCGAGGTGGTGGAGCAGCGCCTGGAGGGCCGGGCTGCGGGTGCGGTGGGCGACCTCGGTGGTGCCCACGGTGCGCCCCACCGAAGGGAGCTCGACGGGAAGCGCGGCGAGCTGTTCGTCCTCGCGGAGGACCAGTTCGGGGAGGAGGGCGACCATGTCGGTCTGGAGGAGCAGGGCCCGCATGGTGAGGATGGACGTGCACTCGACCCGGTCGGCGGGGAGCGCGAGCCCCCGGTCGGCGAAGAGCGCGCCGAGCTCCTGGCGCAGCGCGGTCTGCTCGACGGGCAGGATCCACGGATGGTCGAGGGTGTCCGTGAGGGCGGCACCTGGTGCGTCGAGCAGGGGATGGCCGGAGCGGACGGCGAGCCGGATGCGCTCGCGGTAGAGGCGGTGCTGGCGGAACACGTCGCCTTCCTTCGGGGCGGGGCCCACCCGGCCGACGATGACGTCGAGTTCGCCCGCGAGGAGCGCCGGGTGCAGGACGTCCGGGGTGCCCTCGCGGACGACGACCGTGAGCCCGGGCCGTTCCCGTTTCAGCCGGGCGACGGCCCGGGGCAGCAGGACGTTGGTGCCGGCGAGCAGCGTGCCGACGGTGACCGTGCCCTCCCGCCCCTGGCGGAGCCCGGTGAGGTGTTCGGCGGCGCGCCGCATCTCGGCGAGGACGGCACGGGCGTGCTCCGTGAGGGCCCGGCCGTAGAGCGTGGGCCGCATGCCGCGCGGGACGCGGACGAAGAGCGGCAGGTCGGCGATGCCCTCCAGCTCGCGCAGGGTGCGCGTGGCGGCGGGCTGGGTCAGGTGGAGGCTCTCGGCGGCCCTCGCCACGCCGCCGTGGTCGACGATCGCGACGAGCAGCGTCAGGTGACGGAACTTCAGCCGGCCGTCCAGAAGGTCCATCGGCGGGGGCTCCTCGCGACTGCGACAGTGCACATACCCAACTCGGTATATGAGTCGTGGTTTTTGGCATTGGTTCGGCATAGATCGATGGGCGCATGATACCGGCACACGCCGGGACGCCTGATCCGAGGACCCCGGCCCGGCAACGCAACGGAGGTCTGCAAGGTGCGCTCACCTGTGCGGCATTACGTAGGGGGCGGGTTCGACACCTCGGGCACGCCGTTCCCGCTCGTCGACCCGGTCCGGGGCATCGCCGTGGGCGAGGCCCCCGAGGCCCCCCGTGCGCTGGTCGACCGCGCGGTGGACGCGGCGCGGGCCGCCCTGCGCGGACCCTGGACCTCCTGGAGCCCGGCCGATCGCGCCCGGCTGCTGCACCGGATCGCCGACGGCATCGAGGCGCGGTTCGAGGAGTTCGTCGACGCCGAGTGCGCCGACACGGGCAAGCCCCGGGAGCTGGCCTCGACGGTCGACATCCCCCGCGCCGTCGCCAACTTCCGCTCGTACGCGGACCTCCTCGTCGGCCGTTCCGAGCGGTCCTGGAGCACACCCACCCCGGACGGCCGCGGCGCCCTGAACTACACGGTGCACAAGCCGCTCGGCGTGGTCGCGGTGATCTCGCCGTGGAACCTGCCGCTGCTCCTGCTCACCTGGAAGGTGGCCCCGGCGCTCGCGACGGGCAACACCGTGGTGGCCAAGCCCTCCGAGCTCACCCCGGGCACGGCCTGCCTCCTCGCGGAGGTGATGGCCGGGGCGGAGCTTCCGCCGGGCGTCTTCAACCTCGTGCACGGAGGTGGCGGGGACGCCGCCGGACAGTGGCTGACCGAGCACCCGGGCGTGGACGCCGTCGCGTTCACCGGGGAGTCGCGCACCGGTTCGACGATCATGCGGGCCGCCGCCGGGCGGCTGGCCCCGGTCTCCTTCGAACTGGGCGGCAAGAACGCCGGCCTCGTCTTCGCCGACGCCGATCTGGAGCGGGCCGTCGAGGGCACCCTCCGCTCGGCGTTCACCCACAGCGGGCAGGTCTGCCTGTGCACCGAGCGGGTGTACGTGGAACGGCCGGTGTTCGACAGGTTCGCCGAGGCCCTGGCGGCCGGGGCGCGCGAGCTGACCGGATACGGCCCGATGGTCTCCGCCGCCCACCGGGACAAGGTGCTCGGCTACCTCGGCGAGGCGGCGGCCGACGGCCGGGTCCTCGCGGGTGGCGGGGTGCCGTCGTTCGGCGACGAGCGGGACGGTGGGTTCTGGGTGGAACCGACCGTGCTGACCGGACTGCCCGAGGACCACCCGGCGGTACGGGAGGAGATCTTCGGGCCCGTCGTCCACCTGGCACCCTTCGACACCGAGGAGGAGGCCCTGGCGCTCGCCAACGCCGGACCGTACGGGCTCGCCGCCACGGTCTGGACGGGCGACGTGAGCCGGGCGCACCGGGTCGCCCCGGCCCTCGACGTCGGCATCGCCTGGGTCAACACCTGGAACCTGCGGGACCTTCGCACCCCCTTCGGCGGCGTCAAGGCGTCCGGCATCGGCCGCGAGGGCGGCGACCACTCCCTCGACTTCTTCTCCGAACCGATGAATGTGTGCGTGAAGCTGTGAGCGGGATCGTCACGAGCCAGGTCGACCGGACCGTGGCCCTGGCCGCCGAGCGGCTCGACACCGCGCGCCGGACAGGCGTGCCGTGCGCCCCGGTCCGCGACCTGCTGCCGCCCGGGGACCTGGACGCCGCCTACGCCGTCCAGAGCCTCCTGCACGACCGGCTGATCGCCGCAGGGCGCCGGGTCACCGGCTGGAAGATCGGGCTGACCTCGCCGGCGGTGCAGGCACAACTCGGCGTCGACACACCCGACTTCGGTGCCCTGTTCGACGACACGGCCGTCCCGGACGGTGCCGAGATCCCCTGGGGAGCGGTGCTCCAGCCCCGGGCCGAGGCCGAGGTCGCCCTCGTCCTCGGCCGCGACCTCACGCACGAGCGGCACACCGTCGCCGACGTGATCCGGGCGACGGACTTCGCGCTGCCCGCCGTCGAGGTCGTCGGCAGCCGGATCCGCGACTGGGACATCACGGCCGTGGACACCGTCGCCGACAACGCCTCCAGCGGCGTGTACGTCCTCGGCACCCGTCCCGTACTCCTGCGCGAACTCGACCTGAGGACCGCCGGGATGGTCCTCGAACGGCGCGGCGAGCCCGTCTCCACCGGGGCGGGCGCGGCCTGCCTGGGCCATCCCCTCCACGCGGCCGTCTGGCTCGCGGACACGCTGGCACGGCTCGGCCACCCGCTGCGGGCCGGGGACACCGTCCTCACGGGGGCGCTCGGTCCGATGACGGCCGTCGCGCCCGGAGACGTCCTCGAAGCCCGCGTCGACGGTCTCGGTTCGGTCCGCGCGGCCTTCGGCCGCCCCTCCATGGAAGGAGACGCCCGATGAACACCGGCACACTGGCCGACGCCCTCGACATCGCGGCACGAGGCGGCCGTCCGCTGGCCGGCGGCCGCAGCGGGCTGACGGACACGGTCCAGGCGTACGCCGTCCAGGAGGCCCTGGTCGCGCGGCGGCTGGCCCGGGGGGAGCGGCTCACCGGCTTCAAGCTGGGCTTCACGAGCGTGGCGAAGATGCGGCAGATGGGGGTCTCCGACCTGATCCACGGACGCCTGACGGACCGGATGGAGGTCCCGGACGGGGGCCGGCTCGACGTCTCCGGGCTGATCCACCCCCGGGTCGAGCCCGAGGTGGCGTTCCTGCTCGGCTCCACGCTGCTGCCGGGCGGGGACCCGATGGCGGCGGTCGCCGCCGTCGCCCCGGCCCTGGAGGTCATCGACTCCCGCTACGACGGCTTCCGCTTCTCGCTGCCGGAGGTCATCGCCGACAACACCTCGGCGGCGCACTACGCCGTGGGCGCCTGGCGGGCCCCGCGCGACCTGTCCGGGCTCGGGGTCCTCCTGGAGCTCGACGGGCGTCCCGTCGAGACCGGGTCGACCGCCGCGATCCTCGGACACCCCCTGCGCGCGCTGGCCGCCGCGGCCCGGCTCGGCGGTCCGCTGGAGCCCGGCACGGTGATCCTCGCGGGCGCGGCGACGGCCGCCGTGCCGCTGCCGCCGGGGACGTACGTACGGGCCGCGGTCGCCGGCCTCGGCACCGTCGCCTTCACGACGGAACCGGCCGAAGCCGCGCCGACCACGAGGGAGGACGCGTGATCGTGCCCGGTGCCGCACCGCCGCGCGGCCGCTTCCCGCACATCAGGCGCGCCGGTGACTTCGTCCACGTCTCCGGCACCAGCTCCCGTCGGCCCGACGGGACCTTCGCGGGGGCGAGTGCCGACCCGATGGGGGTCACGGACCTCGACATCCGCGCCCAGACCCGCGCCGTCATCGAGACCATCGGCCGCCTCCTCGCCGCCGCCGGCGGCGGCCTGCGGGACCTGGTCTCCGTGACGACGTACCTGGTCAGCATGAACGACTTCGGCGGCTACAACGAGGTCTACGCCGAGTACTTCGACGAGACCGGCCCGACCCGCACCACCGTCGCCGTGCATCAGCTGCCCCACCCGCACCTGCTGATCGAGATCAGCGCCGTCGCCCACATCCCGCAGGGCCCTGCGCAGGACAAGGAACCGTCCCGATGACCATGAAACCCTTCAACCTCCAGGCCTGGATCGAGGAGCACCGCCACCTGCTGAAGCCGCCGGTCGGCAACGTCCAGATCTGGCAGGACGCCGATCTGATGGTGACGGTCGTCGGCGGCCCCAACCGGCGCACCGACTTCCACGACGACCCGATCGAGGAGTTCTTCTACCAGCTCAAGGGCGACATGGTGCTCCGCGTCATGGACGAGGAGGGCCGGCCGCCGCGCGACATCCACATCCGCGAGGGCGACGTCTTCCTGCTCCCGCCGCACGTGCGGCACTCCCCGCAGCGGCCGGAGGAGGACAGCGTGGGCCTGGTCGTCGAGTTCGCCCGGCCGAGGGGGCAGCGGGACGCCTTCGAGTGGTACTGCGTGGAGTGCCACCACCTGGTCCACCGGAGCGAGGTCCAGCTCACCTCGATCGTCGACGACCTGCCGCCGGTGTTCGAGGCGTTCTACGGCGACGAGACCGCTCGCACCTGCCGGAAATGCGCGGCCGTGCACCCGGGCAAGGACTGGCCCGAGGCGCTCCGTCCGCGCACCCGCCGCGACGAGGAGGACCCGGCGTGACCGTCGTCGACATCCACGCGCACGTCTTCCCGGAGATCGGACGGGCCGAGGCCCGGCGCCTGACCGGCATCGAGGACGCCCCCTGGCTGCGGACCACGGACGGCCCGGACGCCGGGATGATGATGGCCGGGTCCACCGAGTACCGGCCTGTCCGGCGCACCCTGTGGGATCCGGCGGAACGCGTCGCCGACCTGGACCGGCTGGGCGTGGACATCCAGGTGCTGTCCAGCACACCCCTGCTCTTCGGCTACCACCTGGAGGCCGGACGGGCCGCCGACTGGTGCCGTACCGTCAACTCCCACCTCCTCGCGTACGGTGCCCACGCCCCGCAGCGCCTGGCCCCCCTGTGCCAGGTGCCGCTCCAGGACACCGAAGCGGCCTGCGCGATGGTCACCGAGGCCATGGCACAGGGCTTCCACGGCGTCCACATCGGCAACCACCTCGGCGACCGCGACCTCGACCACGGGGCGCTCGTCGAGTTCCTCGCCCACTGCGCCGACCAGGACGCGGCCGTCCTGGTCCACCCCTGGGACCTGCCGTCCGGCCCCCGCTACTCCCGCTACATGCTGGCCTGGCTCGCGGGCATGGCGGGCGAGACCCACCTGACCATCCTCTCGCTGATCCTCTCCGGCGCCTTCGAACGGCTCCCGGCCTCCCTGCGGCTGCTCTTCGCCCACGGCGGCGGCAGCTTCCCCTACCTCCTGGGCCGGGCCGACAACGCCTGGCACCGCCGCGACCTGGTCCGCGCGGACAGCCCGCACCCGCCCTCCCACTACACCGACCGCTTCGCCGTCGACTCGGCCGTCTTCGACCCCGGCGCGCTCCGCCTCCTGGTGGACGTGATGGGCGCGGAGCGGGTCCTCCTCGGCTCCGACCACCCCTTCCCGCTCGGTGAGGAGGAGATCGGCCGGCTCGTCCGGGAGAGCGGCCTCACCCCGGCGGAACGGGACGCCGTCCTCGGCGGGAACGCCGTCCGCTTCTTCGGTCTCACCCCCGCACGAGTCCCCGCTGACGTCCCCGCAGAAGTCCCCGCAGTGAAGGAGGCCGTCCGATGAGGGCCGCCGTGATCGGGTCGGGCAACATCGGCACCGACCTCCTCGTCAAGATGATCCGGGGGTCGGGGGCGGTCACCGCCGCCGCCATGATCGGCATCGACCCGGAGTCCGACGGGCTCGCCCGGGCCCGCAGACTGGGCGTTCCGACCAGCTCGGACGGCGTCGAAGGACTCATCGCCCTCGACGAGTTCGACTCCCTCGACCTCGTCTTCGACGCCACGTCCGCCGCCGCCCACCACCGCAACGCCGCCGCGCTCGCCCCGTACGGCAAGCGGATCGTCGACCTGACCCCGGCGGCCGTCGGCCCGTACGTGGTCCCGCCCGTCAACCTCGACGAGCACCTCGACGCCCCCACCCTCAACATGGTCACCTGCGGCGGCCAGGCCACGGTCCCGGTCGTCGCCGCCGTCTCGGCGGTCACCCCCGTGCACTACGCGGAGATCGTCGCCTCGATCGCCTCGCGGTCGGCGGGCCCCGGCACCCGCGCCAACATCGACGAGTTCACCGAGACCACCTCCCGCGCACTGGAACAGGTCGGCGGCGCGGCCCGGGGCAAGGCGATCATCGTCCTCAACCCGGCGGAGCCCGCACTGCTCATGCGGGACACCGTCCACTGCGTCGTCGACGACTGCGACACCGAGCGCGTGGCCGACTCCGTGCGCGCGATGGCCGACTCCGTCGCCGCGTACGTCCCCGGCTACCGGCTCAAGCAGGAACCGCAGTTCCGCCGGATCACCGGTGACGACCCGCTCGCCCGGCTCGCCGGCGGCGCACCGCCCACCGGCGGCGCGCAGCTCCTCGTCTCCGTGTACCTGGAGGTGGAGGGCGCCGCCCACTACCTCCCGGCCTACGCCGGAAACCTCGACATCATGACCTCCGCCGCGCTGCGCACCGCCGAGCGCCTGGCCGAACGGAGCCCGGTCCGATGACCTCGGTCTACGTCCAGGACGTCACCCTGCGCGACGGCATGCACGCCGTCTCGCACCGCTACACCCTCGACCAGGTCAGGGCCATCGCCGCAGCCCTGGAGGCCGCGGGCGTCGACGCCGTCGAGGTGGCCCACGGCGACGGCCTCTCCGGCTCCTCCGTCACCTACGGACCCGGCGCGCACACCGACTGGGAGTGGCTGGAGGCGGCGGCCGAGGTGCTCGACCGCGCCCGGCTCACCACGCTGCTGCTCCCCGGGGTCGGCACGGCGGAGGACCTCCGCCGCGCGCACTCCCTCGGCGTCACCTCCGTGCGGGTCGCGACGCACTGCACCGAGGCGGACATCGCCGCCCAGCACATCGGCCTCGCCCGGGACCTGGGCATGGACGTGTCGGGCTTCCTGATGATGTCCCACATGGCCCCGCCGGCCGAACTGGCCGCGCAGGCCCGCCTCATGGAGTCGTACGGCGCCCACTGCGTCTACGTCACCGACTCGGGCGGCCGGCTGACCATGGACGGCGTACGGGACCGGGTCCGCGCCTACCGCGACGTGCTCGACCCGGCCACCGAGATCGGCATCCACGCCCACCACAACCTCGGCCTCGGCGTCGCCAACAGCATCGTCGCCGTGGAGGCGGGTGCCCACCGCGTGGACGCCTCGCTCGCGGGCCAGGGCGCCGGGGCGGGCAACGCCCCGCTCGAACCGACGGTCGCCGTCCTCGACCTCCTCGGCTGGGAGCACGGCTGCTCGCTCTTCCCGCTGATGGACGCGGCCGAGGAGCTCGTACGGCCCACCCAGGACCGGCCCGTGCGGGTCGACCGGGAGACGCTCACCCTCGGCTACGCGGGCGTGTACTCCAGCTTCCTGCGGCACGCGGAGACCACCGCCCTGCGCCACGGCCTCGACACCCGCGACCTGCTGGTCGAGGCGGGCCGGCGACGACTCGTGGGCGGCCAGGAGGACCTGCTCGCGGACATCGCGCTGGACCTCGCCGCCGCATCCCCCATCGACGTCACGACGGAGTGACCGCCATGCAGACCGACACCACCGACACCACCGACACCACCGACACCACCGACACCCCAGACACCGCCGACACCGCCACGGCCACGACGGCGGACCTCGACGGCCGCGCCGCCGCACTCGACGCCGCCGACCCCCTCGCCCACGTCAGGGACCGCTTCCTCCTCCCCGAAGGGGTCGTCTACCTCGACGGGAACTCCCTCGGCGCCCTCCCCGCCGCCGTGCCCGCCGCGATCGAGGACGCGGTGCACCGCCAGTGGGGGACCGACCTCATCCGTTCCTGGAACGCGAACGGCTGGTGGGAGGCGCCCGTGCGGACGGGCGACGCCATCGGCCGCCTCGTCGGCGCCGCCCCCGGGCAGGTGGTCGCCGGGGACTCCACCAGCGTCCAGCTCTTCAACACCCTGCTCGCCGCCGCCCGGCTGCGCCCCGGCCGCCGCCTGCTCCTGACCGACCCCGACCACTTCCCCACCGACCAGTACATCGCGGACTCGGTGGGCCGGCTGCTCGGGCTCGACGTCCGCCGGGTGCCGGCCCGCGAGGCCGCCGCCGTGCTGGCCGCCGAGGGCGCGGACGTCGCCGTCGCCGCGTACGCCCCGGTGGACTACCGCACCGGTGAGCTGTACGACATGGCCGCGCTCACGGCCGCCGCGCACGCGGCCGGGGCCCTGGTCCACTGGGACCTGTGCCACGCGGCGGGCGCCCTGCCCGTGCGACTGGACGCGATCGAGGCCGACTTCGCGATCGGCTGCGGCTACAAGTACCTGTCCGGCGGCCCGGGCGCGCCGGCGTTCGCGTACGTCGCCCACCGCCACCAGGCGGAGTTCGACCACCCGCTGACCGGCTGGCACGGGCACGCGGAGCCGTTCGCCATGTCCGGCACGTATGCCCCGGCCCCCGGGGCGGCCCGCGCCCGGATCGGCACGCCCCCGCTGCTCTCGCTCCTCGCCCTGGAGGCCGCCCTGACGGCGTACGAGGGCGTGGACATGGAGACCCTGCGGGCCAAGAGCCTCTCCCTGACCGGCTTCTTCCAGGAGTGCGCGGACTCACTCCTCGACGGCCTGGGCTTCACGATGGCCACCCCGCGCGACCCCGGCCGCCGGGGCAGCCAGGTCGCCCTGCGGCACCCGGAGGCCTACCCCCTGATCGCCGCGCTGACCGCGCGTGGCGTCATCGGGGACATGCGCGCTCCCGACCTGCTGCGCTTCGGGTTCAACGGCCTCTACCTCAGCCACGCGGACGTCCTGCGCGCGGTGTCCGAGCTGCGGTCCGTCGTGACCTCCGGCGCCCACCTGGCCGCCGAGTACCAGCAGCGCCCGACGGTCACCTGATCCCTCCCGTACCCCCTTCGCCGCGGGTCCGCGCGATCCCCGGGCCGCCGCCGCCTTCCGCGGCGGTCGGCCGCCGCGCGGACCGGACCTCTCGCACGTCCCTCTCGCACGTCCCTCTCGCACGTCCCTCTCGCACGTCCCTCTCGCACGTCCCTCTCGCACGTCCCTCTCACCCGTCTCTCACCGCCGAGAACCGAGGACTCCCATGCGATCACTCCGTACGAAGGCCGCCCTGGCCACGGCCGTCGCCGCCGCGACCACCGCGACCCTGCTCGTACCCGGCAGCTCCGGCGCCACGACCGCCGTCGGCGCGACCGACCCGGACATCCCCCGGGTCTGCGCCGACCGCCGCCCGGGCCAGGCCGACCCCGGCGCGTACGGCATGCAGCTGGACGGGTCCTTCCGGCACCCCGCCCTCACCCCGGTCGACGAGGAGCACGAGCACACCTTCCCCGGCCGCAACGCGGAGTACGACACGCGCTCGTACATCAAGAACATGAAGGTCGAAGCCGCCTACGAGGGGGCGGACTTCACCCCCGACTACTTCCACACCTGGCAGAACATCGTCGACTTCGACGGCCGCCGGTACATGTTCCAGTACGACCGTTCCGAGGGCCGTGTCTACGACATCACCGACGTGAAGAAGGTGCGGGTCGTCGAGCGGGTGAGCCGCGAGGACGTCGGCGGCGACGAGACGAAGGCCAACGGGGACTGGGCGGCGAACGACTACTGGGGCGCCTCCACCATCCAGTGGAGCAAGAAGCTCGGCGCGTACGTCATGGTCCAGAGCTTCGAGAACAAGCGGCAGATCCGGGAGCTCACCGACGATCCGGCGGAGGACAAGTACGCCAACCCGGAGGGCGTCCGGAAGCTGCGCGAGAAGCCGGGACTGAAGGGCTTCAAGGTCTTCCGTCTCGACGGGCCGCTGAAGAAGGACTGGAAGCTGCTCGCCACGGTCTCCACCGACGCCACCCAGAAGGACCCGCTGCGCAGCGACCCGAACGCGGCGCAGCAGGGCTCCGGATCGCTCGACACCCCGTACTGGACGGGCGACCGGTACATGTTCATCGCGACGGCGCCGGACGACACGTACTCCCGCACCGAGTACCCGACCAACCTCCACTCGGCCGGCTACCAGTCCTGGGACATGGCCGACCCGGCCCACCCCAGGCTGCTCGACACCTGGCACCTGCCGGGGCAGCGGACCGGCGAGGACGCGGAGTACCGGGAGAACCCGCGCTGCGGCAACCGCACGAGCTGGATGGGGGCGCGCATGCCGCTGTTCGTGCCCAAGCCCGTGGAGAAGGGCGGGCGTTACGCCTTCGCCGCGATGGGCGGCTACGGCCTGACCGTGCTCGACATCTCGGACCCGGCGAACCTCCGGACCGTCTCCCACCTGGACCTGCCGCCGTCCGTCGCGGGCACCGAGGGCGACAACATCGACGTCTCGCAGTACGAGCGGACCGGGATCATCTACTACTCGGGCTACCCGCTCACCGAGGACTGCTACGAGCCGTACAAGGACGTCTACCAGATCGACGCCAAGGACCCGAGGAACCCGCGCGTCGTCGGCGCCCTGCCCCGCCCGGTCCCGCCGAAGGCGTCCGGCATCACGGACTTCTGCCAGCGGCGCGGCAGCTTCGGCCCCAAGCGCACCGGTTCCTACACGAACCCGGGCCGGCACACCCCCGGCGTGCTCGGCTACGGCTTCTACAACGCGGGCGTGCAGTTCTTCGACGTCTCGGACCCCGCCGAGCCGGAGATCGAGGCCTACTTCGTCCCGAAGGCGTACGGCCCCGGGACCCCGGACTACGCCTACGGCAACCAGACCCACGGCGTGTACGTGGAGTGGGACCGGAACATCGCCTGGGTGCTGACCAACCACGGCATCTACGCGCTGTCCTCGCCGAAGGTCCTGGGCAAGCCCGATCTCGACCGCCCGGCCGAGCCGTTCCGCAACAGCGAGTTCTGAACCTCCCCCTCCCCGCACCAGTAAGGACACCCAGGCATGGCCACTCAGGAAAGACCCGCCCAGGCCTCCGCATCCGCGACCACGGAGGGCGGCCTCGTCCGCTCCCTGACCCCTCGCCAGACCACGATGATCGGCCTGGGCTCCGCGCTCGGCACCGGTCTGTTCCTCGGCTCCGGCACGGCGATATCCGTCGCCGGACCGGCCGTGATCCTCTCGTACGCCATCGGAGCCGTGCTGGTCGCGATCATCGCGGTCCTGCTCGGCGAGATGTCGGCCGCGCACCCCGTGCAGGGGTCGTTCGGCGCCATCGCGCACACGTACCTGGGCCCGTGGGCCGGATTCGTCACCCGCTGGACCTACTGGTTCAGCGCCGTCGTGGTCATCGGCACCGAGGTCGTCGCCTCCGCGCTCTACATCCGCTGGTGGTGGCCGCAGGTGCCGATGCCGGCGGCGATCCTCGTCATCGCCGCGGTGGTCCTCGCGGTGAACGTCATCAACGTGAAGTCCTTCGGGACCACCGAGTTCTGGCTCTCCACGATCAAGGTCACCGCACTGTGCGCCTTCATCCTGTGCGCGGCGCTGCTGGTCTTCTTCGGGCTCCCGGGCACGGAAGCCACCGGATTCGCGCACCTCACCGACGACGGCGGGTTCATGCCGCACGGTGCCGAGTCCGTCTGGATCGCCATGTCGGTGGTCATGTTCGCGTACGCCGGCTTCGAGGTCGTCGCCATCGCCTCGGCCGAGGCCACCGACCCGCAGCGCTCCATCAGGACCGCGATGCGCCAGCTCGCCTGGCGGCTCAGCGTCTTCTACGTCCTCGCCATCACCCTGGTCGTGGCGCTGATCCCGTGGCGGCAGCTCGCCGACAGCGACGGCAGCGTCGAGGCGAGCCCGTTCGTGCGGGTCTTCTCCGAGGTCGGCGTGCCGGCGGCGGCGACCCTGACCAACCTCGTGGTGCTCATCGCGGCGATCTCCGCCGCCAACGCCCACCTGTACGGCGCCTCCCGGCTCCTGCACTCGCTCGCTGACGACGGCCTCGCCCCGGCGCCGATGGCCCGGCTCACCTCCCGCGGCGTCCCCGCCGCGGCGCTGGCCGCCTCCACCCTGGGCATCGCGGCGGCGGCCCTGCTCGCCTTCTACGAGGTCGGCGGAATCTTCGGCATCCTGATGTCGATCGCCCTCTTCGCGGTGCTCCTCGTGTGGCTCCTGATCCTCGCCTCGTACGTGGCCTTCCGCCGCCACCGGGACGCGCACCCGACGGAGTTCACGGGCTTCAGCGTCCGGGGCGGCAGCAAGCTCGCGCTGGTGGCCGGCGCGGGGGTGCTGGCCGTGGCCGCCACCGCGGTCGAGGTCCCGGACATGCGGCAGGCGGCGGGCATCGGCCTGGCGTTCACCGCCGTGCTCCTGGTCTGCTACTTCCTGACGGCGCTCCGCCGCGGGAGGCGCCGGAGCTGAACAGAAGCCGCCGGAGGAGACCGGCGGAGACCGGCGGAGACCGGCGGAGACCGGCGGAGGGGGAGCGGCGCCGTGCCCGGCCGAGGGTCCGTGGCACGGCGCCGTCGTGCGCCCCGGCGTGCCCGGGGGAGGGGCGATCCCGGTCCGGCATCCGTACCCTGGCAGCATGCGCATGCGTCCCACGCTCACCTGGACCCCGCCCGCCGGTCTGCCGCCGGGCACCACGGATCCGCGGCCGGTCGCGGAAGCGCTGGGCCGGGGCCGGGTGCTGGTCCTGAGCGGCGCGGGGATCTCCACGGAGTCGGGGATCCCCGACTACCGGGGCGAAGGCGGCAGCCTCAGCCGCCACACCCCGATGACCTACCAGGACTTCCTCGCCGCCCCGCAGGCCCGCCGCCGGTACTGGGCGCGCAGCCACCTCGGTCTGCGGACCTTCGGCCGGGCCCGCCCCAACGCCGGGCACCGGGCCGTCGCCGCGTTCGGCCGCCACGGCCTCCTCTCGGGCGTGATCACGCAGAACGTGGACGGCCTGCACCAGGTCGCGGGCAGCGAAGGAGTCGTGGAGCTCCACGGCGGCCTGGACCGGGTCGTGTGCCTCGGCTGCGGTGCCCGCACCCCGCGCCACGAGCTGACCCGGCGACTGGAGGAGGCCAACCCCGGCTTCGCCCCGGTGGAGGCGGGGATCAATCCCGACGGCGACGCCGACCTCACCGACGAGCAGGTCGCGGACTTCCGGGTGCTGCCCTGCGGGGACTGCGGCGGGCTCCTCAAGCCGGACGTGGTGTTCTTCGGGGAGAACGTCCCGCCGGAACGCGTCGAGCACTGCCGCCGTCTGGTCCGCGAGGCCGCCTCGGTGCTGGTCCTCGGCTCCTCCCTGACCGTGATGTCGGGGCTCCGCTTCGTCCGTCAGGCCGCCGACGAGGGGAAGCCGGTCCTGATCGTCAACCGGGACCCGACGCGCGGGGACGCGCACGCGGTCACCCGGGTCGCGCTCCCCCTGGGGGAGACGCTCACCGGGGTGACGGAGCTCCTCGGCCTCACGGGGACTTCGGCACCCGGGTCGACATGACCACCAGCACCACGCCGAGCGCGGCGATCACGATGTTGACGAAGACCTCCCGGCCCTCCATGAACGCCACGCTCTCGGTCAGGTAGCGGGTCAGGCCCATCAGCCGGAACCAGCCGTCGGTGAGCTCGCGGATCACCCCGGACACCCCGAACAGGACGAGCAGGACACCGGCGGTCTCCAGGAATCGCTTCATGCCCCGATCATGATCGTGCCGCGGCCCCGGCCGCGTCAGCCTTTCGTCCCTCCTCCCCGCGACGTAAGTATCGACCCGCGCGACTTCGGCACCGCCCGGCCCGCCGTTCCTCCGTTCGTGGCCCCCGCCTGCGTACATTGCCGACATGACCCGTACGGAGCGACAGAGCCGGTTCCTCCCCTCCCACCTGGTCGAACCGGGCGAGAGCGGCGACACCCGGCCACGCCGTACCGTCCGCGACTGGATCGTCGACACCACGCTCTTCCTCCTCGCGGCCCTCGTGGGGCTCGTCGCGGCCGACTCCGCCGCCGACTACTCCAGCGAGCCCGCCATCCTCTTCGACCAGCTCGCCGGCGCCGCCGCCTGCTGCGCCCTGTGGCTCCGCCGCCGCTGGCCCGTCGGCCTGTCCGTCGGCCTCTCGCTGCTCAGCGTCGTCGCCCCGGTCGCCGGCGGTGCCGTCCTCGCGAGCCTCTTCAGCGTCGCCGTCCGCCGTCCCTTCCACGAGGTCGCCTGGCTCGGAGCGCTCGCCGCCGCGGCCTCCACCGTGCAGGTCTTCGTCCGCCCCGACCCCACCCTCAACGTCGCCGTCGCCATCGCCCTCGGCTTCGTCCTCATCCTCCTCGTCACCGCCTGGGGCATGCTCGTGCGCTCCCGGCGCCAGCTCTACGCGGCCCTGCGGGAGCGCGCCGTCCGCGCCGAGGCCGAGGCCGAACTGCGCGCCTCCCAGGCCCAGCGGCTCGCCCGCGAGGCCATCGCCCGCGAGATGCACGACGTCCTCGCCCACCGGCTGACCCTGCTCAGCGTCCACGCGGGCGCCCTGGAGTTCCGGCCCGACGCCCCGCCCGAGCAGATCGCCCGCGCGGCCGGTGTCATCCGCGACAGCGCCCACGAGGCCCTCCAGGACCTGCGCGAGATCATCGGCGTCCTGAGGGACCCGGGCGAGAACGGCGCGAACGGCGGCCACGGCGACGGTGAGCGGCCCCAGCCCACCCTGGACACCCTCGACGCGCTCGTCGCCGAGTCCCGCGAGGCGGGCGCGGACGTCGACCTGCTGCTCGACGTCGGGACACCCGAGGGCGCGCCCGCGGTCCCCGCCTCCACCGGCCGCACCGCCTACCGCATCGCCCAGGAGGCCCTGACCAACGCCCGCAAGCACGCCCCCGGCACCCGGGTCACCCTCACCGTGGAGGGCAGCCCCGGCGAGGGCCTCACCGTCACCGTGCGCAACCCGGCCCCCACCGGCCCCGTCCCGCACGTCCCCGGCTCCGGCCAGGGCCTCATCGGCCTCACCGAACGCGCCACCCTCGCGGGCGGCCGCCTCGACCACGGTCCCGCCCCCGACGGGGGCTTCGTCGTACGCGCCTGGCTACCGTGGCCCTCATGACCATCCGGCTGCTCCTCGTCGACGACGACCCCCTGGTCCGCGCGGGCCTCATCCTCATGCTCGGCGGCGCCGAGGACCTGGAGATCGTCGGCGAGGCCGCCGACGGCCGCGAGGTCCCCGACCTCGTCGGCCGGCTCGCGCCGGACGTCGTCCTCATGGACATCCGCATGCCCGGCGTCGACGGACTCACCGCCACGGAACGGCTCCGCGCGCTCCCCGACGCCCCCGAGGTCGTCGTCCTCACCACCTTCCACGCCGACGAGCAGGTGCTCAGGGCCCTGCGGGCGGGCGCCGCCGGCTTCCTCCTCAAGGACACCAAGCCCGCCGGGATCCTCGCCGCGGTCCGCCGGATCGCCGCCGGGGACCCGGTGCTCTCCCCGGCCGTCACCCGCCAGCTGATGACCCACGTCGCGGGGGAGGAGGACGGACGGGGCCGGGGCGAGGAGGCCCGCCGCACCACGGCCGCCGCGCGCCTCGCCGAACTCGCCGCACGCGAGAGGGAGGTGGCCGTCGCCGTCGGCAGGGGCCGCTCCAACGCCGAGATCGCCGCCGAGCTCTACATGGGCGTCCCCACGGTCAAGACCCACGTCTCGCGCGTTCTCGCCAAACTCGGCCTCAACAACCGGGTCCAGATCGCGCTCCTCGTCCACGACGCGGGCCTCCTGGACACGGCGGAGTAGTCGGATAGTCTGCCGGGATGTCCGTCATCGAACTGGGTGAGTACGGCGCGGACTTCACCGTGAACCCGTACCCCCACTACGCCAGGTTGCGCGCCCGGGGACCCGTCCACGAGGTCCGCATGCCGGACGGCTTCCAGTTCTGGCTGGTCGTCGGCCACGAGGAGGGGCGCGCCGCGCTCGCCGACCCCCGGCTCGCCAAGTCGCCGTCCGTGGTCGGCGTACGGCCGCCGGAGGAGGAGCTCATCGGCGTCCACCTCCTGTCGGCGGACGCCCCGGACCACACGCGGCTGCGCCGCCTCGTCACCGGCGTCTTCACCGGCCGCCGCGTCGAGAGCCTCCGCCCGCGCGTCGAGCGCCTCACCCACGAACTCGCCGACGCGATGGAAGGCGTCGAGGGAGCCGCCACGGAACCGGCCCGCCGCGCCGACCTCGTCGACGCCTTCGCCTTCCCGCTCCCGATCACCGTCATCTGCGAACTCCTCGGCGTCCCCGTCGAGGACCGCGACTCCTTCCGCGCCTGGTCGAGCCAGCTCGTCGCCCCCACCGACGAGCGCGGACTCGTCGGCGCGCTCGAAGGCTTCGCCGCCTACCTGGACGCGCTCATCGAGGACAAGCGGGCCGCCGGACCCTCCGACGACCTCCTCTCCGGACTCCTCGCCGCCCGCGCCGAGGACGGCGACCGGCTCTCCGGGCCCGAGCTGCGCGCCATGGCCTACCTGTTGCTCGTCGCCGGGCACGAGACCACCGTCAACCTGATCTCCAACACCGTCCGCAACCTGCTCGCCCACCCCGACCAGCTCGCCGCCCTCCGCGCCGACCCCGCCCTCCTCGACGGGGCGATCGAGGAGACCCTGCGGTACGACGGGCCGGTGGAGACGGCCACCATCCGCTTCACCACCGAGCCCGTCGTCATCGGCGGCACCGTGATTCCGGCCCGGCAGAACGTCCTGGTCGGACTGGGTGCGGGCGACCGCGACCCGGACCGATTCCCCGACCCCGACCGCTTCGACGTCCGCCGCGACACCCGGGGCCACCTCGCCTTCGGCCACGGCCTGCACTACTGCCTCGGTGCCCCGCTCGCCCGCCTGGAGGCGAGGATCGGGCTCCGGACGCTCCTCGACCGCTTCCCGGGCCTGGAACTCGATCCGGATTCCGGTTCGTTGGACTGGCTGCCCGGCATGCTCATGCGCGGGACCCGTCATCTCCCCGTCCGGTGGTGAACCGTGAGCGATCAGACCCCCGACCGTACCCCCGACCGTGCCGCCGCACCCGACTCCGCACCCGACCCCGATCTCGACCTCGATCTGGCCCGGAAGGTCCTCGACGCCCAGCCGTTCAGCCGGCTCGTCGGCGCCCGCCTCACCGAGTTCGGCGCCGGCCGGGCGGTCCTGGAAGTGGAGCCCCGCGACGAGCTGAGACAGCAGAACGGCTTCCTGCACGGCGGCGTGCTGTCGTACGCGGCGGACAATGTGATCACCTTCGCCGCGGGCACCGAGCTCGGCCCGGCGGTGCTGACGGCCGGCTTCTCCATCCAGTACGTCCGGCCCGCGGCGAGCGGCGTGCTGCGCGCCCGGGCGGAGGTGGTCCACGCCGGGCGGCGGCAGGCGGTGGTGCGCTGCGACCTGTCGACCGTCGACGAGGAGGGCGCCGAGACGCTGTGCGCGGTCGCCCAGGGCACGGTGCTGTCAGCCGGCTGAGCCGGTCCCGGCACCCCCGGCAGGGCCACCCGTGATGTCGAGACGCACCGGAACCCGTTCCCGCCGCGACCGCTCGCAGGCCTCCGCGACCCGCAGCGCCGCCAGGGCCTCCCGCCCGTCGCACGGGTTCGGCGCCCCGTCCCGTACGAGCCGGACGAAGGCGTCGAGCTCCGCCTCGTACGCCGGGGCGAACCGCTCCAGGAAGCCGGCCCACGGCTTGCCCGGGGCGGGCGGTCCCATCGGCTCCACCGAGGCCAGCGGCGTACGGTCGTCGAGGCCCACGGCGATCTGGTCGAGCTCCCCGGCCAGCTCCATCCGCACGTCGTACCCGGCGCCGTTGCACCGCGTCCCCGTCACGGTCACGAGCGTCCCGTCGTCCAGGGTGAGCAGCGCCGCCGCCGTGTCCACGTCGCCCGCCGCGCGGAACATCGCCGGGCCCGCGTCCGACCCCGTCGCGTACACCTCGACGACCTCCCGGCCCGTCACCCAGCGCACGATGTCGAAGTCGTGCACCAGGCAGTCCCGGAAGAGCCCGCCGGACAGCGGCAGGTACGCGGCGGGCGGCGGCTCCGGATCGGACGTCGCCGCCCGTACGGTGTGCAGCCGTCCGAGCCGGCCCGAGCGGACGGCCTCCCGCGCGGCCGCGTACCCCGCGTCGAAGCGGCGCATGAACCCGAGCTGGAGCTCGGTCCCCGCCTCCGCCACCGCGTCGAGCGCCGCCAGCGTCCCCGGCACGTCCAGGGCGATCGGCTTCTCGCAGAAGACCGGGAGGCCCGCCCGCGCCGACCGGGCGATCAGCTCCGCGTGCGCGGCCGTCGCCGAGGCGATCACCACGGCGTCCAGCGCGTGGTCCAGGAGCGCCGCCACGTCGGGTGCGGCCTCCGCCCCCAGCGCCCCCGCGACCCCGGCCGCCCGCGCCGCGTCCGCGTCCGCCACGACGAGCGACGCGACCTCCGGATGGCGGGCCAGGACCCCCGCGTGGAAACTCCCGATCCGTCCCGTACCGATCAGTCCGATGCGCATGGCCCCACCGTGAAGCGGCCCGATGCCCCTGTCAAGGACGGTTCAGGACGCCACCCGCGCCCCGTGGGCACCGCCGACCCGGACACCGTGGGCAGCCCCCTGACGAACACGGAGACCCCCATGACCGATACTGCAATGCACGCAGAAGGAGACAAAGGAGGGCACGGCCTCGTGACCAGGCTTCGTTCAGGAGGGGTGCGGGCCGTCGTCGGCACCGTGCTCGCGCTCGCGCTCACGGGAGCGCTCGCCGGGTGCAGCAGCACCGGTGGCAAGCGGGCGGAGGACGCCCGCAAGGCCGCCGCCGCCCAGGGAAGGGCGGCCGTCGACACCCCCCGCTGGACCTTCGCCATGGTCACCCACTCCGGTGACGGCGACACCTTCTGGGACATCGTCCAGAACGGCGCCAAGCAGGCCGCCGTCAAGGACAACATCAACTTCCTCTACGCGCACAGCGACGAGGCCCAGCAGCAGGCCCAGCTCATCGACTCGTACGTGGCCAAGGGCGTCGACGGCCTCGTCGTCACGCTCGCCAAGCCCGACGCGATGAAGGCCTCCGTCGAGAAGGCGGTCAAGGCCGGCATCCCGGTGATCACGGTGAACTCGGGCGCCGAGCAGTCCAAGGCCTTCGGCGCCCTCACCCACATCGGCCAGGACGAGGCCGTCGCCGGCGAGGCCGTCGGCGACGAGCTGAACGGGCGCGGCAGGAAGAAGGCCCTCTGCGTCCTGCACGAGCAGGGCAACATCGGCCACGAGCAGCGCTGCGCCGGGGCGAAGAAGACCTTCGACGGCGAGCTCGTGAACCTGTACGTCGACGGCACCAACATGCCCGACGTCAAGGCGTCCATCGAGGCGAAGCTCCAGTCCGACAAGGCCGTGGACGCCGTCGTCACCCTCGGCGCCCCCTTCGCCGACGCCGCCGTCCAGGCCGCGAAGAGCGCGGGCAGCAAGGCCGAGGTCGACACCTTCGACCTCAACGCCAAGGTCGCCGCCGCCCTCCAGGCCGGGACCCTCGGCTTCGCCGTCGACCAGCAGCCGTACCTCCAGGGGTACGAGGCCGTCGACCTGCTCTGGCTCTACCGCTACAACGCCGACGTCCTCGGCGGCGGCAAGCCCGTCCTGACCGGCCCCCAGATCATCACCAAGGACCAGGCGGCCGAACTGGAGCAGTACACCGAGCGGGGTACCCGATGAGCAGCTCCACGGCGCCGCCGCCCGCACCCTCGGACGGCGTCGACCACGTCGACGAACGGCTCCTGCGGACGACCCCGCTGAAGAAGCTCCTCGCCCGCCCCGAGCTCGGCTCGGTGGTCGGCGCGATCGCCGTCTTCGTCTTCTTCGCGGTCGCCGCCGACAGCTTCCTGCGCCCGGCGAGCCTCGGCACGGTCCTCTACGCGGCCTCGACGATCGGCATCATGGCCGTCCCGGTCGCGCTCCTGATGATCGGCGGCGAGTTCGACCTCTCCGCGGGCGTCCTCGTCACCAGCTCGGCGCTGGTCTCCTCGATGTTCAGCTACCAGATGACGGCGAACGTCTGGGTCGGCGTCGGCGTCTCGCTGCTCGTCACCCTCGCCATCGGCGTCTTCAACGGCTTCATGCTGACCCGCACCAAGCTGCCCAGCTTCATCATCACGCTCGGCACCTTCCTCATGCTGACCGGCCTGAACCTCGGCCTCACCAAGCTGATCAGCGGCACCGTCTCCACGAAGTCCATCGCCGACATGGAGGGCTTCCCCTCCGCCCGCAAGGTCTTCGCCTCCCAGCTCACCGTCGGCGGCGTCGAGCTCAAGGTCACCATCCTGTGGTGGCTCGGCCTCGTCGCCCTCGCCACCTGGATCCTCCTGCGCACCCGCTTCGGCAACTGGATCTTCGCCGTCGGCGGCGGCGCCGACGCGGCCCGCGCGGTCGGCGTCCCGGTCTACCGGACCAAGATCGGCCTGTACATGGCCGTCGCGTTCTGCGCCTGGATCGCCGGACAGCACCTGCTCTTCTCCTTCGACGTCGTCCAGTCGGGCGAAGGCGTCGGCAACGAGCTGATCTACATCATCGCGGCCGTCATCGGCGGCTGCCTGATCACCGGCGGGTACGGCTCCGCCATCGGCTCGGCCGTCGGCGCCCTCATCTTCGGCATGACGAGCAAGGGCATCGTGTACGCCGAGTGGAACCCGGACTGGTTCAAGTTCTTCCTCGGGGCGATGCTGCTTCTCGCGACGCTCCTGAACGCCTGGATCCGCAAGCGAGTGGAGGCCACCAAGTGACGACGCGACCCGTGGCCGAGACCGCAGCGCCCCTCGTGGAGCTCGTCGGCGTCAGCAAGTACTACGGCAACATCCGCGCCCTCGAAGGCGTCTCCCTGGAGGTCCGCTCCGGCGAGATCACCTGCGTCCTCGGCGACAACGGCGCCGGCAAGTCCACCCTCATCAAGATCGTCGCCGGGCTCCACCGGCACGACGCCGGCACCTTCCGCATCGAGGGCGAGGAGGTCACCCTCGCCAACCCGCGCGACGCCCTCGACCGGGGCATCGCCACCGTCTACCAGGACCTCGCCGTCGTCCCCCTCATGCCGGTCTGGCGGAACTTCTTCCTCGGCTCCGAGCCCACCAAGGGCGCGGGACCCTTCAAGCGGCTCGACGTCGACCTCATGCGCACCACCACCCGCGAGGCCCTGCTCCGCATGGGCATCGACCTGCGCGACGTCGACCAGCCCATCGGCACCCTCTCCGGCGGCGAACGGCAGTGCGTGGCCATCGCCCGCGCCGTCCACTTCGGTGCCAAGGTCCTCGTCCTCGACGAGCCGACCGCCGCCCTCGGCGTCAAGCAGTCCGGCGTCGTCCTCAAGTACGTCGCCGCCGCGCGTGACCAGGGCCTCGGCGTGGTCCTCATCACGCACAACCCCCACCACGCCTACCTCGTCGGCGACCGCTTCGTCCTCCTCAAGCGGGGCGTCATGGCCGGCAGCCACACCAAGGACTCCGTCACGCTCGACGAGTTGACCCGCCAGATGGCCGGCGGCAGCGAGCTGGAGGACCTCCGCCACGAGCTGGAACGGCCCGCCGCGACGTAGCCCGGCTCCCGGCGACAGCACGGCCCCCGCACCCCCCACCTGGCAGAATCGGAGCCGATGAGTACCTACCGTGACCGCACGCTCCCCCAAGCTCTGCGAGCAGGGGGCACCCCCGGCGGCTCCGCCCGCGGCACCGTGCTGCGCACCGTCGGGACCCGGGAGCGCCGCTCCCACCTGACGGCGCCCCGCGTACCGACCGTCGGCATCGACATCGGCGGTACGAAGGTGATGGCCGGGGTCGTCGACGCGGACGGCAACATCCTGGAGAAGATCCGCACCGAGACCCCCGACAAGTCCAAGAGCCCCAAGGTCGTCGAGGACACCATCGTCGAGCTGGTCCTCGACCTCTCCGACCGGCACGACGTGCACGCGGTGGGCATCGGCGCGGCCGGCTGGGTCGACGCCGACCGGGCCAGGGTCCTCTTCGCCCCGCACCTCGCCTGGCGCAACGAGCCCCTCCGGGACTCCCTCCAGGGACGCCTGGCCGTCCCCGTCATGGTCGACAACGACGCCAACACGGCAGCCTGGGCCGAGTGGCGGTTCGGCGCGGGACGCGGCGAGGACCACCTCGTCATGATCACGCTCGGTACGGGGATCGGCGGCGCGATCCTGGAGGACGGCCAGGTCAAGCGGGGCAAGTTCGGCGTCGCCGGCGAGTTCGGCCACATGCAGGTCGTCCCCGGCGGGCACCGCTGCCCCTGCGGCAACCGCGGCTGCTGGGAGCAGTACAGCTCCGGCAACGCGCTGGTCCGCGAGGCCCGCGAGCTGGCCGCCGCCGACTCCCCGGTGGCGTACGAGATCATCGAGCGGGTCAAGGGGCACGTCCCCGACATCACCGGACCGCTCATCACCGAGCTGGCCCGGGAGGGCGACGCCATGTGCGTCGAGCTCCTCCAGGACATCGGCCAGTGGCTCGGCGTCGGCATCGCCAACCTCGCCGCCGCCCTCGACCCCTCCTGCTTCGTCATCGGCGGAGGCGTCTCCGCCGCCGACGACCTGCTCATCGGGCCCGCGCGGGACGCCTTCCGCCGCCACCTCACCGGCCGCGGCTACCGTCCCGAGGCCCGTATCACCCGGGCCCAGCTCGGTCCCGAGGCCGGGATGGTCGGCGCCGCCGACCTCGCCCGGCTCGTCGCCCGCCGCTTCCGCCGCGCCAACCGGCGCCGGGTGGAGCGGTACGAACGGTACGAGCGGTACGCCCAGGCCCTGCGCAGCGGGACCCAGGGCAAGGCCCCCCGTACCCCCGAGGAACCTTCTTCATGACCACGCAGCACCCGTCCCCCCAGCCCCGACGACGACCCGAGAAGATGCCGGAGGACCGGCGGCACATGATCCGACGCCGCTGGCTGACGGCCGTCACGATCGTCCTCCTCGTCGGCATCCCCGCCGGCTACCTCGTCATCTCCGCGGGCCAGAGCCGCGACAGCGGGCGGGTCAAGGAGCTGGAGGCCTCGGCCTCCGGGCTCCAGACCAACCGGCCGTCCTCCATGAAGCGCCGGATCTTCGAGGTCCCGGTCCCGTGGGACGCCTGGGCGGTCAAGTACTACGAGACGAGCAACTGGAAGACCAGCCGCTTCTACGCCGAGTTCACGACGGACGCCGTCGGCCTCGACGTCTTCCTCGGCGAGGCCGGCACCTCGCGCTCGGCGCTGACGCCCGGCCTCAACCCCATCGGGGAGAAGGCCGTCGAGATCACCGGCTGGAAGTTCGCCGAGGGCGCGGTCTGGCAGGGAGTCACCGTCAACCGCGAGAAGCCGCGCCCGACCACCGACATCGCTGTCGACATGACGGACCCGGCTTTCCCGAAGGTCTACGCGGTCTCGACGACCAGCCCCTAGGGGGTGTCTAGACGGGGTCGGCCGCTTCCGCGCGCTCGGCGCGGAAGCCGGTGACGACCACCGTGACCAGGCAGAACGCGACGACCGTCTCCGCCCAGAGGAACGCGATCCAGTCCAGCAGGCTGCCGATCGGCGGCTGGCCGGGGGCGGTGTTGCGGAAGGCCGCGAGGGCGAAGAGCGTGGCGGCCATCCAGCCGAGTGCGGGCCAGGTCAGGCCCTTGCGGCGGGTGACCAGGAACCAGGCGCCGGTGAGCACCGCGATCGCGAGCGCCCACATCGCCAGCATCATGAAGACGGCGAAGACGAGCACGCTGTTGGACCGGCCGAGGCCGACGTCGAAGACGGCGGTCCCCTCGTCGGCCGTGGCGTCCACGGAGGCGGCGAAGAGCGCGTCGTTGTTCTTCAGCGTCATGCGGACCGGGACCTCCCGGCCGCCCTGGGTCGCGCTGAACTCGATCGCCGCGTCGTAGGCGTCGAAGGGGTAGTCCGTGATCGAGCCGCCCGTCAGCGTGACGGGCAGGTCCCGGCTGGAGATCCGGCTGTGCGCGGGGAAGGACAGGTCGCCCTTGATCGAGGCCGAGGTCTGGAGCGTCAGGTCCTCGGTGGGGGAGAGGCCCCCCGCCTCGGCCAGCTCGCCGCGCGGGGTGACCTGGACGCGCAGGAGCAGCTCCCGGGCGGCGGCGTCGACGCGCTGGACCGTGGCGGCGACGTCCACCCGGTCGGGAGCGGTGCCCCCGGCCTCGTACACCGTGTCGAGGGCCTGGCGCTCGCCGTACTGGAGCCAGGCGCCCAGGACGACGGCCGCCATGATCGCGCAGCCCGCGAGCACGGCGGGGAAGCGCCGGGCGCGGGTCGACTTCTGGCGTCGGCTGGTGGACACGGGACTCCTCGGGTTGTTCGGTGGGGTGCGGGTGGGCGCGGCGGTCAGTCGACCGGCCTGCCGGGCTCGTCGTGGGTGGCGCAGTGGATGCCGCCGCCACCGGTGGCGATCGTGTCGATGGAGATCTGCACGACGTCCCGCTTCGGGAAGTGCTCCTGGAGGATCCCCCGCGCCCGGTCGTCGGCCTTCCGGTCGCCGAACTTCGGCATGTAGACGGCGTCGTTGCCGATGTAGAAGTTGGCGTACGTCGACAGGAAGTCGTCGCTGTAGCCGGTGATCCGGTCGGGGTCGGGCTGCGGCAGGTCGATGACCTCGAAGGACCGGCCGCGGGCGTCGGTCGCCTCGGCCAGGACGTCCGCGGCCTGGTCGGAGGAGCGCGACCAGGAGTCGGCGGGCGTACCGGGGAAGGCGCGGTCGAGGAGGACGACGCCGGGGGCGGTGAACCGCACGAGGCTGTCGATGTGGGCGTCCGTGATGTCCTCGCCCCGCACGCCCTTGAACCAGATGACCTTCTTGACGCCCAGCGTCTCCTTGAGCTCGGCCTCGATCCGGTCGCGGCTCTTGCCGGGGTTGCGGTTGTCGTTGACGAGCGAGCTCTCGGTGACGAGGAGCGTGCCCTCGCCGTCGGTCTCGAAGGAACCGCCCTCGGCGACGAGGGGCGCGTCGATCCGGGGGACGCGGTAGCGCTTGAGGAGCCGCTCGCCGACGGTGGCGTCGTTCGTGTGGACCTGCTTGCCGCCCCAGCCGTTGAAGTGGAAGTCGACGCCCTCGACCCTGCCGCCCTGCTCGACGAAGACCGGGACGGTGTCCCGGGCCCACAGGTCGTCGACGGCGAGAGGGATGACCTCGACGTCGTTCCCGCAGGCCTTCTGGGCGGCGCGGAGCTGGTCGGGCCTGGCCATCATGACGACGTACTCGTACCCGGCGACGGCCCGCGCGACCCGCGCGATGTCCTGGCGCACGTACGGGAGGTCGTCCTCCCAGACGGACTCGAGCGCGGGCCACGACATGAACGTACGGGCGTGGCTCTCCCACTCGGCGCCGAAGCGGCGGTCCGTCCCGGGGGAGGAGGACGGGCGGGTCGGGGTCGGGGTCGTGCCGGCGCCGGTGCCGGCGGCCGAGGCGTCCGGGTCGCCGGGACCGCAGGCCGCGGCGCCGAGGGCGAAGGCCCCGAAGCCGGCGAGGGCGCGCAGCGCCGTGCGGCGGGAGGGCGGGAAGTCGAGCATGGGGGGTCTCCGATCGTGAGCCTGCGGGACCGCGGGGTCGTGGGGAGCGCGTGGCCCGGTAACAGCGTGCACGCACCGGCCCGGGAAACCCGGGCACCGTCAGGGCGGATACGGCCTTTCGTGTCCACACTCTGGCACTGACTGAAAATTCAGTCAACTTTGGTCACCGGGTGAGGCGGTCGATCTCCAGGGCGACGGCCTCGCTCACCAGCTCGCGCGCGTGGGCGAGCGGCAGCGCCCCGCTCAGCCAGCGCGTGCTGAGCCCTTCGAGCAGGCCGGTGAGCCGCTCGGCGGAGGCCGTGAGCTCGGGCGCGGGGATCGTGGGCTCGATCCGGCCGAGGAGGTCGGCGACGTCGTGGATCCAGGCGAGCGTGGCGCGGGCCAGGTCGGCGCGGAGCCCGGGCTCGAAGATCGCGCTCGCGCGCAGCTCCCCCCAGGCGGTGCTGTTCTCGCGGACCTCGGGGGCGTCCTGGAACTCCAGGAGCAGGGTCTGCTCCAGATCCTGCCGGGCGTCCCCCTCCGCGCCCTCCTCCTCGCCCGCCGTGTACCGGTCGGCGCGGTCGCTGATGAACTCCAGGGTGTGCCGCAGGGTGCCGGCCCGGTCCTTGAAGTGGTAGTAGATCAGGGCGGTGGACACCCCGGCCTCGGCCGCCAGTTCCTCCATGCGCAGTCCGCGCACCCCGCGCCGGGCGATGACCCGGGCGGCGCCTTCCAAGATGGCCGTTCTGCGGTCCGTCCCCACGTGATCCCCTCCTGGTGGTCTCTATCGGCAGTGTCGCATATTGACTGAATCTTTAGTTAGATACACGATGCGGCCGATGCTTTCCGGCCGGTCTCCTCGTCGAAAGAGCCCCCGCATGTCCGCTCAGCTCCCCGGAACCCAGCCCGCGCACACGGCGCTGACGGCCGACGACCCCCGCGAGATCGGCGGCTACCGCCTCCAGGCCCGCCTCGGCGCGGGCGGGATGGGGGTGGTGTACCTGGCCCACACGCCCGGCGGGCGGCCGATCGCGCTGAAGGCGGTGCGGGACGAACTCGCCGGCGACCCCGAGTTCCGGATGCGCTTCGCGCAGGAGGTCGCGAGCGCCGAGCGGATCCACGGCCTCTTCACCGCGCAGGTCGTCGCCTCGGGCGTGGACGCCCCGACCCCGTGGCTCGCCACCGCGTACGTCCCCGGGCCCTCGCTCCAGCAGGTCGTCCAGCGGCACGGCCCGCTCCCCGTCCGCACCGTCCTGCTCCTCGTCGCCGGGATCGCCGAGGCCCTCCAGGCCATCCACCGGGCCGGGGTCGTCCACCGCGACCTCAAGCCGGCCAACGTCCTCATCGCGGAGGACGGCCCCCGGGTCATCGACTTCGGCATCGCGCGCGCCGCCGACGCCGGAGCGCTGACCGGCACCGGCCTCCGGGTCGGCACCGCCGCCTTCATGGCGCCCGAGCAGGCCCTCGGCCGACGGGTGTCGGAGGCGACCGACGTCTTCGCGCTCGGCGCCCTCGTCGCGTACGTGTCGAGCGGGCAGGCCCCCTTCGGCGCGGGCCCGGAGTCGGCGGCGCTCTACCGGGTCGTCCACGAGCAGCCGGACCTCGCGGGCATCCCGTACGAGCTGCGCGACCTGGTGGTCTGGTGCCTGGCCAAGCGGCCGGAGGACCGCCCGACCACGGACGAGCTGATCGCCGCCGTGCACCGGCACCCGCTGGTGGGGCCGCGCCCGGAGTTCGGCGAGGGGTGGCTCCCGTCGCCGGTCAGCAGCGAGGTCGCGGGCAGGGCCGCACCGCCGGTCCCGGTCCACGCGCAGCCGACGGCGGCGACGCCGGCCCCGGTCCCCGGCCCCACGCCGACACCCACGTTGGCGCCGACCCCGGTTCCGAGTCCGGTTCCGGTCCCGGCACCGGGGTCGGCCCGGGCCGTGCCGGCGCGAAGAGCGCGCAGGCGCGGGCGCCGGAGGGCCCTGACCGTCGTCCTGGCCGTCTCCGCCCTGGCCCTGACCGGGGGAGCGGTGCACTACGTCGCCTCCCCGTCGGGGGAGTCCGCCGCCGAGGCCCCGGTGACGTACGTCCCCGGCCGGGCTGAGGTCGAGCTGACCGCCCCCGACAGCACGTACGAGTTCGACCTCGGGACCGGGAAGGTCGTCCCGGCGGACACGGCGACCTGGTACCTGGCCCGCGACCGCGCCGAGTTCGTGCTGCCGGAGGACAGCGACGCCTTCGTCGCCACCGGGTACGAGCTCGGCCCCGCCGACTGCGTCAAGGGCGTCGAGACCGAGCCGGTCACCTCCGTCGCCTTCGCGGACGTCGCCGACGAGCGCCCGTTCTGCCTCCGCAGCGCCGACGGCAAGGAGCTCGTCGTCGTCCACCTCGTCGAGGCGCGGCCCGACGGCGGCGCCGTGACGGCGGTCTTCACCCACTACCGCGCCGCGACCCCGTGACGGCTCCCAGCGGGTGACACGCCGGTCGGGCCGGGCTCGCGGTGTCCGGCCCGAGACACCCCCTAGGAGCTTCCTCCACACCTCGCCACGCCACCCGCGTAGACCATGCCGCAGCATTGACTGAATTTTCAGTCTGCGACAGCATGCGGCACAGCGGAGGACTTCCCGCCTCCCCCTCCCCCCCTCAGGAGAGTTCCATGGACACGCCCATGACGTCCCGGCGCCGACTGCTCCAGGTCGGGGCCGCGGCGCTCCCGCTCGCGGCCCTCGGCGCGGCGCTCCCCACGGTGGCCCGTGCCGCCACCAGCCCCTCCGGCGCGACCCTGCGGATGCCCGCCGAGCACGACCGCCACGTGCGCACCTTCATGGCCTGGCCCGCCCTGTCGTCGATCTGGTCCACGCAGCTGACCGGCGTCCGCCGCGACATCGCGCGGGTCGCCCACGCGCTCTCCCGCTACGAGCCCGTCACCGTCCTCGCCCGGCCGACCCAGGCCGCCGACGCCCGCTACGAGTGCGGGCCGGGCGCGTACTTCGGCATCGAGGTCGTCGAGATCCCCGTCGACGACCTGTGGATACGGGACTTCGGCCCGACCTTCGTGGTCGCCCCCGGGGCCGTCGCCGGTGTCGACACCAACTTCAACGGCTGGGGCAAGACCGGCACCCCGTACGCCCAGCCCTACGCCAACGACGCCGCCGCGGCCGCGACCCTCCTCGCCGAATGGGGCCTCCCGCGCGTGCGGGCCGGGTTCGTCGGCGAGGGCGGCTCCCTGGAGACCGACGGAGAGGGCACCGTCCTGGCGACGGTCAGCTCGCTCGTCAACGCCAACCGCAACCCGGGCATGAGCCAGGCCCAGGTCGAGCAGGCGATGAGGTCGGCGCTCGGCGCCGACAAGGTGATCTGGGTGCCGGGCCTCGCCGGCCAGGACATCACCGACTGCCACATCGACTGTCTCGCGCGCTTCGTCGGCCCCGGTCGCGTCATCCTGGACCAGCCCGGTCCCCGCACCGACCCCAAGTGGGTGGCCGTGTACGAGGAGACGAAGAGGATCCTGCAGGGCGCGACCGACGCGAAGGGCCGACGCCTGGCGATCACCGAGCTGCCCGGCCCGGACCGCCGCTACATCCGCGGCACCGGCACCGCCTTCCTCTCCAGCTACACCAACTACTACACGGCCAACGACGCCGTGCTCGTGCCGCACTTCGGCGACTCGTACGCCGACGACACCGCGTACAACATCCTGCGGGCCGCGTACCCCGGCCGGACCGTGGTCCAGCTGAACATCGACAACATCGCGAGCGGCGGTGGCGGCATCCACTGCGGCACCCAGTCGCAGCCGGTCGTCCCGCCCGCGGTCTGACGGACCGCCGCCGAACCGACGTGCCGGCCGCCGCACCCCAGGCGGAGGCCGGCACGTCCCCCCGGGCCCGGCCCGCGTCCGATCCCCCGCGGCGCGAGCCGGGCCCTTCCGTACACCCAGGAGTCCCCGGAGTCCTCGGAGCCCCGGAGTCCCCGGAGTCCCCGGAGTCCCCGGGGTCCCGGAGTCACGCGGTCCTTGATGGCGGGGGGAGGCGCGCCACCCGCGCGGGAGGCCCGGTAGGGTGCGGACCATGGCGTCTCGCAGCACTCAGATCCTCGAAGCCGCCGCCCGGGTGATCGCCCGGCGCGGGGTCCGCGGCCTGCGCGTGGAGGAGCTGGCCGCGGAGGCGGGCGTGTCCACCGCGCTGATCTACTACCACTTCAAGGACCGGACGGGCATCCTCCGAAAGACCCTGGAGTTCATCAGCGACCGCGCCGACCGCTACACGACCGAGCGCGTTCCCGGCGCCGAGCCGCTCAGCCCGCGCGAGGAGCTCGACCAGACGCTCCTGCTCGAACTCCAGGACACCACCGAGGTCCGCGAGAACAGCAGCGCGTGGGGAGAGCTCCGGGCCAGCGCCGTCTTCGACGAGGTCCTCCGCGAGGACCTCGCCCGCGCCACGCTCACCTGGGTCCAGGAGGTCGCCGCCCTCCTCGGCCAGGTCAGGCCGATGGCCCCGGCCGTCGGCCTCGCCGCCGCCGCCGAGCGCCTCACCGCCCTCCTGGAGGGCCTCAGCATGCGCTGGCTCAGCGGCACGCTCCAGATCTCCCACGCCAGGACCCTGATGAGCGAGGCGATCGAGGCGGAACTCGACCGCCTCGCCAAGCAGTAACCGCCTCGCCAAGCAGTAGCGGCCTTCCCCCTTCCGCCGCCGCCGGGGGACCCGCGCCCCCGCCGGGGTCCCTCGCGGCGATCGGGGGACCCCCGCCGCCGTCGGCGGCCCCGGCGCGGCACCTCGACCCGCGCTTTCGGTCGGCCCGACCCCGTGTTCCTTCGCGCTGCGGTGACGCCACCACTCCCAACTGATGTTTCAGTCGGTGTGCGGCTCGAATCGGCCCAGCGCCTGAGATCCCGGCACGTCCTGCCTCTTGACTGAATTTTCAGTCGGGAGGAGGATGCTGTTCACACCGCGTACCCGTCCCGCGCATCACGCCAGGCAGAGCCGGCCACGCCGACGGGTACTTCTGGCGAAACGAAGAGAGACCCGAGATGACTGCATTCCGTATGCCCGCCGAGTGGTCCGCGCACGAGGGGACCCTCATGGCCTGGCCCGTCAGGGAGGACCTGTGGGCCGGCGTGCTGGACGACGTCAAGGAGGAGTACGCGAACGTCGCCCGCGCCGTCGCCGCGTTCGAGCCCGTGACCATGGTCGCCCCGCCCGGCCACGGCGACGACGCCCGGAAGCACTGCGGCGACGGCGTCACCGTCGTCGAGCTGGCCCAGGACGACTCCTGGTTCCGCGACTCCGCCCCGCTCTTCGTGCTCGACGCCGCGGGGAACCGCGCCGGCGTGGACTTCCGCTTCAACGCCTGGGGCCGCAAGCACCACCCGTACGACTCCGACGACCACGTCAGCGCCCTGATCCTGGAGCACCTCGACATCGACCGGATCGCCTCCGACATGATCCTCGAAGGCGGCGCCGTCACCGTCGACGGCGAGGGCACCCTGATCACGACCGAGCAGTGCCTCCTCCACCCCAACAGGAACCCGGGGATGGACCGGGACGCGATCGAGACCGAGCTGAGATCCCGCCTGGGCGTCGAGAAGGTTGTCTGGCTTCCGTACGGAGGTCTGCTCGACACGGAGACCGACGGCCACGTCGACGGCGTCTGCGCCTTCGCCGCGCCCGGCAAGGTCGTCGTCTCCCTGCCCGACGACCCCGCACACCCCGACTACGCCCGCATGCGCGCCAACCGGGCGGTCCTGGAGGCCTCGACCGACGCGCGGGGCCGGTCGTTCGAGATCGTCGACGTCCCGCAGACCGCCTTCGCCGAGGTGGCCGGCACCGAGGTCGAGGTCTCGTACCTCAACTACTACGTGGCCAACGGCGGCGTCGTCGTCCCGGTGGCCGGCGTGCCGCAGGACGAGGAGGCCCTCGCGGTGATCGCCGCCGCGTACCCGGGCCGCGAGGTCGTCGGCGTACGGGCGCACGCCATCGCGTACGGCGGTGGCGGGGTCCACTGCATCACGCAGCAGATCCCCGGGGTCCCCGCCACCGCCTGACCCGGGCGGCCGTCGACCCCGGATCCCTCCCCGAACCAGCCCCCTCCCGGGGCCGGCGACCCCCCACCCCGTACGTCTCACCCCGTACGTCCCCACCCCGTACGTCCCGACCGGGTCCGTCCCCACCAGGTCCGTCCCGACCGGGTCCGTCCCCACCGGGTCCGTCCCCACCGGGTCCGTCCCGACGGATGTCCTGCCCCCTCGATCGACCCGCCCCGACCCCTCCCACGGAAAGCGAGCGCGACGATGACCACGCCCCCGCCCCCCGGCGCCAGACGCCCCCGCAGCAGGCGCGCCGCACGCGCCCGGATCGCCGCGACGACGGCCGCCCTGACCGCCCTCGCCGCCCTCGCGGCCTGCGCGGGCCCGCCGAAGAGCGGCGGCACCGGCACCGGCACGAACCCCGAGGCGAAGCTCTCCGCCACGACGCCGAAGGCCCGCGGCGAGATCGACTCCTTCACCTGGGCCCTCTACGCCGAGCCGCCCACCCTCGACTACACCCTCGCCTTCGACTACCCGCAGAACACCGTCCTCTCCAACGTCTGCGAGAGCCTCATGCGGTGGACGCCGCGGCTCACCCTCGAACCCGGCCTCGCCCGGAAGGCGTCCAACCCCGACCCGCTCACCTGGGTCTACGACCTCCGCGAGGGCGTCCGCTTCCACGGCGGCGGGACGATGACCGCCGACGACGTCGTCTACAGCCTCGGCCGCCAGACCGACCCGGACAACGCCGCCGCCTGGGCGCAGAACTTCCAGAACGTCGCCTCGGTCAAGAAGACCGGACCGCTCCAGGTCACCGTCAGGCTCAGGAAGCCCGACTCGCAGTTCCCCCAGTACATGGCCACCGCCGCCGGCGTCGTCGCCTCCAAGGCGGGCGTCGAGGCTGCCGGCAAGGACTACGGCACCAGCGGCGGCCTCGCCTGCACGGGCCCGTTCGAGCTCGGCACCTGGAACAAGGGCCAGTCGATCGAGCTGACCCGCTTCGACGGCTACTGGGGCACGAAGGCCAAGGCGGAGAAGGCCGTCCTCCGCGTCCTCACCGACCCCTCCGGCCGGACGAACGCCATGCTCAGCGGCGAGATCGACGGCGGGTACCTGATCCCCACCGAGAGCTACGGCCGACTGCGCGACAGCGGCGCCGGCACCCTCTACTTCGGCGAGGGCCTCAGCACCGTCAACGTCAACATCACGAACATGAAGGGCCCGCTCGGCGACGTCCGCGTCCGCAAGGCCCTCTCCCTCGCCCTCGACCGCACCGGCTTCGTCAAGGCCGGACTCGGGGGCGCCGGAACCGTCACCACCTCGCTCACCACCCGCGCCGCCTGGGCCCACGCCTCCGAGGCCACCCGCAAGGCCGCCTTCGACGTCCTCCCGCCCGCCACTCAGGACATCGAGCAGGCCAGGAAGCTCGTCCAGGAGGCCGGTGCCACCGGAAAGTCCCTGACCGTCGCGACCAGTTCCATCGGCCAGGACGTCTCCCTGCTCGCCACCGCCGTCCAGGCCGCCGGCACCAGGATCGGCCTGAAGATCAACCTCAAGACGATCGCCCCGAACGCCTTCACGGCGCTCTTCACCGACCCCGCGGCGCGCGAGGGCATCGACATGTTCCCGCTCACCTACTACGACTCGATCACCGACCCGCTGGACCTGCTCGTCAACTTCAAGACCGGCGCCTACATGAACTTCGCCGGCTACAGCGACCCCGCCTACGACAAGCTCGTCGACAGGGCCGTCGGCGTCTACGACCCCGAGGCCCGCGCGAAGATCGAGGCCGACCTCCAGAAGCGCGCCGTCGACCAGCTCCTGTGGATCCCGGTCGCCGAGTGGCCCACCGCCGTCTTCCTCAACAAGCGGATCACCGGCGCCCCCACCACCATCGCGTACATGTACTACCCGTGGGCCGCCGACGTCGGCGCGTCCGGCGCGGGAGCGGCACAGTGAGCTTCCTCAGATTCGCCGCACGACGGGTGGCGGAGATGGCCGCCACCCTGCTCGCCGCGTCGTTCGTGGTCTACGGCGCCATGTACCTGGCGCCGGGCAGCCCCGCGAGCTTCCTGCTCTCCGGCCGCTCCGCCTCGCCCGAGGCGCTCGCCGCGATCAACGCCCAGTACCACCTGGACGACCCGTTCCTCGTCCGCTACCTCCACTGGCTGGGCGGCATCCTCCAGGGGGACTTCGGCCGGTCCATCACGTACCGCACCGACGTCTCGCGCCTCCTCGCCGACCGGCTGCCGACCACCCTCCTGCTCGTCCTCATGGCGCTGCTCGTGGTCGCCGTCGTCGGCCTGCTCCTGGGACGGATCTCGGCGGTACGCGGCGGGCGCACCGACTCCGCCGTCCTCGTCGGCACCACCGTCGCCGTGGGCACCCCGTCGTTCGTCGCGGCCGTGCTGCTCCAGGGGCTCTTCGCCGTACGCCTCGGCTGGTTCCCCAGCAGCGGATCCGGCGAGGGCTTCGTCGACACGGTCTGGCACCTCACCCTCCCGGCCGTCGCCCTCGCGCTCTACCTCATCGGCATGCTGGCCCGGGTCACCCGGTCCGCCATGCTCGACGCCCTCGACAGCGAGCACGTCACCGTCGCCCGCAGCCGGGGCGTCCCCGAGCGCCAGGTCATCCGCCGCCACGTCTTCCGCAACTCCCTCGGCACCGTCCTCACCACCGGCGGCCTGATCGTCTCCACCCTCCTCGTCTGCACGATCCTCGTGGAGACCGCCTTCAGCATCGGCGGCGTCGGACAGCTCCTCGAACTGTCCACCACGACCAAGGACTTCCCCACCGTCCAGGCGATCTCCCTGATCATCGTCGCTCTCTTCATGACCGTGAACCTGGTCGTCGACCTGCTCCTCCCGCTCGTCGACCCGCGGATCACCCTCGGAGCGAGGAGCACCTCCGCATGACCACCACCCCGACCGCGCCCGGCACCTCCGAGGCGGGCAGCGCCTCCCTCGCCCTCACCCGTCGGCCCGGCCTCGCGAAACTCCGCACCGCCCGCTCCCCGCTCTACCTGGTCTGCCTCGGCGTCGTCGCCCTCGTCACCGCCGCCGCGCTCCTCGCGCCCTGGCTCGTGCCGTACGACCCCAACGAGGTCGACCTCGGGAACGCGCTCGCCGGACCCACCTCCCAGCACCCGCTCGGTGTCGACGCCGCCGGCCGCGACACCCTCTCGCGGCTCCTCCTCGGCGCCCGCACCTCCCTCCTCGGTCCCCTCGGTGTCGTCGTCTTCTCCACCCTTGCCGGAGTCGCCGTCGGCATGACCGCCGGCTGGCGCGGCGGCCGGATCGACGCACTCCTCTCCCGCAGCACCGAACTCGTCTTCGCGTTCCCGGGCATGCTGCTCGCGATCCTGATCATCTCGGTGTACGGGGAGGGGCTCCTCGCCCCCGTGATCGCGCTGTCCGTCGCCTACCTGCCGTACGTCAGCAGGCTCACCCGCTCCCTCGTCCTCGCCGAACGCGAGCGGCCGTACGTCAGCGCCTACCGGGTCCAGGGCCACTCGGCGCTCCAGATCTGCCTGCGCCACGTCCTGCCCAACATCGCGCCCGTCGTCCTCGCCCAGTCCACCATCAACTTCGGCTACGCCCTCATGGACCTCGCCGGCCTGTCCTTCCTCGGACTCGGCGTCCCCGCCCTCACACCCGACTGGGGCCGCATGGTCTTCGACGGCCAGACCGCCGTCCAGCAGGGCTACCCGCTGTCCGCGATCCTGCCCTGCCTGTTCATCGTGCTCACCGTCGTCGCCTTCAACGTGGTCGGAGAGCGCTGGGCCGACCGCGTCGCCAGGAGAGACCGATGACCCCGATCCCGCCCCCGCCCGCCCTGGAGATCCGGGGCCTGCGCGTCACCCTGCCCGGGACGGCCAGGCCGGTCCTCGACGGCGTCGACCTCCGGGTCGCCGCGGGCGAGACCGTCGCCCTGGTCGGCGAGTCCGGCTCCGGCAAGAGCCTCACCTCGCGCAGCGCGCTGCACCTGCTGCCGCCCGGCGCCGAGGTCGAGGGCGCCGTACGCGTAAGCGGCGAGGACGTCCTCACCCTGGACGCCGACCGGCTCCGCGCCCTGCGCACCGGCACCGTCTCCATGGTCTTCCAGGACCCCCGCGCCGCCCTCAACCCCCTGCGCCGCATCGGGGATTTCCTCGTCGAGAGCGTCACCCTCACCGGCGCCATGACCAAGGAGGCCGCCGCCGCCCGCGCCGTCGAACTCCTCGAAGCCGTCGGCCTCGACGCCTCCGCGCTGCGCAGGTACCCCGGCCAGGTCTCCGGCGGCATGCTCCAACGCGTCATGATCGCGGCCGCGTTGATGGGCGACCCGGCCCTCGTCCTCGCCGACGAGCCCACCACCGCCCTCGACGTCACCACCCAGGCGGAGGTCATCGCCCTCCTCGCCGAGCTCCGCGCCCGCTTCGGCACGGGCCTGCTCTTCGTCACCCACGACCTCGACCTCGCCGCCGCCATCAGCGACCGCGTGTACGTCATGTACGCCGGGAGGATCGCCGAAAGCGGCCCGGCCGACGAGCTGTTCGCCCGGCCCCGGCACCCGTACACGGCCGCGCTCCTCGCCTCCACGCCCCGTCTGGAAGCCCCCCGCGGCAGGCTCGACGCCATCGAGGGTCAACCGCCGGACCTCCGGCAGGAGTTGAAGGGCTGCGCGTTCGCCGCCCGCTGCCACCTCGCCACCGGGCTCTGCGACCAGCAGGCCCCCGACCCGCGCCCCGCCCCCGGCCGCGCCGACCACCGCGCCGCCTGCCACCACAGCGCCCGCCTCGTCCCTCTCGAAGGGAGCCCCGCCGATGCCTGAGTCCCCCGACGCGGTACCGGAGAACGCGGCCCTGGAGGTCACCGGCCTCCACCGCGCCTACGGCGACGTCCGCGCCGTCGACGACGTCTCCTTCACCCTCCCCGAGGGCGGCTCCCTCGGCATCGTCGGCGAGTCCGGCTCGGGCAAGACGACCACCGCCAGGATCGTCGTCGGCCTGGAGCGCGCCGACGCGGGAGAGGTGCGGGTGCGGGGCCGGGCCCGCGACGCGCACGGGCGCGGCAAGGCCGCCCGCCTGGCCCGGGCCCGCGAGGTCCAGATGGTCTTCCAGGACCCCTACCTGTCCCTCGACCCCCGCACCAGCGTCGAACAGGTCCTGCGAGAGACCCTGCGCCTGCACTTCCCGGACGCCGACCACGGCCGGCGCGCCCGTGAACTCCTCGACCAGGTCGGCCTGGGCACCCGGGCCGCCGACGCCCGGCCCCGGCAGCTCTCCGGCGGCCAGCGCCAGCGTGTCGCCATCGCCCGGGCTCTCGCCGTGGAGCCCTCCGTCCTCGTCCTCGACGAGGCGGTCGCCGCCCTCGACGTCTCCGTCCAGGCGCAGATCCTCAACCTCCTCGCCGACATCCGCGAGGAGACCCGGATCGGCTACCTGTTCATCACCCACGACCTCGGCGTCGTCCGCTGCGTCACCGACGACGTCATCGTCATGCGCAGGGGCAGGGTCGTCGAGGCGGGCCGCACGGACGAGGTGCTCGCCGCACCCCGCCACCCGTACACGCGGCTCCTGCTGGAGTCGGTGCCCCGCCCGGGCTGGGACCCGGAGGCCATCGCCGCCGCCCGCCGCGCGCTCTGACCGGCCCGGCGCCGTGCACGTCGGCACGCATGCGCTGGACGAGATCCTGCTGAAAATCTCATCAGGCAATATTGTCCGCATCATTGACTGAAATTTAAGTCAATATCTAGGGTGAGCGCACTCGAACGCACCCCTGAACAGGAGCTCCCATGGGGCCTGCTGCCTCGCAGCCGCACGATTCCGCGACCCTCGCGGGCATCGAAACGCACTCGATCGACTGGGTGCCCCTCTCCGAACGGCACGGAAAGCCCTCGCACGTCGGGGCGATCTGGTTCGTCGGCAGCCTCAACCTCACCGGTCTCGCGACCGGTGTCGTGACGCTCTCCATGGGCGCCTCGCTCGTCTGGACGGTGGTCGCCACCGTCCTCGGCTCCCTCTTCGGGACCTTCTTCATGGCGTTCCACTCGGCCCAGGGCCCCCAGCTCGGGCTTCCGCAACTGGTCCAGTCCCGCCCGCAGTTCGGATACCTCGGCGCCGCGGTGACGGTCTGGGTCTTCGCCCTGGTCAACTACGTCGCCTTCAACACCTCGGACGCCCTGCTCTCCGGCCAGGCGATGAACACCCTCACCGGCATGCCCAACACGGTCGGGTACGTCCTCGCCGCGGCCGTCGCGACCGTGATCGCCCTGTTCGGCTACGAGTGGATCCACCAGCTGAACCGCTGGCTCACCTGGCCGTTCGTCGTCGTCACGGCCGCGATCACCGTCGCCGCCCTCTTCGGCGGAGGCCTCCCGGACGGCGTCTGGAACGCCGGCCCCTTCGAGCTCGCCCCGTTCATGCTCGTGTTCGTCTTCGTCGCCGGCTTCCAGCTGGGCTGGGCGCCGTACGTCTCCGACTACTCGCGGTACCTGAGACCCGACGTTCCCGTCCGAGCCACCTTCTGGTGGACCTACCTGCCGAGCGCGGTCTCCGGCATCTGGGTCTTCCTCCTCGGTGCCGTCGTCTCCGCCGGAGCTCCCGAGGGCGCCGACCCCGTCACCGCCCTCAAGCTGGCCGCCGACCGGCTGTTCCACGGCTTCGGCACGATCGCGGTCGTCGTCCTGCTCGTCGGTCTGCTCTCCATCATGGCGATCAACCAGTACGGCGGCAGCCTCACCATGATCTCGATCCTGGACTCCTTCAAGCCGGTCAGGCCGACGCGGCGGCTCCGCGTCGTGACGGTCGGGATCATGCTCGTGGCCGTCGGCACGGTCTCCACGCTCGTCGGCATCGACCAGTTCAACTGGTTCTTCGCCAACGTCGTCGTGGTCCTCACCTACCTCTTCATCCCGTGGACGGCCATCAACCTGGTCGACTTCTTCTTCGTCCGGCGCGGCCAGTACGTCGTCAGGGAGATCTTCAACCCGGACGGCATCTACGGCCGCTGGGGCTGGCGCGGCAACCTCGCGTACGCGATCGGTCTCGCCTGCATGGCCCCCTTCATGGTGATCACCGGCCTCTACGTCGGGCCGGTGGCCGACATCCTCGGCGGCGTCGACTGCTCGATCTTCGTCGGCCTGCCGGTGGCGGGCGCCCTCTACTGGGTCTTCGCCCGGAACCTCGATCTGGCCACCGAACGCCGGCTGGTCCGGGAGGAGGGGCTGCTGGACGAGCTCCACTGAGCGCACCGCGCGCACGACCCCGACCGCACGTCACGAGATCAGCACGTACCGGACCTTTCCTCGAGCCAGAAGGAGCACCACGTGAAGACCGAGCACGAAGGCGAACGTCCCGGCATCAGCCGCAGGTCCCTCCTCGCCCGCACCGGAGCCGTCGCCGCCGCCCTCGCGGCGGGGCCTGTCATCGGCGGCATCCAGCCGGCCATGGCCGCGACCTGGCGCGTCCCCGGCGAGGACGAGTACCACCGCCGCACCTGGATGGCCTGGCCGTCCAGCTACACGATCTGGGGCAACCTGCTCCCCAAGATCCAGGCCGACATCGCGAAGCTCGCCAAGGAGATCGCCAAGTACGAGCCGGTGACCATGTGCGCGGACGGCTCCACGGCCGCCTCGCAGGCCCGTACCGCGTGCGGCTCCACCGTGACCGTGATCAGCTCCGTACCCGTCTCCGACTGCTGGATGCGGGACACCGGCCCGCTGTTCCGCATCGACGACGCGGGCGGCCTCGACGCCGTCGGCCTGAACTTCAACGCCTGGGGCGAGAACGCCACGACCTTCTACGGCCTGCCGTACTCCGCGTACGACAAGGACCGCCTGGTCGCCGGCCGCCTCGCCGCCCACAACGGCGTCTCCTTCGCGAAGGCGTCCGTCGTGGGCGAGGGCGGCGGCGTCGAGTACGACGGCGACGGCACCCTCATGGCCACCGAGAGCTGCTGGGTCAACAGCAACCGCAACCCCGGCAGGACCAAGGCCCAGATCGAGGCCGAACTCCTCGCCCGCTTCGGCGCGCAGAAGATGATCTGGCTGCCCGGTGTGAAGGGGCAGGACGTGACGGACGGCCACATCGACGGCACCTGTCGCTACATCAAGCCCGGTGTGGTGATGGTGCAGCTCGCCGGAGCCGTACGGCCGGACGTCTGGACCGCCAACGCCCAGGCCATCCGCGACGTCCTGGTGAACGCCACCGACGCCAAGGGCCGCCGCCTCCAGGTCCTCACCATCCAGGGCCCGGACGTCCTGCCCCGCATCTCCGCGGGCAAGCAGGCCGACTTCCTCAGCTCGTACATGAACTGGACGGTGACGAACAACGCGATCATCACCACCCAGTTCGGCGACACGGCGAAGGACGCGGCGGCGAAGAACGCCATCGCCGCGGCCTACGGCCGGCCCGTCGTCCAGCTCAACCTGGACAACCTGTACGGCAACGGCGGTGGCGGCGCCCACTGCGTCACCATGCAGGAGCCCGCTCGCTGAGCGGGCTGAACAGACGCCCGGGTCCCGCGTGTGGTGCGGGACCCGGGTCCCCCTCTACGGCCCCGTCGTCAGCCGGCACACCCCGTCCTCGCAGCTCCGCTTCAGCCGCCCCCGCGAGACCGTCTGGACCAGGCCGACCATCCAGCAGGTCGGACAGCCCCGGAAGGCGATCAGCGCGAGCGGGGCGAGCAGCAGGGAGCCCGGCCCGACGGCCGGGAGCAGCGCGAAGGCGGCGGCGACCAGACCGAAGCCGACCGCGCCCCGCGCGAGGTGGCGCGGCACGGACGCGCTGGCGAAGTCCCCGGATCCGGACCGGTTCACGCGGCACCTCCCACGGGCGGTTCGACGGCCTCCCGCAGCGCGGCACGCGCGCGGTGGAGACGGGACTTCATCGCCGGGGTGCTCAGCCCCAGCGCCTGCGCGACGGCCCGGCCCGGCAGCCCCTGCACGTCCCGCATGACCAGGACCTGCCGCTGGTCGCGGGGGAGCGCGGCGATCGCCGCGGCGATCCGCTCCGCGTCGAGGCGGCGCAGCACCGCCTCCTCGGCGGAGGGCTCCTCCGGGGCGTACGCCTCCGCCGACGCGTCCGACGCTCCCTCACGCGCGCGCGTGGCGAGCAGTCTCACGTGCCGCAGGCACTCGTTCCGGACGATCCGGAACATCCAGGAGGCCAGCGCGCCCGTGGCCCGCAGCGTGCCGATCTTCCGGTAGAGGATGATCAGCGCCTCCTGCGCCGCGTCCTCCGCGTCCTGCGGCGAGGCGCACAGCGACAGGGCGAACTTCCGCACATGGGGCTGCGACTCCATGACGACGGTGGTGAGCGAGGTGACGTCGCCGTCCTGAGCGGCCCTGATCAGCCGCTCGTCCGGCCACGTGAAACGTGTGGTCATCTCTCCTCGTCCCTACCGGGAGCCCTGGCGGAAGCGGCGCGAGAGGTGCCAGGCGCACGCCCCCACGAGCAGGGCTCCGACGACGACGATGCCCGTGACCATCATGGGTGTCTCCTCAGGTTCCGCCGGCCCCGCGGGGCCGGGCGTCTCGATGTCACGGACAAGAGGGGCCCCGCCGCGAAAAGGATTCACCCCGGCTGTCACAGGGGCGGCTGGGCGGGCGCGGGCCCGAGCGTCGTGCTGCCGGCCGTGCGGTGGCCGAGGCCCGTGCGGTACGCGTCGAGCGCCGCCTCCACCCGGCCGGTGCGGCGCAGCAGGTCTCCCAGGAGCCGGCACAGGTCGGCGAGGTCCCCCGCGGCCCCCGCGCGTTCGAGGAGGCTCATCGCACGGACGTAGTGCTCCTCGGCGGCCTCGGTGTCGCGGGCGTCCTCGGCGATGATGCCGAGCAGCCGGTGCGCGGCGGCGGCGTGGACCGCGCCGCGTTCGGGGGACAGGGCTCCGAGGACCTCGCGGAGGAGCTCCGCCGCCTCCTCCGACCGGCCGCGCCGGTGCAGCACGTCGGCGAGCTCGACGGTCACCTGGCTGCTGTAGAGGGCGGCCCGGCGGGAGGACAGCATGGCCCGGGCGGCGCGCAGCTCCTCCTCGGCCCGCGCGAGGTCGCCGTTCTGCGCGTACACGTACCCCCGCATCCAGCGGCAGTTGGCCAGTTCGGTGCGGATCTCCAGCTGGCGGTACATCTCGGCGGCCTTGGCGAGCGAGGCGTCGGCCTCGGCGATCCTGCCCTCGGCGAGCAGCGTGCGGGCGACCGACCGGTGCATGCGGGCGATGAGGGCCGGGTCCCCGGCCTGCGGGGCGAGGGCGAGCGCCAGTTCGGCGGCCTGCGCGGCGCGCGCCTGGGCACCCATGTCCATGTAGGGGCCGATCGCGGCGGTGTAGAGCAGGAGCAGCGCGTCGGGGTCGTGCAGCCCGGCGAGGTTGAGCTCGTCGAGGGTGGACTCCAGGAGGTAGACGGCGTACCGGAGTTCGCCCGCGAGGTAGTGCGCGACGGCGCGGCCGCGCCGGGCCGGGACGCGCGCCGGCAGTGAGGCTTCGGCGAGGACCCGCTCGGCGTGCTCGAAGTGGTCGCGGGCGGCCGACAGGTCGCCGGTCTCCAGGTGGCATTCCCCGAGGCCGAGCCGGGCCGTCGCCTGCTCCTCGGGGAGCCCGTGCGTCTCGGCCTCGGCGAGCAGCGCCGCGTACTGGACGGCGGCCCGCTCGGCCTCGCCGTCGGTGAGCGCGCGCTGGGCCTCGGTGAGCCGCAGCCGCAGGTCGGTGGCGAGGCCGGCGGGGCGTCCGGTGGCGAGCTCCTCGTAGGCGACGCCGAGCCGGTCGGCGAGGTGGTGCAGCGCCTCGTCGGAGGGGCGCACCCGGCCTGCCTCCACGGTGGACACGTAGGCGGGGGTGTAGGCGGGTTCGGCCAGCTGCCGTTGTGTCAGTCCGCGCCGTCGGCGCAGTTCCTGGACCCTGCGGCCGATGGTCTCGGGGTCGTCCCGCTTCGCCATGTGTCCCATCATGCCAGCGCCTCCGCCGCCCGCCCGTGGCGCGAGCGGCGGACGTGACCGCCGTCGCGCTCCCGCGCCCGTCCGCCTCGCGCCCGGGTCTTGTGTCCCGGAGCTCCGAACCCCTAGCTTAAGCGGCTACTTAAGCACAGTTAACTCCCTGCTTTAGAGAGGTTCGTCGTGCCCAGACACGGATCTGCCCGTACACGCTGGATCGCCTCCGCCGGCGCCGCCGTCACCGCCGCGGCCCTCCTCGCCGGGGCGGGCGCGGCCGGCGCGGCCCCCGCCCGCGACACCGCTCCCGGCACCGCGGTCACCCACGAGGTCGAGTACTTCGACGGCCCCGGGTTCCATCCCCGGCACCGGGACGTCCCGGCGGGCGCACCCGCCGGGATCGCCCGCCACCAGTCCTCGACCGCCGCCGACGCCGTCGCCGCGACGGTCACGCCCGTCCAGGAGACCGGCCCCGTCGCCGGACGCCTCGACCTCGTCGTCATGGGCGACGGCTACACCGCCGCACAGCGGGCCGACTTCCGGGCCGACGCGCAGGCCACGCTCGACGCGGTCTTCGCCATCGAGCCGTACGCCAGCTACCGGGGCCTGTTCAACATCTGGCTGGTGGACACCGAGTCCGCCGAGTCCGGCGTCTCCGGCGACCCCATCGCGGACGCCGTGAAGGACACGGCCCTCAGCTCCTACTTCTTCTGCGACGGCATCGAGCGGCTGCTCTGCGTCGACGACGCCAAGGTCACCGCGTACGCCAACCAGGCGCCCGCCTCCGACATCGTCTTCGTCATCGCCAACTCCCCCAAGTACGGCGGCGCGGGCTACAGCTTCTCCCCGCCGCCGGCCGGCGCCTCCTACCGCGGCATCGCGACGATGTCCTCCGACAACGCGAAGTCGTACCTGATAGGCGCGCACGAACTGGGCCACTCGATAGGCGGCCTGGCAGACGAGTACCAGTACGCCGGGTACGGCGCCTACCCGTACAACTCGTCCGGCAGCGCCAACATCTCCGTCACCGCCGACCTCGGCACGAGCAAGTGGTACCGCTGGCTCGGCGAGCAGGACCCCACCGGCTCGACCGTCGGCACCTACGAGGGCGGCGACTACTACGAGACCGGCGTCTACCGCCCGACCGACACCTCGCTCATGCGCAGCCTCGTCTCCACCGACTTCAACCACGTCGGCCGGGAGACGATGATCAAGGGCTTCTACGCGCACGCGGACGCCCTGACCTCCACCGTCCCGACGGGACAGCGGGTCGGCGCGTCCCAGCCCCTCACCGTGAGCCTCGCCCCCGTGACCGGCCTGGCCGGCCTGCGCCTGACCTGGTACGTCGACGGCAAGCAGGTCGCGTCCGCGACCGGAGACCTCTCGGTCACCCCCGCCGAACTCGGCGCCACCCGGAGCGGCCAGCGCGTCACCGCCACCGCGACCGACACCACGGCCGCGGTCCGCGACCCCGCCGTCCGGAACGCGACCGGCAACTCACTCACCTGGCGCGTCCGCTGACCCACCCCGCACGGACCCGGTCGGCCCCGCCCCGGCCGGCCGGGCCCCGGCTTTCCGAACGGCCCCGGGGGATGAGAGGGTCGTGCGGGTGAGTGAGACAAACGTAGACACCCTGCAATACCGCTCGGACGGGCCCGAGGAAGCCCCTGTCCTCGTCCTCGGCCCCTCCCTCGGGACCACGTGGCACATGTGGGACCGGCAGATACCCGAGCTCACGCGTGACTGGCGGGTCGTCCGTTTCGATCTTCCCGGGCACGGTGGCGCGCCGGCCACGCCGTTCACCTCGGTCGCCGAGCTCGGTGACCGGCTGCTCGCCACCCTCGACGAGCTCGGCGTCCAGCGCTTCGGTTACGCGGGCTGCTCCATCGGCGGGGCGGTCGGCCTCGACCTGGCCCTCCGCGCGCCGCACCGGGTGGCCTCGCTGGCCCTGGTCGCGACCTCGCCGCGGTTCGGCACCGCCGACGAGTTCCGGCAGCGCGGGGTCATCGTGCGGACCAACGGCATGGAGCCGATGGCCAGGACCGCGCCCGAGCGGTGGTTCACCCCGGTCTTCGCCGGGGCGCAGCCCGCGATCGTCGACTGGGCCGTGCAGATGGTCCGCACCACCGACCCGGTCTGCTACGTCGCCGCCTGCGAGGCCCTCGCGGTCTTCGACGTCCGTGAGGCCCTCGACCGCGTCGGCGTCCCCGCCCTCGTCGTCGTCGGCTCGGAGGACCGGGTCACCAGCCCGGCCGACGCCCGCACCCTCGTCGCCGGCATCGCCGACGCGCGCCTCGCCGTCGTGCCCGGCGCCTCGCACCTGACGCCCGTCGAGCAGCCCGCCGCCGTCACCGAGCTGCTGACCGAGCACTTCGCGAACAGCGCGCAGGAGCCGAGCGGCACCCTGGCCGTGCCCCCGCCGCCGCCGGTCGTGGCGCCCGTCGCCGCGGCCCCGGGCGCCGAGGCCGAGCCCCCCGCCGAGACCCCCGGCGCCGAACCGGTGGAGGCCCCCCGCCCCGACCCGTACGAGACCGGGCTCGGCCTGCGCCGCGAGGTCCTCGGCGACGCCCACGTCGACCGGGCCCTCGCCGAGGACCCCGACAGCCCCCTCCAGGACCTCCTGACCCGCTACGCCTGGGGCGAGGTCTGGAGCCGCGAGGGCCTCGACCGGCGCACCCGCAGCGTCGTCACCCTGACGGCCCTCGTCGCCGGCGGCCACCGCGAGGCGCTCGCCGACCACACCAGGGCGGCCCTCCGCAACGGCCTCTCGCCCGAGGAACTCCGCGAGATCGTGCTCCACGCGGGCGTGTACTGCGGCTTCCCGGCCGCGGAGACCGCGCTGCGCGTCGTCACCCGGGTCATCCAGGAGGAGACGACCCCGCCCGCGTAATCTGACGGGGTGAAGCTGACGAAGAAGTCCCACGCCTGCGTCCGCCTCGAGAAGGACGGGCGGACGCTCGTCCTCGACCCGGGGATGTTCACCGAGGAGGACGCGGTCCTCGGCGCCGACGCGCTGCTCGTCACCCACGAGCACCCGGACCACTTCGACGAGGGCCGGCTGCGGGCCGCCCTGGAGGCCGACGCGGCCGTCGAGATCTGGACGCTGAAGAGCGTCGCCGACCGGATCTCGGCGGCCTTCCCCGGCCGCGTGCACACCGTCGGCCACGGCGACACGTTCACGGCGGCCGGCTTCGACGTGCACGTCCACGGCGAACTGCACGCCGTCATCCACCCCGACATCCCGCGCATCACCAACGTCGGCTTCCTCGTCGACGGCTCCGTCTTCCACCCCGGCGACGCCCTCACCGTGCCCGACGCGCCCGTGGAGACGCTCCTCCTCCCCGTCATGGCCCCCTGGAGCAAGATCTCCGAGGTCATCGACTACGTCCGCGAGGTCGGGCCCCAGCGGGCGTACGACATCCACGACGCCCTCCTCACCGACCTCGCCCGCCCGATCTACGACAACCAGATCGGCGCCCTGGGCGGAACCGCGCACGCCCGCCTCGCCCCGGGCGAGTCCACGGCGCTCTAGAACGCCTCTGTCGGACCCCGCCAGTAGGCTTGCGTCCATGCGCATCGCCACCTGGAACGTCAATTCGATCACCGCCCGGCTGCCCCGCCTCCTGGCCTGGCTGGAGAGCAGCGGCACCGACGTGCTGTGCATCCAGGAGACCAAGTGCTCCGCCGAGCAGTTCCCCTTCGCGGAGCTGAGCGAGCTGGGGTACGAGGCGGCGGTGAACGCCACGGGCCGGTGGAACGGCGTGGCGCTGCTCTCCCGCGTCGGTCTCGCCGACGTGGTCACCGGCCTGCCGGCCGGCCCGGAGTACGACGCGGTGCAGGAGCCCCGCGCGATCTCCGCGACCTGCGGCCCGGTCCGCCTCTGGTCGGTGTACGTGCCGAACGGCCGCGAGGTGGCCCACGAGCACTACGCGTACAAGCTCCGCTGGCTCGAGGCCCTCAAGGCGGCCGTCGCGGACGACGCCGCGGGGGAGCGGCCCTTCGCCGTCCTCGGCGACTACAACATCGCGCCGACGGACGACGACGTGTGGGACCGCTCGCTCTTCGAGGGCGCCACGCACGTGACGGAGCCGGAGCGGGCGGCGCTCGCGGGCCTGCGCGAGACGGGCCTGAGCGACGTGGTCCCGCGCCCCCTCAAGTACGACCACCCGTACACGTACTGGGACTACCGCATGCTCGCCTTCCCGAAGAACAAGGGCATGCGCATCGACCTGGTCTACGGGAACAAGCCGTTCACCGAGGCCGTCTCGGACAGCTACGTGGACCGCGAGGAGCGCAAGGGCAAGGGCGCCTCGGACCACGCGCCGGTCGTCGTCGACCTCGACGTCTGAACCGACCGTACGGAACAGGCCCTTCCGCTCGGCCGTGCGGAGATCGTTACCGCGTGCCGAGTGGTCGTCCGACAGGTGACGGTGCGAGGCTGCTCGGATGAACATTCCGTTTCTCGACCACTGGCTCAAGCGACACGGGTCCGAACCCTCCGGATCGGTCGACTCCGCCTCGGCCGAGGCCTTCGACCGCGACCCGGAGGGCCGGGCCGAGCTGCTCTCCGAGTGCGAACTGCTGCGCGCCCGCGTCGAGTCGGCCGGGGTGGCCCTCGACGGCACCCCGAGCTCGCTCCAGGAGCTCGACCAGCTGCCGCCCCGCTGGCGCGACGACGCCGAGGAGCTCCCCTCCTTCGGGAACGACGCCGGTCTCTACCTCGGCACCGTGATCGTGCGGAACGTGCCCGGCGCCCGCTGGCGGCTCTCCCCGGACGTCGGCCCGGTCGTCCTGCTCGCCTCCGGCCGCGAGGTCGAGGTCGTCGCGGCCGGACAGGACTGGGCGGCGACGGGCTCGCCCGAGCTCTCCCAGGTGTACGCGGAGACCGCGGAGAACTGAGGCGGGGGAGAACCGCCTCTTCCACCCCTTTGCAGTAAATACGGCTTATTCCCGCTTCATGCGTGTCGCCCTGAAGTCCCTTTTTCCGGTGGATAGTTTGCGCTGACTCGACACCGCTGAGAAATGGGGCAGGGCAGCGTATGGCCGTCGTCGATCCGCTGATCGAACTGCGTGGCGTCAACAAGCACTACGGCGCGCTGCACGTCCTCCAGGACGTGGACCTGACCGTCGGGCGGGGCGAGGTCGTCGTCGTCATCGGCCCCTCCGGCTCCGGAAAGTCCACCCTCTGCCGGGCGATGAACCGCCTGGAGACCATCGAGGCGGGCACGATCGTCATCGACGGACAGCCACTCCCCGAGGAGGGCAAGGCGCTCGCCCGCCTCCGCGCCGAGGTCGGCATGGTCTTCCAGTCCTTCAACCTCTTCGCGCACAAGACCGTGCTCGCCAACGTCTCGCTCGCCCAGGTCAAGGTCCGCAGGCGCGGGAAGGAGGAGGCCGACCGGCGTTCGCGCGAGCTCCTCGACCGCGTCGGACTCGCCGCGCACGCCGAGAAGTACCCCGCCCAGCTCTCCGGCGGCCAGCAGCAGCGCGTGGCCATCGCCCGCGCCCTCGCCATGGACCCCAAGGCGCTCCTCTTCGACGAACCGACCTCGGCCCTCGACCCCGAGATGATCAACGAGGTCCTCGACGTCATGCAGCAACTCGCCCGCGACGGCATGACCATGGTCGTCGTCACCCACGAGATGGGCTTCGCCCGCTCCGCGGCCAACCGGGTCGTCTTCATGGCCGACGGCCGCATCGTCGAGGACCGGACGCCGGAGGAGTTCTTCACGAGCCCGCGCAGCGACCGCGCCAAGGACTTCCTCTCCAAGATCCTCAAGCACTGACCGGGTGGGAACCATGCAGCGTACGCACCGCACCCTGGCCGCGCTCGCCCTGCTGCTCGCCGCGACGACGGCGCTCGGCGGCTGCGGCCGGGAGGGCAGCCCGCCCGTCAAGGGCCCGCAGCCCGACCAACTCCCCGTATACGCCGTCCAGTCCGGCTTCACCCTGCCCGACTCCGCCACCTGGAACCGGGCCAGGAAGCGCGGCAAGCTCGTCGTCGGCGCCAAGGAGGACCAGCCCTACATGGGCGAGAAGGACCCGGCCACCGGCCGCTACTCCGGATTCGACATCGAGATCGCCAGGATGATGGCCGCCTCCCTCGGCTTCGACCCCGCCGGCGTCGACTTCCGCACCATCGCCTCGGCCAACCGCGAGACCGCCCTCCAGAACGGCCAGATCGACTACTACGTCGGCACCTACACCATCAACGACAACCGCAAGAAGCTCGTCGGCTTCGCCGGCCCCTACTACCAGGCGGGCCAGTCCCTCCTGGTCCGCACCGACGAGCACGACATCAACGGGCCCCAGGACCTCGCCGGGAAGCGCGTCTGCTCGGCCGCGGGCTCCACCCCGTACCAGCGGATCGCCAAGGACCATCCCGAGGCCGAACTCGTCGCCTACGACACCTACTCGGTCTGCGTCGACAACCTCCTGACGTACCAGGTCGACGCGGTCACCACGGACGACACCATCCTCATGGGCTACGCCGCCAAGGTCCCCGACGAACTCAAGGTCGTCGGCGAACCGTTCTCCAAGGAGCCGTACGGCATCGGCGTCCCCCACGGGGACACCGCCCTGCGCTTCGCCCTCGACGACGCCCTCGCCGTCCACGAGAAGAACGGCGACTGGAAGAAGGCCTACGACGCCACCCTCGGCCTCTCCGGGGTACCCGCCCCGACCCCGCCGCCCATCGACCGCTACCCGGCCAACTGAGGACGGTCCACGCTGACATGGACGTACTGACAGACAACTTCGCCCTGTACGGAGAGGGATTCCTCGGCACCGTCGAACTCACCGTCTACGCCTCGGTGCTGGCCCTCGTCCTGGGCTTCGTCATGGCCTCCTTCCGGGTCGCGCCCGTGGGATCCTTCCGCGTCTTCGGCACGGTCTGGGTCACCGTCCTGCGGAACACCCCGCTGACCCTGCTCTTCTTCGCCGTCATGCTCGGCCTGCCGCGCTTCGGACTCGTCCTGCCCTTCAAGGTGTTCGCCGTCCTCGCGCTCGGCTGCTACACCTCGGCGTTCATCTGCGAGGCCCTGCGCTCCGGCATCAACACCGTCCCGCGCGGCCAGGGCGAGGCGGCCCGCAGCCTCGGCATGACCTTCACCCAGACCCTGGCCACGGTCGTCCTGCCGCAGGCCTTCCGCACCGTCATCCCGCCGATCGGCTCCACCATCATCGCCCTGGCCAAGAACTCGGCCATCGCCGGCGCCTTCAGCGTCACCGAACTCCTCGGCACCTACAAGACGTTGAGCGAGCTCGGCTACAACATCGTCTGGACCTTCGTCTGGATCGCCGTCGGATACCTCATCATCACCCTCACCATCAGCGCGGTCTTCCACCTCATGGAGAAGCGCTGGGGAGTCGCCCGATGACCGAGTCCACCGCCCTCTACGACATCCCCGGGCCGAACGCCCGGCGACGCCACCTCCTCTACGGCCTCGCGTCCACCGTCGTCATCCTCGCGCTGGTCGGCTGGTTCCTCTACCTCCTCTTCGACACCGGCCAGTTCACCTCCACCAAGTGGTCGCCCTTCCTCTACGAGGGCATCCAGGAGCTGCTCCTCGAAGGGCTCGGCAACACCCTCAAGGCCTTCGCCTACGCCTCGGTGCTCTCGCTCGCGCTCGGCGGGGTCCTCGCCGTGGGCCGGCTCTCCGAGCGCCGCGCGTTCCGCTGGATCTGCACGGTCCTCATCGAGTTCTTCCGCGCGATGCCGGTCCTCGTGATGATCTTCTTCATCTTCGTGGCGCTCAAGGTGCAGCCGCTGCCCGCGCTCGTCGCCGGACTGACCCTCTACAACGGCTCGGTGCTCGCCGAGGTCTTCCGCACCGGCATCCACGCCGTCGCCCGGGGCCAGGGTGAGGCAGCGTACGCCCTCGGCATGCGCAAGACCCAGGTCATGACGTACGTCCTCGTGCCGCAGGCCGTCCGCGCGATGCTGCCCGCCATCATCAGCCAGCTCGTGGTCGCCCTCAAGGACACCTCGCTCGGATTCCTCATCACCTACGAGGAGTTCCTCCACGCCGGGAAGCTCATCGCGTCCAACCTCGACTACGACCTGCCGTTCATCCCCGTCGTGCTCGTCATCTCACCGATCTACATCGGGATGTGCATGCTGCTCTCCTGGTTCGCCACCTGGGTGGCCAGGCGGGAGCGCCACAGCCCGAAGACGAAGGCCGTGGACGTCGCTCCGGCCGAACCGGGAACGCTGCTGCCGGGAGCGCAGTAGCTGGTGTGAGGCCCTGCCCGCCCGGCAGCAGCCGGAGATCACTCCTTCCGCAGCGGTACCGACACGTACGAGGGGTCGGCCGACGGGGAGGAGAAGGTCAGCTGCGCGCCGGTCGGGTTGTGCTCGATGTAGAGCGGGTCGACGGTGTCGACGACGAGCGCGAGCCGGTGACCGGCCGGGACGTCGTACGACGTGGAGAACAGCTCCAGATCGACGCCGAAGGGCTGCCCCGGGGCCTTCCCGTGGAAGGTGTACGGGGCGTTGCTCACCAGCTTGCCCACGCCGAGCGGGCCCACGTCGTAGAGGTACGCGACGAAGGTGCCGCTCTCCTTCGTGGGGGTCACCGTGGTGTGCACCCTCGCCGTGCCGCGCACCTTCTGCTCCGTGTCGTAGCGCTCCGACTGCCAGACGGCGGCGACGGCGCGGTTGAGGAAGGGCACGGAGACGGTCGGCGGGGTCCGGAAGAGCTGGTCCAGGAGGTTGGTGAGGAGGGTGACGCCGCCGTTGGCGCCGGAGTCCACGTTCGCCCAGAGGTGCTCGCTGTCGCCGAGGGCGAACTTCCGCTGGTTCGCGTGGACGGACTTCCAGTCCGCGTACCCCTCGTACTCCCCGGTGGAGCGCGACTTCAGCTGGACGGGCTGCTCCCGGTCGATGCCGTTGTCGACGCCCTTGAGGTAGTGGTCGAACCAGCGGCGGGTACTGTCCCAGGTGTCGTTGGGCAGCCCGAAGAGACCGGTGGCCTCGGCGGTGGCGTGGTCGCCGGGCCGGAACTCCAGGCGCTTGGGACCGGTGAGCTTCTCGTAGAAGCTCGCGTACTGGTTGGGCGGGAAGATGGTGTCGCCCCAGGCGTTGCCGAGCATGACGGCGGCACCGTTGGCGTTGATCCGGTCCAGGTGGGTGGCGGGGGACCGTTTCCGGCCCCAGGCGATCATCTCGTCCTCCTTGTCGAGGTTCGACGAGAGGAAGTCGTCCAGGACCTCCCGCAGTTCGGGCCCGGGCCGGCCCGTCAGGTACCCGGCGCCGCCGAGCAGCGCGGCGGCCTGGAGGTGCTGGGTCCGCCCGCTGTAGATGGACTCGATGAGGTCGCCCCACCCGCTGAGCGCTGCGACGGCCTTGACCCGGGGGTCGTGCGCGGCGGCGAGGAGACTGATGCCGGCCCCGTACGACACCCCGGCCATGCCGACGCGTTCGGCGTCGGCGGGCGTGTGGGCGAGGGCCCAGTCGACCACCTTGGCGGCGTCGGCGACGTCCTTCGGCCCGGCGGTCTCGATCTCGCCGCCGGACTCCCAGAAGCCGCGCGAGTTGTAACTCACCACGACATAGCCGGAGTCGGCGAGCTGGATCGCCGGGACGAGGTACTCGATCCGGGGCATGGCCCAGCTGGTCGGGAGCACGATCACGGGGTAGCGCCTGCTGCCGTCGGCTCCGGCCGGCGTGATGACGTTCGCCTTGAGGACGGTCCCGCCGTCCCCGACGATGTCGACGAACCGGACACCGACCTCGTCCGCCTGCGCGACGGGCGCGAACCCGACCGCCGCCCCGGCCACGAGAGCGGCCGAGACGGCGAGGGCAAGAGATGTGCGCACGGGGGCACTCCTCACTGGGGGGTCACTGATGGGGGGCAGTGAAAGTGACCCGACGGTAACCGGAGCGCCGTACCCGTGGTAACCAGTCGGTAAGTTACGCGCCGGTAACGATTGGCGGAGTATCGCCGTCGAGGTGGCGGGCGGCCTCCTCATGGGCCTGGAGGGCTTCGGAGAGCAGGCGGAGCCCGCCCGGCTCGTCGGGGGCGATGCGCCGGGCCGCCTCCACGGCCTCGGCCAGGAGGGCGAGCACCGCCTTCGCGTCGGTCGCGAGCACACTCCTGGTCCGACACTCCAGCAGCGCCGCCACCAGCCTCGGCAGGTACGCCGCCGGGCTCACCGTCGCCAGGACGCGGTAGGCCGTGACCTCCTCCCACCAGCTCGGTGGTTCCGAGCCGAGGAGCAGTACGCGCGCCCGCAGCACCGCGTCCTGGCCGAACTTCTCCGTGTTCCCCATGTGCCTCCTGTTCGCCGTGTGATGCACGACGGAGATCTTCGGGGGCGGGGGAGGGGTCGGACAAGGCTCTCGAACTGTGCCTTCCGTCCTACGAAAACCGGCTCTGACCTGTCATGATGGGAGCGTCTTAACCCCTGGGCGGGCTCTGGCGGGAGGCGCGAGGCGTGGTGGTGGGCGCGAGTGGGGTTCCCGACGTCTTCGATCCCCGGATCTACGCGGCCGGCATTCCGCACGACCGGTTCCGACTGCTGCGCCAGCACGCGCCCGTGGTGTGGCAGCGGGAGACCGAGGTGCTCGGCTGGGCCGCGGGGCCCGGGTTCTGGGCCGTCACCCGGCACGCCGACGTCGTGCGCGTGCTCAAGGACGCGGAGACGTACTCCTCGCACCTCGGCGCCACGCAGATCCGCGATCCCGACCCCGCCGACCTGCCCTTCATCCGTCGCATGATGCTCAATCAGGACCCGCCGCAGCACGGGCGCCTGCGTCGGCTCGTCAGTCGGGCCTTCACGCCGGGGCGGATCGAGCGGTTCGCCGTGACCGCGCGGGAGCGGGCGGCGAGACTGCTCGCCGACGCCGTCGCGAGCGGCGAGACCGACCTCGTCCGGGCCGTCACCGACGACTACGCGCTCCTCAACCTGACCGACCTCCTCGGGGTGCCCGCGAGCGACCGGGGGCTCCTGCACGCCTGGACCGAGCGGGTCATCGCCTACCAGGACCCCGACGAGCCGCCCGTCCTCGGGGCCGACGGGCGACCCGTCAACCCCCGTTCCCCCGCCATGCTCGCCGAGATGTTCGCGTACGCCCAGGAGCTCGCCGCGTACAAGCGCGAGCACCCCGCGGACGACGTCATGACCTCCCTCGCCACCTCCGAACTCGCCGACGCCGAGCTGGAGATGTTCTTCTTCCTGCTCACCGTCGCCGGGAACGACACCGTGCGCTCCGCAGCCCCCGGCGGGCTGCTCGCCCTCGCCGGGAACCCGGAGGAGCAGCGGAGGCTGTGGAGCGGAGGGGTGGACACGGGTACGGCCGTGGACGAGCTCCTCCGCGTCCACCCGCCCGTGCTCTCCTTCCGCCGCACGGCCGCGCGGGACACCGTGCTCGCCGGCCAGGAGATCCGCGCGGGTGACAAGGTCGTCGTCTTCCACGCCTCCGCCAACCACGACGAACGCGTCTTCGCCGACCCCCACCGCCTCGACCTGGCCCGCACCCCGAACCCGCACGTCTCCTTCGGGGACGGCCCGCACGTCTGCCTCGGCGCGCACTTCGCCCGGCTCCAGCTCCGCGTGCTGTACGAGGAGACCCGGGCCTCCTGCGCCGGCCTCCGCCTCGCGGGCCCGCCCCGGCGCCTCGTCTCCAACTTCATCAACGGGATCAAGTCGCTGCCGGTGCGGATGTCGCCGAGTCCGCGGGCGCGGGCGTGAGCGCGGCCCGCGTGACGTCGGCGACCAGCTCCACCACGTCGGGGCCGTACGCCTGCGTGTTGAGCACCTTCAGAAGCAGCACGAACGACCCCGAGCGGTGGGTCCGCGCCAACTTCTCGTGGTGGCGCGCCAGATAGCGGGTCGCCGCCTGGTTGGTGATCGCGCGCTGCCCGCAGAAGAGGAAGACCGGGCGGCCGCCCTCCCCGGCGGTCAGCCGGGCAAGGATCACGTACTCGGAGACGCCCTTCTCCATGAGGTAGCGCTCGCCGCCGACGGTGATGGACCCCCGGACCTCGGAGGGCTGCACGTCCACGTTCATCGTCACGCCGGGGAGGAGCGTGGAGAGGTGGGCGGCGGTACGGCGATTCGAGTACGGCCCGCCGACGCAGAACTCCGTGCGGTCGCCGAAGCCCTGGTGCGCCGTGTCGTGCGGCAGGATGCGGGCCTGCGCCCCGCAGTCCTTGACCAGCGCGGAGAGTTCGAGCAGCGCGAAGACGTCGAAGCGGTGCACGACGTTGTCCCCACCGGCCTCACGGTTCACCACGAGCAGGCACTCCGAGCCGCCCGGCAGCCCGAAGAACGCCTGCTTGCGCCGCAGCCTGCGCCGCCAGAGGTGGGTACGGGCCAGCCAGCCGAAGGAGCCGCTGATCCCGGTCGCCAGGACCCCGAGCACGATGTTCCGCACGTCTTCGTTCACGGTCGCGCATGCTAGCGACCGAACGGCCCTCCGTTCGAGCCCCGTGCCGTCGCTTCGAGGCGGTCCTGACGTTTCGCGTGCGGGAAGTTACGCTGCGCGGACGGTCGTTGACTGGAGGTTGGGAATGCGTCGCTCCGCCGCTGGGAAGGTCTCTTTACTCGCCGTCACGGCGACGGTGCTCTCGCTGGGGGCCGCAGCGCCCCCGGCGCCCCCGGCGCCCCCGGCGCCCCCGGAGTCCGCGCCACCGGCCCTCGCGAAGGTCCCCGTCGCCGTCGGCTACGGGGGCGCCGTGGCCAGCGTCGACGCCGACGCCTCGGCCGCCGGTGTCGAGGTGCTCCGCAAGGGCGGCAACGCCGTCGACGCGGCCGTCGCCGTCGCGGCGGCCCTCGGCGTCACCGAGCCGTACTCCGCGGGCATCGGGGGCGGCGGCTACTTCGTCTACTACGACGCCAAGAGCCGCACGGTCCACACCGTCGACGGCCGCGAGACCGCACCGTCCTCCGCCGGCCCCGGCCTCTTCCAGGAGAACGGCGTCCCCATCCCCTTCGACCAGGGCCAGACCAGCGGCCTCGGCGTCGGCACCCCCGGCACCCCGGCCACCTGGAAGACCGTCCTCGACGCCTGGGGCAGCAAGCGGCTCTCCGCGCTCCTCGCACCCGCCGAGCGGCTCGCCCGCGACGGCTTCACCGTCGACGCCACCTTCCGCGCCCAGACCGCCGCCAACGAGGCCCGCTTCCGCGACTTCCCGGCGACCACCGAACTCTTCCTCCCCGGCGGGCAGTTGCCCGTCGTCGGCTCGGTCTTCAAGAACCCCGACCTGGCCCGTACGTACGAGACCCTCGGCCGTGAGGGTGTCGGCGCGCTGTACGAGGGCCCGCTCGCCCGGGACATCGTCGACACCGTCCGTACGCCCCCGGTCCGCGAAGGCGCCACGCGCGTCGTCCGACCCGGCGACCTGACGGAGCGTGATCTCGCCGCGTACCACACCGAGTTCCGCAAGCCGACTAAGCTCGCGTACCGGGGGCTCGACGTCTACGGCATGGCCCCCTCCTCCTCCGGCGGTACGAGCGTGGGCGAGGCGCTCAACATCCTGGAGGGCACCGACCTCTCCGCCGCCACCGAGGCCGCCTACCTCCACCGGTACATCGAGGCCAGCCGGATCGCCTTCGCCGACCGCGGCCGCTGGGTCGGCGACCCGGCCTTCGAGCCGGTGCCGACCAAGGGCCTCCTCTCCCAGCGGTACGCCGACTCGCGGGCCTGCCTCATCCGGGACGACGCCGTCCTGACCAGCCCGCTCGCCCCCGGTGACCCGGCGAACCCGGTGCCGTGCGCGAGCGGCGGGACGGCCGCCCCGACCACGTACGAGGGGGAGAACACCACCCACCTGACCGTCGCCGACAAGTGGGGCAACACCGTCGCCTACACCCTCACCATCGAGTCCACCGGCGGCAGCGGCATCACCGTCCCGGGCCGGGGCTTCCTGCTCAACAACGAGCTGACCGACTTCTCCTTCGCCCCGGCCAACCCCGCCGTCCACGACCCGAACCTCCCCGGCCCCGGCAAGCGGCCCCGCTCGTCGATCTCCCCGACGATCGTCCTCGACGACCGCGACCGGCCGGTACTCGCCCTCGGCTCCCCGGGCGGCGCGACCATCATCACCACCGTCCTCCAGACCCTCACCGGGGTCGTCGACCGCGGCCTCCCGCTCGTCGACGCCATCGCCGCGCCCCGCGCCAGCCAGCGCAACCAGGCCACGACCGAGCTCGAACCCGGCCTGTGGAACAGCCCGCTGAGGGTCGAGCTGGAGGCGATCGGGCACGGCTTCCGGCAGAACCCGGAGATCGGCGCCGCAACCGGCGTGCAGCGTCTGCCCGACGGCCGGTGGGTCGCCGCGGCGGAGACGGTCCGCAGGGGCGGCGGCTCGGCGATGGTCGTCCGGCCGGCGCCGTGACGCCGGCCGGACCCTAGAGTGCGGTGAGCACGCGCGGCCCGTCGTCGGTGATCGCGACCGTGTGCTCGGCGTGCGACGCGCGCGAGCCGTCCACCGTGCGGACCGTCCAGCCGTCGCCCGCCGTGAAGTGGTCGTCCGTGCCGCCGCCGATGAGCATCGGCTCGATCGCGAGCACCATGCCGTGCCGCAGCCTCATGCCCCGGCCCGGGCGCCCCTCGTTGGGGACGCCCGGGTCCTCGTGCATGCTCCGGCCCACGCCGTGGCCGCCGAAGCCGTCCGGGATTCCGTACCCCGCCCGCCGGCAGACCCGCCCGATCGCGTGCGCGATGTCGCCGATCCGGTTTCCGACGACGGCCGCCGCGATGCCGGCCTCCAGGGCCTCCTCGGCGGCGGCGACGAGCCGCGTGTCCTCCGGCCGGGCGCGGCCCACCGTGAAGCTGATCGCCGAGTCGCCGACCCAGCCGTCGAGCGTCGCCCCGCAGTCCACCGAGAGCAGGTCGCCGTCGGCGAGCCGGGTGTCGCCGGGGACGCCGTGCACGATCGCGTCGTTCACCGACAGGCAGACGACGGCGGGGAAGGGCACCGGCGCCCATTCCGGCCGGTAGCCGAGGAAGGGCGATCCGGCCCCCGCCTCCGCCAGGACCTCCCTGGCCACGCGGTCCAGCTCGGTCAGTGCGACGCCGGGCGCCGCCTTCTCCCTCACGGCCGCGAGGGCGCGGGCCACGACCCGCCCCGCCTCACGCATGGCCGCCAGGTTCTCGTTCGTCTTGATCTCCACCATGACCCATTACTATACCGGTATAAAAATGGGGCGGCGGTATTAGTATGGGGGCATGGTGCGAACCCCCCTGACCCCCGAAGAGCGCGAGCGCGGCGAGCGCCTCGGCCTCCTGCTGCGCGCGGCGCGCGGCGAGCGGTCCATGGTCGAGATCGCCGCGGCGGCCGGACTCTCCGCCGAGACCCTCCGCAAGATCGAGACGGGCCGGGCCCCCACCCCGGCCTTCTTCACCGTCGCGGCCCTCGCCGGCGTCCTCGAACTGTCCATGGACGAGCTCGTCGCACTCTGCGTCCCCCTCCCGGCCTGACCCTCCCCGCCCGATCCCTCCCGGCCACCCCTGGGCGGCCGGAGCGCCGGGAGACCGGAGGACCGGGGCGGCCGGAGTGTCGGGGGCGAGGAGCCGGGGCGGCGCCCGGGCGGTCCACTGCCCGGCGTAGTACGGGATGCGCGCGCGGGCGGCCCGCGCCAGCGTGGATCCCGTGCACCCACGCCCACGCCCACGCCGAAGCCCGCGCCCCTGCCGGAGCCCGCTCCCGCGCTCCCGCCGCCGTCTCGCCGCCCTGCTCGGCCCGCTGCTGCTCCTCGGCACGGCCTGCGGCACGGACGCCGACGCCCCCGCGGCCGTCGAGCAGCCCCGCTCCGTCGCCCCCGACACCTTCCGCCACCCCGGCGTCCTCGTCGGCGGCGCGCAGCTGGCCGCCGTGCGCCGCCGGGTCGCAGCGGGGGAGGAGCCCTGGGCCTCCGCGTACCGGGCGATGGGCGACAGCCCGTACGCGGACCTCGACTACACCCCGCACCCGGCCAGGATCGTCGCCTGCGCCTCGAACGCCGGGACGCAGGCCTGCGTCTCCGAGCGAGAGGACGCCATCGCCGCCTACACCCACGCCCTCATGTGGTCGATCTCCGGCCGGGCCGCGCACGCCGAGAAGGCCGTCGAGATCATGGACGCCTGGTCGAAGACGGTGAAGGAGCACACCCGCGACGACGCCGACCTCCAGACCGCCTGGTCCGGCTCCTCCTGGGCGCGCGCCGCGGAGATCGTCCACGCCGGATACCCGGCGTGGGGCGGGCCGGAGGTGCAGCGGTTCAAGTGGATGCTCCGCAAGGCGTATCTGCCCGCCGTCAGCGCCGAGGTGGCCGACTACAACGGCAATTGGGAACTGGCCATGACGGACGCGGCCATCGGCATGGCCGTCTTCCTCGAAGACCGCACGGTCTTCGAGGAGTCCGTACGCCGCTTCAGGGCGCGAGTCCCCGCCTACTTCTACCTCTCCTCCGACGGGGCCCTGCCCAAGCCCCCGCCCGGCGGCACCATCGACACGGCCGACGAGCTGGCCACGTACTGGTTCGGGCAGCGGACGTACGCCGACGGCATCGGCCAGGAGACCTGCCGCAACTTCATGCACATCGGGTACTCGCTCGCCGCCACCGCCCACATCGCCGAGACCGCCTGGCACCAGGGCCTCGACCTCTATCGCGAGGAGGCCGAACGGATCCGCGCGGCACTGGAGTTCCACGCCCGCTACCAGCTCGGCGAGACCGCGCCCAAGTGGCTCTGCGGGGGCAAGGTCGAGCGCACGATGGGCCCCGACGTCGAGGTCGCGCTCAACCACCTCGAAGGCCGGATGGGGATGAAGCTCCCGCAGACCGCGAAACTCGCCGCGAGCCAGCGGCCGGGCGGCACGGACGACCTCTTCGTCGCCTGGGAGACCCTCACGCACGCCTCCAACCCGACCCCGGCTTGAGCGCGGCCGGCACTCGCCTGGGGAGTGTGTCGAAAGTGGCGTCGTCTGCCCGGAGGGCAGGCCCGGCGGTGTCCGGTGCGTGCGATCGCAAGGCGGAGGGTCGCCCCGATACTGGGTGT